>DAIRWG010000001.1:0-98571 GCA_036802405.1 Alloprevotella sp.
CGCCGACCCTCTGCTTGTAAGGCAGACGCTCTGAACCAGCTGAGCTAAGCGCCCGGTGCATAAAAGGATTGTGACGAAAGGCATTCGGCAATTGCAGCATTTGAATTGCTGTCAACTGTGGGCGCTGACGGATTCGAACCGCCGACCCTCTGCTTGTAAGGCAGACGCTCTGAACCAGCTGAGCTAAGCGCCCGATGTCTTTTTGTCAAAAGCGATGCAAAGGTACGATGATATTTTTGTACTTCCAAATGATTTGCGGAAAAAGTGCGAAACAGAATAAAAAAAACTTCGCAAATAAGCTCTTGATGGCTTCTTTGCGAAGTATGTATGTCAAATGTACAATTCGATATGCGGGGATGAATGCTTATTCTGTTTCTTCCACTTCCACAACCTTCTTTTTGAATTTTACACCAGCTGCACGTGCGGCATCCAGGAAAATGGCATCCTTGCGGTCGATTGTTGCTTTCCTGAATTTTCCGCTGATGCGTGCGAGCTTCTTGCCGTTTGCTGTAAGTGCTGCTTCATCGGTAATCCAGTTTTCAGCCCGATAGTCTCCACCGACTTGGGTGGGGTTGGCTTCAGGGTCGTATTTGTAGTGCAGGTTGCGCATTGTAACTGTATAGCCGTCGTCTTTAACTTCGAACACAAGCTGGTAGTAGAAATGAACACGGTGGATTTGCCATTTCGTACGCTTGAAATAGAGGTATTCGTCCAAGCTAGCAGCTATCGTGCCGTTGATGCTATCTGCTTCCGTCATTCTGGCTTGAGGCAAATGGTCAGGGCCATTGACCACGTTTTCTTCCGTGTAGTGCTTGAGCGCATTGAAAATGCTGCTCTTTGATTTTCCCTTTACTTCGTAAGTTTTGCTGAACTGCACGTAGCCGTTTACGGTTGGCACGGCTCCTGCAAGGTATCGGCTCTCGTAGGCATTTGCCTTTGTGTTGCTTTGCTGGGCAGATGCGCTTAGCGTAAATGTCAGCAAGAAAATGGCGAGGATGAATTTATTCATGTACTTCTTTTTGCTTAAATTCGTTTGATTGCAAAGTTAAAGATAAAATGCGAGGCTCAAAAGTGTTCTTGCGATTTTAATCTAATTTTGAAATGAAATTCCTTCTAGTATGGTGCTTGATGGAAAGTCATCGTTTTCACCCATCCTTGATTGTGAGTGAGG
The DNA here is from genome assembly GCA_036802405.1 of Alloprevotella sp. Classification (GTDB taxonomy): domain Bacteria; phylum Bacteroidota; class Bacteroidia; order Bacteroidales; family Bacteroidaceae; genus Alloprevotella. The sequence goes on from DAIRWG010000001.1 coordinate 1,172, forward strand.
CGGAATGCGGGGCAGGGCTGGTGGTGAAACCTGTTCGTTGCCTATGCTGCTTTCTTTTTGCCTTGCAACCGTTTAAGGAGAAATATGGTTCCTGCATAGCTTGCAATGTCGAAAGCAACAATGAGAGTGGATGAGATGTGCAAATAATAGAAGCAGATGCAGTTGAACGCATCGTAGGCGAGTTGAATGGCCAATATGCAGGCTAACGACTGATGCATGCTGAAACCGCAGCCTAGGAATAAGTGATGTATGTGACGCTTGTCGGGGGAAAACATGCCCCTTCCTTCACAAAGGCGTTCGATGGCAACGCGTATGAGGTCGAATACGGGGATGATCAGTAAAGTGAATGATAGCAAAATGGGGCATGTCTGAAGGGGGATGGCATTGGGGTTGAACATCGCATATTTGATACATAGGTATGAGAATGTGAAACCTAAGATGAGGCTCCCCGTGTCGCCCATAAACGTTTTGGTTCCTTTTTCTGCTGATCCGAACATGTTGTAGCACCAAAATACGAGTAGTGGCCCAATCATGCCCGCTGTTAACATGGTGAATGGCATGTTGTCAATGCGAATGAATACGAATGAGAATATGGCAAGAATGATGATGGAAAGGCTGGATGCAAGTCCGTCGATTCCGTCAATGAGATTGATTGCGTTGATGATGAGCAGAGACATCAGAACTGTAAGCGGGTAGCCTATGTACACGGGGATTTCGTAAATTCCGCAAAAACCGTAGAGGTTATTGATGTAGAGGTTGCACAAAGGCATGAACATTGATGCAAGTGCCTGAACTGCAAATTTAATCTTGGCATCAAGTCCGAATATATCATCGACGAGGCCTATGCAGAAAATCATGAACAGAGCTCCAAAGAGCAAACATGTTGAAAGGCCGATGTGGAATGAACTGTCATCCAGGAGAATCATGAGCGCAAGTGAAGTTTCCATGCCGATGGCAAGAGCTGGGGCAAAGAGCACTCCGCCTAATCTGGGTATATTGTTATGGTGGACTTTACGCTCGTTAGGGGTGTCGTAGAGGCCTCGTACTTTGCAGAAACGAAGCAATATGGGCATGGCTATTAGTGTGCTCAATGCACTGACAAGGAAGGTGACGAATGGATAGAGAAAGAGTGTCATTGGAGATCGTTTTATCTTGGGGCTGTTGTGGTTATAGAAAGTCGGATGGCTTGTTCCCGCTATGCTATAAACGGGAAAACTCGTCATTTATTGCATGCTAGAGTTGGCTAAGAGGTGTGTCGGTGATGATTTCATCCATATTGACATCGTGGGCTTCAATGGGCACGGCGCTGATCAGTTGGTGTGAAAAGCAAATGCCGATTTTGTGGATGTGTCTAAACACTGGAAGTGCTAAGATTTGATCGTAGTAGCCACGTCCCCGTCCGAGACGGTGGCCTTCCTTGTCAAAAGCCACGCCAGGAATTAGGGCCAGATTGATAGTCGAATAGTCTGTTATTGCATTTCCCGTGGGGACGTCAATGTTGAAATATCCTTTGGCCAGGGGGTGATGAGGCTGGACACGCCTTAGTTCCATGGAATGCGGCCCTGTTACGGCGGGCAGCAATAGTTCTTTGCTGCCACACCATTTGTTTATGAATGCATGTGTGTCGGGTTCATCGTGGAGTGCATAAAAAAGAAGCACGACTTGCGCTTGCTGAAAAAGCGAGTGTGCTTCTATGCGCTGCATGATGCTTTGCGAATGAATGCTCAACTCTTGGGGATTCTGTCGTTGATTAATTGCCTTCAAGAGTTTTCGTAATTTTTCTTTCTGCGTGGCTTGATGCATGTTGATAGGCTTTCATGTTCTGAAATGGGGGCAACGCACGGCATCTGGCAGCCAACGAGTTGATTTACAAAACATTGGCTGAAATAAGATAGATTCGTATTACCGGAATGCCACATGCTGAAGGGTATTTCTTGAAGCCGCAATGCAATTGGTTGGGAGTTGCTTTTGGTGGTCGGACAGGCTCGGCCTTGCTGAAGCACTTGGATTGCACGTTGCACGGCTGCATCTGAAAGGTTGGCATAGGATGCTGCTTCACTTTCATCAAGAATGTTGCCGATCACAGAACTCGTGATGTAGTTTTGCAACAACTTGCGTGAACGTTTGAGCATGAGATTCCTTCGCTTGAGTCCGGCATTTGCCGCGTAGTTGGCAAACCCCTCAACAACTGGATGTGCGTGGGTAAAGTTGACTATTTCAGATGCATTTCTGGCGTTTTGCAGCTTGTAGCGGTATATGTCGGTATATGCGTAAGCATACTGGTATATCAAACCAGAGAAATAGGCTTCCTTGAAGTAGGATGTGAGGCCAGTGGTGTCGCGTGGTATGAATATGTCGGGCATAATGCCTCCTCCGCCATAAACGATTCTACCATTTTTTGTGTGAAATTTTTCACCGTGCTGGCGTATGCTGTCGGCTGAAAAGTATTCACCATGTTCGGCTCTGAGGAGTAAGTCTGCTTCGTAGTCTTCTTCTTTTCCAGGCACATAGGGCTTTTGCACACAGCGACCTGCTGGGGTGTAGTAGCGTGCGGTGGTCAGCCTAAGCATTGACCCGTCGCGAAACTCGATGGGGGCTTGAACAAGGCCTTTGCCGAATGAACGTCGTCCGATGATTGTGCCTCGATCGTTGTCTTGAATGGCCCCCGCGAAAATTTCGCTTGAAGAAGCCGACGTTTCGTCAATGAGTACGACTAATGGCATGTTTTGGTAGGTGCCTCTGCCGTCAGTCCTGTATTCTTTGCGTGGTGACTTGCGTCCTTGTGTGTATACGATGAGAGAATTCTTGGGCAGAAATTCGTTTGCGAGTTGCACGGCAGTTTCCATATAGCCTCCAGGATTCCCGCGTAGGTCGACAATCAGTTTGTCGAAGCCTTGTGTCTGCAGTCTGGCCAATGCAGCAAGAAACTCGCTATAGGTGGTTTCGCCAAAACTGTTGACGCGAATGTAGCCTATACCAGGCGAGGGGCAATAAACGGCATCAACCGTTTTTACGGGCACATCTCCTCGGGTTACAAGAAAGCTGATGGGCTTTTTCTCTCCGGCTCTGACGACGTGGAGCTTTACTGTTGACCCTTTGGGGCCTTTCAGACGTTTGATTGTGCCTTCGTTGCTGATGCTGTCGCCCACATACTTTTCTCCATTGATGGTTACGATTCGGTCGCCGGCTTGCAGTCCAATGCTTTCGGAAGGGCCCCCTTTCACCACTTTTACAACCCGGATTGTGTCTTTATAGAGTGTGAATTGTACTCCGATTCCGGAAAAGCTGCCTTTGAGGTCTTGCATGGTTTCTTCCACATCGGAGGCGGAAATGTAGGTGGAGTGGGGATCCAGTTCTTTGAGTATTTGAGGGAGAGCCTTTTCTACGAGGTCCGATATGTTTACGGAATCGACATATTGATCGTCAATGAGATGGAATAAGTCGATTACCTTGTTGCTTGAATTGTTGATGATGCTCAAACGGTTGCCAGCAAAGTGGTTTGCAAAGAAACTTCCAAGCAGAACTCCGACAACGAGTCCTGCGGAGAGTATCATGGGCATGAATCGATTTTTATCAATCTTGTTCATTCTATGTTTGGATCTTGTCTTTAAACTGTTCGTGAACTGTATTGGCAGCGGGGAATCTCTGTTTAGGCATACTTATCAAACTATCACTTGCTTGACTTCAATTCCTGCTTCTTTCAGAAGTTCAATGCCATCGGTGAGGCGATAAGCGCGGTCGTATAGAACCCGCTTGATCCCTGCTTGGATGATAAGCTTTGCGCATTCGATGCATGGAGCATCCGTTACGTAGAGAGTTGCTCCGTCTGAATTGTTCCCTGATCGTGCAATTTTAGTGATAGCATTGGCTTCTGCATGTAGCACGTAGGGGTGTGTCAGACCATTATCGTCTTCACAGATGTTGGGGAATCCCGATGGGGTGCCGTTGTATCCGTCGCTGATAATCATTTTGTCCTTAACGATGAGCGCACCTACCTTACGCCGTGTGCAATAGGAATTCTCGGCCCATATGTGGGCCATTCGTAAGTAGCGCTTGTCGAGATTGATAGCTTTCTCTTCTGGGGTCATAGGTCGATATGTGGTTTACCGTTCTGGTTGACTTTGTGTGATGCCGTCTCTTCTCAGAAGAGCTTGGATGCTTGGCTCTTGTTTCCGGAAATTCTTGTATAGCTTCATTGGGTGGCTTGTGCCTCCCTTGGAAAGAATGCAATCGCGGAATCGCTGTGCCGTGTGAGAATTGAACACTCCTTCCTCCTGAAATACGGAAAAGGCATCTGCGTCAAGCACCTCAGCCCATTTGTAGCTATAGTATCCAGCAGCGTATCCGCCAGACATGATGTGGCTGAATTGGGTGGTCATACATGTGTTGCTGAGATGTGGCAACATGATTGTTTCCTGCCAGGCTTTGTGCTCGAAGTCGAGTACGTTGGCCGTGAATGGCGCCTCAAGGGTGTAATAGGCCATGTCAAGCAGGCCGAATGAAACTTGCCGTATGCATGCATAGGCCACGTTGAAGCGACGGCTTCGCTGGATCTTTTCAATGTAGCTTGCAGGAAGCGGTTCACCTGTTTGATAGTGCTTGGCAAAGGTACTCAGAAATTCCGGCTCTATGGCATAATTCTCCATAAATTGGGACGGCAGTTCCACAAAATCCCAATAAACAGAGGTTCCGCTTAGGGATGCGTAATGTGTCATAGCGAATATGCCATGAAGTGCATGTCCGAATTCGTGCAAGAATGTTTCCACCTCGTAAAGGGTGAGCAGAGAGGGGGTGTCGCCGTTAGGTTTGGTGAAATTGGTGGTTACGCTCACGTGCGGGCGTTGGGTGTTTTGGGGGGTAGCATCAACATGGGAAGAGGCGTGGCATGCTTCTTCCTGATAGCTCGTCATCCATGCGCCGCTTTGCTTGTTGCTCCTCGGGAAAAAGTCGAAGTAGATGACAGCGAGGTATTCGCCGTTTTTGTCAAATACTTCATAGGCTTCCACGTCTTGATGGAAAACAGGGATTGATGTGTTCCTTTTGAATGTAATGCCATACAGACGCGTTGCCAATCCGAGCACGCCTTTCTTCACTTGGCTTAGCTCAAAGTAAGGGCGCAATTCATTGGGGTCGTAGTCGTTGACCTGTTTGTTGAGCTTTTGGGCATAGTAGCTGAAATCCCAGGGTTCGAGCTGGAAGGCTTCTCCTTCCATTTGCTTGGCAAACTGTTCGATGCGCTTGACTTCCTGCTTGGCGGGTTGAAGATATTGTTCTATTAGCGCATGCAAAAGATTCATTACGTTTTCGGGATTTTGAGCCATTCTCCTTTTTAAGGTTAGCTGGGCATAGTTCTTGTATCCCAGAAGCTGGGCTTGTTCCCGTCGCAGGTTTACAAGTTCCTTTACAATCCCAAAGTTGTTGTATTCGTTTTCATGCGTGCATAAAGTGTTGTAGGCCAAATAGATGTCGTGACGTAATTCTCTGTTGTCGGCATACATCATCAGTGGCCTATAGCTTGGTGCATGTAAGGTGAACACCCAGCCAGAAACTCCTCTTTCCTTTGCTTCTGCCGCTGCAGCCTCTTTGTTGATTGTGGGCAATCCCGACAATTGGCTTTCATCAGTGATGCACAACTGGAAATCGTTCGTTTCCTTGAGTAGGTTCTGGGAAAACTTGAGCGTAAGCTGTGAAATTCGTTTGCTGTTTTCACGAAATTTCTGTTTGCTTGTCTGAGGTAGATTAGCTCCCGAGCGTACGAAACTGTCGAAAGTCCGTTCCAACAGCATGGCGTCCTCCTCCGTCAAATCTTGGGGCGGATTTTGCATCACTGATTTCACTTTTTCAAAGAGGGGGCCATTTTGCATGATGTCATTGGAGTGATCTGCCAGTAGGGGGGCCATCTCATTGGCCAGATCATCAAGTTCATCCGACGTTGCAGCACTTGTCAGATTGTACATCAGTGTCGTGGCCCGTTCGAGCAGTTTGCCGCTCGCTTCAAGAGCTTTGATCGTGTTGCTGAAAGAAGGAGCTTCCGCATTCGTGCAAATAGAGTTCACCTCTTCTCGTTCCTGTTCCATTCCCTTCATGATTGCTTCGCGAATGTGCTCTGTGGCGATGTCTGTAAAGGGAAAGGTGCCATGCAACGTGTGGAAAGGTTGTAAAAGAGGATTTACTGTGATATCTTTATCTGACATGATGATCTGATTATATGTAGAAAGAATGGTTGTCTTGATGTAGTGTTATCGGGTGGGCCATTGAGCCTTTACTCCGTGAAGCAGGGTGTCGATTTCTTCAAATTTCTTGCCTCTGTTGAGTATGAGATAAGTCTGGTATAGCAGCGGAGCCCATACTTTTTGGCTTTCAGGCGTCATTGAACGGTACTTTTCCAGAGCCGGTTCGGCCTTGAGGGCATATGAGCGCCTATTCTGCGTTGCTTTTCTGTAAGCCGTTGAATTGATGTTGTCGGGTATGGGCACTTGCGCGGCAAGGGCAGCGTAGGACGCACCTTCATAATAGTAGGCTTCAGCATTTGTGGAATCGCATAAGCTGAGCTTTTGGGCAGATTCGATGCATCTCTCGTAATCTTCCAAATGGAATGTGGCATTGCAGAGTGCAAGCCAAGCAGCCTTGCATGTGGAGTCGGTGCTGATTCTCAACTTTGACATACGTTCTACTTCCTTGAAATTTTTAGCTTTGAGATGGTAATCAGCCAAATGAATGAAGAAGAATGTCTGCCTGCCATACTCTCTTAGCCCTTGCTCAAGCCATTTTCGGTAGTTGGCTGTATCACCGATGGCTTCACTTTTAAGTGCAAGGCAATGCAGGATGTAGGGACGTGAGGCAGTGTCGGAAAGTGCGAGTTCTGCAAACCTCATCATGCGGCCGTATTCTTTTGCATTGAATGAGCATGTGACGTGAAGAGCTGCCAGGTTTTGCTTCGATTTGACCGTGATGTGCGCGTCTTTCCCAAGTTCGGTGCCGGGCAACCCAAGGCTCATTTCGAGATATGGGAGAGCATCCGTAAATTTTCCCCTTTTGTAAAGGAATCGTGCAGCAGGAGGAATGTTGCTGAAGTACTTATGTATGTTTTCTGTGATGAGTTTGCGCCTTTTGTACTTCTCTTTTGATTTCGCTTTCTCCAAGGAATCAAGCAAGATGCATTCATCGATGATTTGCTTTGTCGTGGAGAAGAAGGCTATCGTGTCGTAGCTCTTTTTTAGGTAAAGTTTCAGATTCTCAGCATCATTCAGTCCCTTATATGCATCAATGGCATAAATAGCCAGTTTCGGAGAGTCCTTCCATACACTATCCTTGCGAAGCGTTTCTATCGTTTTAACGCTTTCGGCGTATTTCTTATCTTTCAAGGCACTTTTCAGTGTTTTGAGAGCTTTCTGTGCCTGCAGCGCAGGTGCATTGCAGAGCACTAGCATGGCTATAATGATAAAAAACTTTTGAAACATAGAACGGTTGTAATGATATTGTGGGGAAAACGGTGGAAGCCAATGGGCTGACATACAAGCAAGCAAGCCTTTCGCATGGTCGAATGCTGGCGAGGGGAATCAAGAACCTAAACCGAATTGTTCGACATATATGCGCAAGGCTTACTTGTGTTTCAGTTTCCGATTGATGTTCAATCGTTGTGTCCAAACTTAGTTTGCAGAATGGTTGGCGGCATCAAGCAGGTCATCCATTTCTTTGGCTTTGTCCTTCATTTGGAGAGAAGAATAAACCATTTGCAGTGCTGAAGCCCATCGCTTGGGTTCGTTGGGCGTGAGTTCGCGCAAGTGTTCCAGGGGAGCTTTGGCCTTTTCGTAATAGCTCTTCACCTTGGCCAGTTCGGCATCGTAGATGGCCTTTTCTTTGGCATAGGCTGCCTGTCCCTTTCCTTCGATGCGTCGGTTCGTGCCGATGTATTTGAACTTTCCGCTTACACGCTGGTCATAGATGTCGTTGATCCAAGCCGTACCCATGTTGAAAAGGGCTTCTTCAAAGTCGGGGTCAATGGCCAAGGCCTTCTCAAAGCTGGCGCGGGCGGCAGCATAGTCCTTCTTCACATTCAGTTCGATGGCTCCCTTCATGAACCAGGAATTCTTGTTGTCGGGCTGTTCGCTCACAAGCTTGTTTGCCAGAGCCTCAGCTTCGCTGATCTTCTGGTTTTGCATGTAGTAGTAGAGCAATGTCTGCTGGAAATTGGAAGAACCAGTCTTGGCTGCAGCTTCCGTCAGGGTGTTGAGCCATGCAGCGGAGTCTTTCTTCTCGCCAAGGGCTGAAAGCTTCATCACATAGAGGTCGTGCGTGCCCATGGTGTCCTGCAAAGCTTCGTCACAGGCAGCAACGGTCTTGTCCCAATCCTTGCTCTGATAGTAGAGGTAGGCCAGATTGAAGCGGGTCTGCTGATAGTTCTGAGCCTTGCTGCTGTAGATGGAGTCGGTTTCCTGCTTTGAGAATACTCCATTCTTGGGCATGTCGGCATACTTCTGGAAGTATTCGATGCTCTTTTCCTTGTTGCCGTTCGCGTTCATGAACATGGCTGCGTAGTTGTAGTAGTCAAGCATCTGCGAGATGGCCAGTTTGTTCATCATCGTAATGGGCTTGTCTGCTTTCACTCGGCCTTTTTCGTCGGGAGTCTGGTTGGCTTCCTCGCTTTTGGTGAAGTACTCCACACTCTTGTCCAGATGGGTGCAGAAGGTCAGTGTGTCGAAGGGCATGCCCTGGGCTGCCTTCATGAGCTCAGGGTTGAAAATGCGTTGTTCGATCTGTCCGCCAAGGTTATAGATCTTGGCAAAACTGGTTGTCTTGGGGTTGCTCAAGGCCGACTCGATGATGCTGGCGGCTTCTGTCAGCTCGCCTTTGTTCATCTTGTCCTGTGCTTTGTAGAAAGCACTGTTCTGAGCAAATGCACCTCCTGCCATCAAAGCCAGGGCGATGCTGAGAAATGATCTTTTCATTTGCTGGAATCGTTTAGGATTATTACATAGGAATAGAAGGAAGCCCACCTTTCTCGTATTCTGGTTGTTGCTTCAGAAACAAGGCGGGCTTCACTCCTTGCTATAGGGATTTATTGCTCGTCGTTTTGCGAGGAATTCGCATCAGAGATGATTCCAGTATCGATGGAATCTCCATCCTGGAAGAGGCCAAGATTTTCAGAAAGCGGCGTTTCGTTCGTCTGTGCCTGAAGCTCTGAAGAATCTGATTCCGCAGTGTTGACTTCTTCTGCATTGTCATCGGTGTCTGTTGAAACCTTGCAAACGCTGGCAATCTCTTCGTTTCGCTTCTTCAGTTCAATGAGTTTCACTCCTTGCGTCAAACGTCCCTGAACGCGCACCATGCTCAGTTTCAGTCGGATGGTTACACCGCTTTTGTTGATGATCATGAGGTCATCTTCATCGGTTACCGACTTGATGGCCACCACCTTGCCCGTCTTCTCGGTAATGTCAAGGGTGCGGACGCCTTTTCCGCCTCGGTTGATTGTGCGGTAGTCTTCCACTGCCGAACGCTTGCCATACCCCTTTTCGCTCACGACCAAAACGGTTTCCTTCTCAGGGTCGTTCACGCAAACCATGCCGACCACTTCGTCTTGGTTGTCATCGTCAAGGGTAAAGCCCTTCACGCCGGTTGCGGTGCGTCCCATGGGGCGAACGGTGTCTTCGTTGAACCGGATGGCGCGTCCGTTTCTGTTGGCAATGATAATCTGGTCCGAACCATTGGTCAGAGCCACGCTCACCACTCTGTCCTCCTCGCGAATGTTGATGGCATTCACACCGTTGGTCCTAGGTCTGGAGTACTCCGACAGGCAAGTCTTCTTCACGATTCCTTGCTTTGTGCAGAACATCACATAGTGCGTTTGGCAGAAGTCTGGATCGTTGAGTTTGCGGATGTGCAGGCAGGCGTTCACTGAGTCGTCTGGGTCGATGTTCAGCATGTTCTGCACAGCACGTCCCTTCGAGTTCTTTGCTCCTTCAGGAATGTCATAAACCTTGAGCCAGAAGCACCTGCCTTTAGCCGTAAAGAAAAGCATGGTGTTGTGCATGGTGGCAGGGTAGATGTACTCGATGAAGTCGGAGTCGCGTGTGGAACTGCCTTTAGCTCCGACTCCGCCTCTGCTTTGTGCTCGGAATTCAGCTAATGGTGTGCGTTTGATGTATCCCATGTGTGAGATGGTAATCACCACTTCATCATCGGCATAGAAATCTTCGGGGTTGAACTCATCGCTTGAAAGACAAATTTCGGTGCGGCGGTCATCACCATATTTTTCCTTTACTTCAATGAGCTCGTCCTTCATCACCTTGCGGCAGAGTTCATCGTCGCTGAGAATCTGCTCGTAGTATGCGATGCGCTTCTCGAGTTCTTCGTATTCGGCATGCAGCTTTTCCTGCTGCATGTTGGTGAGTTGCGACAGTCGCATGTCGACGATAGCCTTAGCCTGCAGCTCATCCAGCTCGAAGCGCTGCATGAGGTTTTCGATGGCTGTTTGCGGATTGCGTGAAGCTCTGATGATGCGAACTACCTCATCAATGTTGTCAGACGCAATGATCAGTCCTTCCAGGATGTGTGCTCTTTCTTGTGCTTTTCGCAAGTCATACTGCGTGCGGCGGATGGTCACTTCATGGCGATGCTCCACAAAGTATTTGATGCAGTCCTTCAAGGTCAGGAGGCGAGGACGGCCATGAACGAGGGCAATGCAGTTGACGGCAAACGACGACTGCAATGCCGTCATCTTGAACAGTTTGTTGAGCACCACATTGGCGTTCGCGTCACGTTTCAGGTCAACAACGATACGCATGCCCTCGCGGTCGCTTTCGTCATTTACGTTGGAAATGCCGTCTATACGTTTGGTGTTGACAAGGTCAGCAATGCTCTTGATGAGCTCTGCCTTGTTCACGCCGTAGGGTATTTCCGTTACGACAATCGTGTCGTGCTGGTCGTTAGTTTCGATTTCCGTCTTGGCACGTACAACGACTCTTCCGCGGCCGGTTTCGTAAGCGCTCTTCACACCTTGCATTCCCATGATGTAGCCACCAGTCGGGAAATCGGGGGCTTTGACGTGCTCCATGAGTTCGTCGATGGTGATGTCTGGATTGTCAATGTATGCTACGCAGCCGTCAATGACTTCACCCAAGTTGTGGGTGGGCACATTGGTTGCCATACCGACGGCAATGCCGCTTGCGCCATTTACCAGGAAGTTGGGAATGCGCGTAGGCATCACCGAAGGCTCCACCAAACTGTTGTCAAAGTTGGGCACCATGTCTACGGTTTCCTTGTCGAGGTCTTGCATCATTGCTTCTCCCACCAGGGAAAGGCGGGCCTCTGTGTAACGCATAGCAGCAGCGGAGTCACCGTCCATCGAACCGAAGTTGCCTTGCCCGTTGACCAACGGATAACGCATATTCCAGTCCTGTGCCAGTCTGACAAGGGCGCCATAAACGGAACTGTCACCATGAGGATGATACTTTCCGAGCACATCACCTACGATACGAGCCGATTTACGTGTGGCTTTGTCATGAGTGATTCCTAAACGCATCATACCGTAAAGGATGCGACGGTGTACGGGCTTGAAGCCGTCACGCACGTCGGGAAGGGCGCGCGCCACAATCACTGACATGGAATAGTCAATATAGGAGGTCTTCATTTCCTCTTCTATATTAACCTTGATAATTCTGTCTTCGTCTGTTATCATTTATCGATTATTCAATACCTATTTTTGTAGGGCAAAGATACCAAGTTTCTTTCGTTCGGCCATACATTGTGGCTGGGAATTTTTGCCAATAGAGCTTGATTTGCCTTAAATTAGGCTGTTTGAGCCATTCTGCACGCTCTGCCGACCCTATGTCGGTGGCAAGCCGTCATCTCTTTAGCGGAAACTTATGTGCTCGTTGCATAAGTACGAATTTGACCGCTTGCGAGTCGCCTGTCATGTATGTGCAAGGTGACTCGTTCAAGCGGTCAAATGTCATTTCCCGATTAGGGTATCAGCCGTTCATCGAAGCTATGAATTCTTCGTTGTTCTTAGTCTTTTCCAATTGCGTGCGCATGGATGTCATGGCTTCCACGGGCGTCATTTCCGATATGAAGCTCCTGTACACCCACATGCGTTTGAGCGTCATGTCGTCCAAAAGCAGATCGTCGCGGCGGGTGGAGGATGCTGAAATGTTGACAGCGGGGAAAATGCGTTTGTTGGCAATGCTGCGGTCAAGCTGAAGTTCCATGTTTCCTGTGCCTTTGAACTCTTCGAAGATTACCTCATCCATTTTCGAACCCGTATCTATCAAGGCCGTAGCGATGATGGTGAGCGAACCGCCGTCTTCAATGTTGCGTGCGGCACCAAAGAATCGCTTGGGCTTTTGCAGGGCGTTTGCATCCACACCACCCGAGAGAATCTTGCCTGAAGTAGGTGCCACCGTGTTGTAGGCACGTGCCAAACGCGTGATTGAATCCAGGAAAATCACTACGTCGTGGCCGCATTCCACCATTCTTTTGGCTTTGTCGAGCACAATTCCGGCGATTTTGACGTGGCGGGCGGCTGGCTCGTCAAATGTGGAAGCAATCACTTCTGCCTTCACCGTGCGCATCATGTCGGTCACTTCCTCTGGACGTTCGTCGATGAGAAGCATCATCAGATAGGTTTCGGGATGGTTTTCAGCGATGGCATTGGCAATGTCCTTCATGAGCATTGTCTTACCCGTTTTGGGTTGTGCTACGATAAGGGCACGTTGGCCTTTTCCAATAGGGCTGACCAAGTCCACAACTCGGCGGGAGAGACTGTCGGTGCTGTTTCCTGAGCAAAGCTTGAATTTTTCTTCGGGAAACAGAGGAGTGAGATGCTCAAAAGAAATTCTGTCGCGAACTTCGTTGGGGGTTAGGCCGTTGATGTATTCTATTTCGATGAGAGCAAAGAATTTTTCACCTTCACGTGGAATCTTCACTTTGCCTTGTACCACATCGCCTGGCTTGAGCCCAAACTGGCGCACTTGCGCGGGGGAAACGTAGATGTCGTCCGGCGAGGCCAGATAGTTGTAGTCCGATGAACGAAGAAAACCGAATCCTTCTGGCACGATTTCAAGCACTCCACGACCTTCCAGCAAGTGGTCGGTAGGTGAGGGTTGAGTCGGTTGTTCGGATTTGAACTGATTCTGTTCCTCTCGGTTGTCGGATTTTGTTGCTTTTCCTTGTTGCAGCCTGCCTTGCATGGCTGGGTCATCGCGGAATCTGTAGAACTTTTGTTTGTGTGGCACCTGCTCCTCCTTGTAAGGGTAGGGGTCATAGCCGGTCCTGTCGTTCCCTATTTGAGGCACATTAAGTTCGCTTCCTTGAAATATCACCGGGATGTCCTTCACGATGATGAAATCTTCATCTTCGTTGGCAGTTCCCGCTAAGGTTGCAATGGCCGGTGTGTGTGTTTCCTCTGCTTCGCCCTTGGCTTCTGGCTGCAGTTCCTCCTTGCTGTTTCCTTCCCCTTCTGCCATTTTCTTTTGTTGTTCCTGAATCAGGTCGGCCACAAAGCCAGGAATTTCAGGATTCTTCATTTCTGGTTTGGTGGAAGTGGTATCGGCAGCATTGTTGTCCGTGTGGCTTAAGGAATCATCGGCATTCTTCTTCCCTTTGGCCGTATCCGCTTCGTTTCCGTTTGTTTGGTTTGCTGCTTCACGTGCCGCAATCTCTGCTTTTGACGGACGGCCCCGTTTGCGTTTTGGGGGGGCTGTTTCTTGCTGCTCGTTCGCGGCAGCATCTGAATTGCTTTCAGAGTCGGTTTTTGCTGCGTCTACGCTTTTCTTTGCTGTGCGTGTACGCTTTTTGGTAGCAGACTTTATTTTGGTGGAGTCACTTGTGTTGTCTGCAGGAGAGACTTCTTCGTTGCTGTCTTTGTCAACGGATTTGTCAGACTCTTGTACAATCGCCGCAACTTCTTCTTCGGCTTTCGCAAGCAACTGCTTATCAGTCAAATTTGCCATATGTAGATTGGAATGTTTTTGTGTGAATGAAGTAGGCGTAAGGCTTGGCACACTTCCTTGTCAATGGGCATGTGAACGCGTATGAAGTGTATGCCGTTTATTATGGGGCATAACTTAAAAAATAACTTGGAGGAAGCTATGGTTCTATACGCTAATGGCTATGTCTACTTTCGTTGATGGGAGGCAGAGATGGCAGGTGCGCATGATTGATGCGCAGTTGAAACGAGTGATACTATTACGGCTAAGGCATGATGCTTGTATTTGCCACCTCTATTTTCACTGCAAAGATAGTGCTTTTTGCTGAAATACGAAATAAAAATGAACAAACTCTCTAAAACTTTTTTGAGAACAAAGCTGCAAGCATTTTCTGTGAATGGGTGAAACGTGATTCCGAAGGCAGCAAAGTCGGCGTGTTGATGCCAGCACCGGACTCGGATTCGATGCGTTGTGGATGCATGAAAGCGGAATGGAGGACGATAGCGTTGAGGCGTATATTAATAGGATAGGTGTGGTGGGTATTAACCCGTTTGGTGTCGCCACACCAAGGAAGCACGTACATCATCCACTTGTGGCCATGCGAATCGTGTCTGCTTGCATCTGTCGAACGGGGATATGCATTAGGCACATTGTTCTATTTCACGGATTTCTGATGTGCTACTCTATGAATGCCTTTTCACTATTTTTGTCTGATCGGAGCCGTTTGTCCTGATTTAGTCCCAAAGTCCCAAAGTTCCAGGGGTGGTACTCTTTCATGCTGTTATTGATTATCAATGAGTTATCTCTTTTCTCTCTTTTTATATAAGGCTGGGACTTTTGGGACTTTGGGATTTTCAAACTTTTTAGCAGAAAGTGACAGCTGGTTTATGAAGAATGGAAAATTGGTACTTTTGTCGGATTTGAGTCTCTTGGTAGCTGAATAGACTTTCGCGGATTCTAACCACTTATTGTCATAAGTCACATTGTGGAGAAGGGCGCTGTACACTTCAGGTTGAAAATGTTTGGTACTGCGAGTAGTGTGGTGGCAAGTGAACTGAGGCCGCTATAATTATTCCTGCTACCTTGTCGCTTGACAAGGACAAATCTCTTACGTAATATACAGCGGAAATGTATCTCGTGAAGGAGCTGCCAAGGCATTGTTGTATGTCGTCTTGAACTATTGGGATGGTAGTTCGTGTGAGTGATAGCCAAAGTAGCGTACCTTGTATCGTTTAGATATCCTGTCAGTTCCGGTGAAATCGGCATGCGGCGGCATGCAGGAGGTCGAGCTGCGATATGATGCTTCAGTCAGGTGAGAACGGACGATTTTGTATGCTGTTCTTGATTGTTTTACCCAAACGGAGAAGAAATAATAACTTCACTTCGCAAAAATCGGCAAATTGCTTGCTTGTTCCAAAACATTTTTTTATTTTTGCCTCGTTGAAGGAAGAAGTGATTCCTTTCGACCTTTAGAAATTCGAAGACAATTATTAAAACATGTATACCATGTCTGACGAAAAAAGAGTTTATACTTTCGGCAATGGTAAGGCTGAAGGTCGCGCGGATATGCGCAACGAGCTTGGTGGCAAAGGTGCCAACCTGGCAGAGATGAATCTTATTGGAGTTCCCGTGCCTCCTGGTTTTACCATTACCACGGATGTCTGCAATGAGTATTACGCCAAAGGCAAAGAGGCTGTGGTGAAGCTTCTGAAGGACGAGGTCGAGAATGGCCTTCGTCTGGTGGAAGAATTGATGAACAGCAAATTCGGCGATGTTGAGAATCCTTTGCTTCTTTCTGTACGTTCCGGTGCAAGGGCTTCAATGCCTGGCATGATGGACACCATCTTGAACTTGGGCTTGAACGATGACGTTGTGGAAGGCTTGGCTCGCAAGACCGGCAATCCTCGTTTTGCTTACGATGCATATCGCCGCTTCGTGCAGATGTACGGTGATGTGGTTCTTGGTATGAAGCCTGTGAATAAGGACGATGAAGATCCTTTCGAGGTGATTATCAAAGAAGTGAAGAATGCCAAGGGCGTGAAGCTTGACAACGAATTGGAGGTGGATGACCTGAAAGAACTTGTCGTACGTTTCAAGAAAGCTATTAAGGAACAGACACATCAGGATTTCCCGACTGATCCCGTAGAACAGTTGTGGGGAGCCATCTGCGCAGTGTTTGACTCATGGATGAATGAACGTGCCATCCTTTATCGTAAGATGGAAGGAATTCCCGCTGAATGGGGAACCGCTGTGACCGTGATGGCCATGGTGTTCGGCAACATGGGCAACACTTCCGCAACGGGTGTATGCTTCAGCCGTGATGCCGCTACTGGCGAAGACCTCTTCAATGGTGAATGGCTGGTGAACGCACAGGGTGAAGACGTTGTGGCAGGCATCCGCACGCCTCAGCAAATTACACTTGAGGGAAGCCGCAGATGGGCTGAACTTCAGGGCATCACGGAAGAGGAGCGTAAGGCTAAGTATCCTTCTATGGAGGAAGCAATGCCTGAAATCTATCACCAACTTGACGGTATCCAAACGAAGCTGGAGGAACACTATCACGACATGCAAGACATGGAGTTCACCGTGCAGGAAGGCAAACTTTGGTTCCTTCAGACCCGTAACGGCAAGCGTACGGGTGCTGCTATGGTGAAGATTGCTATGGATTTGCTCCGTCAGGGCATGATTGACGAGAAGACCGCCATCGAACGTTGCGAACCGCAGAAGTTGGATGAGTTGCTTCACCCCGTGTTCAGCAAAGAGGCTTTGGCTAATGCTCAGGAGTTGACTCGCGGACTTCCTGCAAGTCCGGGTGCAGCCTGTGGCCAGATCGTGTTCTTTGCCGAAGACGCTGCCAAGTGGCATGAGGATGGCCACAAGGTGGTGATGGTGCGTATTGAGACCTCTCCCGAAGACTTGGCTGGTATGGCCGTGGCTGAAGGTATCCTTACTGCACGTGGTGGTATGACCAGCCATGCTGCAGTGGTTGCTCGCGGCATGGGTAAGTGCTGCGTAAGCGGTGCCGGTGCCATCAATGTGGACTATAAGAACAAGACCGTTGAGATAGATGGCGTAGTTTTGCATGAAGGAGACTTCATTTCACTGAATGGTACGAACGGACGTGTGTATAAGGGCGAAATCAAGACACAGGCTGCTGAACTCTCTGGTGACTTCGCTGCTTTGATGGATCTCTGCTCCAAGTATACGCGTTTGCAGGTTCGCACGAATGCTGACACGCCGCACGACGCTGAAGTGGCTCGCAAGTTTGGTGCAGTAGGTATCGGACTTTGCCGCACAGAGCACATGTTCTTCGACAATGAGAAGATTGTAGCCATGCGGGAGATGATTTTGGCTGAGGATGTTGAAGGACGCAAGAAGGCACTTGCGAAGCTGCTTCCCTATCAGAAGGAAGACTTCAAGGGCATCTTCCGTGCAATGGATGGCTATCCCGTTAATGTGCGTCTTTTGGATCCTCCTTTGCATGAGTTTGTTCCCCACGATCAGAAGGGACAGGAAGAAATGGCTCATGCGATGGGTGTGACCGTTGACTATATTCGTCAGCGTGTGGAAAGCCTCTGTGAGCACAATCCGATGTTGGGCCATCGTGGCTGCCGCTTGGGCAACACCTATCCTGAAATTACCCAGATGCAGACTCGTGCCATTCTGAGTGCAGCCATTGACTTGAAGCGTGAGGGCATGGATCCTCATCCTGAAATTATGGTTCCTCTTACAGGTATCCTTTATGAATTTGAGGCTCAGGAGAAGGTGATTCGCGATGAGGCTGCCGCTCTCTTTGCAGAGGAAGGCATTGAAATTCCCTTCAAGGTGGGTACGATGATTGAGATTCCGCGTGCTGCTTTGACTGCCGACCGCATTGCTTCACGTGCTGAATACTTCAGCTTCGGTACGAATGACTTGACGCAGATGACCTTCGGTTACTCTCGTGATGACATTGCCAGTTTCCTCCCCGTTTATTTGGAGAAGAAGATTCTGAAGGTTGACCCCTTCCAGGTGCTTGATCAGAATGGTGTAGGCCAGTTGGTTGAAATGGCAGTCAACAAGGGCCGTACGGTACGTCCTGATTTGAAATGTGGCATCTGTGGTGAGCACGGCGGTGAGCCTTCCAGCGTGAAGTTCTGCCACAAGGTTGGCTTGAACTATGTGAGTTGTTCTCCTTTCCGCGTGCCCATTGCTCGTCTTGCTGCCGCCCAAGCTGCCGTTGAGGAATAAACTTTTTTGAATCATGGCTATGGTGGCAACCTTATTTTGGGTTGTCACCATAACTTTTTATTTATTAAATTGATGGATTAAAGCGATGAAGCCATATTTTCCACCGTCTTTGTATGTGATAGAACTTTGCATGCAGGGAGTTTTAGCTACTTCTGGTTCCTCTTCAGATGATGTAGATTCTGATGCAGACAACTATTTGTGGAAGGGGGGAGTTTCAAACAAGTATAAAACGGATGATGATGAAGATGAACAGTTTTGATATGCTTACTAGTCGTATGCATTGTGAGGAGCGTTCCTTGGGTCGTTTGTGCATATTCCTGTTTCTGTTTATAGTATCCTTCCACAGCTTGATTGCTCAAGAGGATAGCTATTTAGGGTTGAAGAAAGTGCATGCGATAGGTGAAATTGATGCCCAAAAAGAATATGTGTTGTTGGCAAAAGGTAAAGAAACAGGTTCAGACGTCTTTGTATTAAGTAGTGAAAAAAGAGATGAGAATTCATTAAATAGCGTGGCTCTCAGCGACTTCTACTCTAAAGATGAAATCTGTGTCTTAAAGTTTAAGTTTGTCGACAAAAAGAGTGCAAGGGTTGAAATCCGTTTTGCACAAGGTTCAGGTAATTTGGCATGTAAAGAAGGCAATCTTCGAGTTTTAGAACATTTATCTAATGGATTCTCTAAAAATTTCTATTTAATTGCTGATGACAATGGGGTGTTTTTGCAATCACTAAAAATTGGAGGATATTATATAGGAATCAGTACGAATTGTTCCTTTTTCAAAATGTATTCCACTCTACCCCAAGCTTACATCTACGAGTATACGAAACCTGAAAAAGTAGGCGAAGTTGAGATTAGGACTTCGGAAGGTTATGGTACATACTATGTGGATAAGCCGTTTGTAATGCCCAATGGGTTGAAAGGCAGCATCATCACAGATGCCGATGCTGCCAATGAAGAGCTTTTGGTCAAGTGGAAATACCACGAAGGGGCTGTTGTTCCGGCTTGTACTGCATTGCTCGTGAAAGGAGAAAACGGTAAAAAGTACTCGTTGTTTGCTCCAGATAACACTTCATTGGCAACGGAACGCAAGGGCGAGGAACAAGCGATGGACAACAATTATCTCCGTGGCTCTGTACAGGAAGAACTTACCACTGCACCAGAAGGAGAATCGGTAGATAGTTATAAGTTCTATAAACTATATTATGTGACGGAAGTGGATGAAAATGGAAGTTCAAAGCATTTGGCCTTCTATTGGGGAGAGAAAACTGGAGGCGTTTTCAAGAATGGTGCGAATAAGGCTTACTTGGCTCTTCCTGCTATTCGGGCTTCGCTGCTTCGTGAGTTTTCTTTACCTTCAGATCCGTCAACCGGCATACTGGCACCTGTATTCATGGATTCCCACATTTCGGACATTCGTTTCAAAGGTGTGTATACGCTGGATGGGAGAATGGTGAACGTGAGGGAATCTGAGAAACTAGGTCGTGGTTGTTACATCGTGAACGGAAAGAAAGTGCTTGTGAAATGATTGATGAAACTGAAATAGGTTTATAAATGCAAAGGCGAAGTTTCGGAATGAGATTTCACCTTTGCTGTTTTCTGACCTATAGGTCGATTATTCGAATCCTATAAATACAAATAGGAGGAAAACATCTTTGTTTTCCTCCTATTATCATATCAAGCAGTAGATTCTTACTTCTTGTTGAGAGCCAAATCAACCTTTACGGCGCATGCTACAGAGCAACCTACCATCGGGTTGTTGCCAATGCCGAGGAAGCCCATCATCTCAACGTGAGCAGGCACTGAAGAAGAACCTGCAAACTGAGCGTCAGAGTGCATACGGCCCATGGTGTCGGTCATACCGTAAGAAGCGGGACCTGCAGCCATGTTGTCGGGGTGAAGTGTACGACCCGTACCACCACCGGAAGCTACGCTGAAATAAGGCTTGCCAGCGAGTACGCGCTCCTTCTTGTAAGTACCGGCAACAGGGTGCTGGAAGCGAGTGGGGTTGGTTGAGTTACCCGTGATGGAAACGTCAACATCTTCCTTCCACATGATTGCAACGCCTTCGCGCACATCGTCAGCACCATAGCAGTTCACCTTTGCACGAGGACCATCGCTATAGGCAGTTTCCTTCACCACCTTCAGTTCGCCAGTGAAATAGTCGAACTTCGTCTGCACATAAGTGAAGCCGTTGATACGGCTGATGATCATGGCAGCATCTTTGCCTAAACCGTTGAGGATGCAGCGGAGAGGCTTGTCGGCGGGACGGCTCTGATTAGCCATCTGGGCAATCTTGATAGCACCTTCAGCAGCAGCGAAGCTCTCATGGCCAGCGAGGAAGGCAAAGCACTTGGTTTCGGGGGAGAGGAGGCGGGCTGCGAGGCGACCGTGGCCTACGCCAACCTTACGGTCATCTGCTACAGAACCGGGGATGCAGAATGCCTGAAGACCTTCGCCGATGTATTCGGCAGCTTCTACAGCATCCTTTGCCTTCTCCTTCAGTGCGATGGCAGTACCTACTACGTAGGCCCACTTTGCGTTCTCGAAGCAGATCATCTGGGTGCTTTCGCATTCCATGTAAGGATCGATGTTGTAGGACTCGCAAATCTGGTTAGCTTCTTCGATGTCCTTGATACCGTGCTTGTTGAGAGCAGCAAGAATCTGCTTCATGCGGCGGTCCTGACTTTCAAACTTTACTTCTCTAATCATTTGTGTGTTCCTCCTTAATCTTTACGTGGATCAATTGATTTAACTGCACCCTGCTCCTCGGTCGTGCGGCCGTAACGACCAGTCACACTCTTGAGGGCTTCATTGGCATCAACGCCCTTCTTGATGGCATCCATGAACTTGCCCATGTGAACGAATTCATAGCCGATTACCTGATCGTCCTTGTCGAGGAACATCTTGGTGATGTAGCCTTCAGTGAGCTGGAGGTAACGGGTGCCTTTGAGCTTCGTGCCATAGAGCGTGCCCATCTGGCTGATGAGGCCCTTGCCGAGATCTTCAAGGCCGGCACCTACAACGAGGCCACCTTCAGAGAATGCGCTTTGTGTACGGCCGTACACAATCTGAAGGAAGAGTTCACGCATGGCGGTGTTGATGGCATCGCATACGAGGTCGGTGTTGAGAGCTTCGAGAATAGTCTTTCCGGGGAGGATCTCACTGGCCATTGCTGCGGAGTGAGTCATACCAGAGCAGCCGATTGTCTCAACCAAACATTCCTCAATTACGCCTTCCTTCACGTTGAGTGTAAGCTTGCAGGCACCCTGCTGGGGTGCACACCAACCCACACCATGAGTCAGACCTGAGATGTCTTTGATTTCCTTTGCTTGTACCCACTTTCCTTCCTCGGGGATGGGAGCGGGACCATGGTTGGGGCCTTTGGCAACACAACACATGTTCTGAACTTCGTGTGAATATTCCATGTCTTGTAAAATTGGTATTTTAGAATACTAAATGCTCAATTTGTTGGTGAATCGGTGCAACACTTTCTTTTAAGGAAGCTGCAAATTCTCACTTGTAGTGACCGATTCCATTAGTTTGATGCAAAGTTACTGTATCTTTGTCAAAGTCGCAAAAGAAGTTGGATATTTTTGATGCTTGGCTCAAAGGATTTTCAACAAGTCTTCCAACTTCGTGATGATATGTGCAGGTACTGTTTCATCATAGGACTTCTCCTCCCATTCTTTGCCTTTGAACCAAATGGTGTTGCATCCGAGAGTTTTAGCAGGCAGGATGTCTTTGGAAAAACTGTCGCCTATGGCAATCGCTTCTTGGGGCTGGCATTGTGCGGCTTTAATCCCCAACGCCCAAATGGCAGGATCCGGTTTCCTTACACCCACGACAGAACTTTCCACAATGTCTTCAAAGAATCCGCTAATGCCGTATTCGTCAAGAATCGTGCGGAGATTTCCGTAGAAATTCGACACCATGATCAGTTTGTATCGGTGCGATAATTCTTTTAGAATAGGTTCTGCTTCAAGCACATGTTGCCGGGCGAATTTGTCGCAGTAAGATGCTACTTTTTCAATAGCAACGTTGCGATTTTCTTTGGTTTTAAATTGAAGAACGTTATGGGCCTCCAAATCGGAAAATTCTATGTCCACCTTTTTCAGCATCAGTTGCTTGAAACCGTCCTGCGGTAAAACAATGCAATTACGTGCCAATGTTCTCTCGCCGTAAACGTAGGCCGTGCGAAAGTCCGTTTCATTCAAGCATATGCCCGCCTCCTGATAACCTTTTTCTATTACATATGACCAGTGGCAAGCAGCTGTGTCAAGCGTGCCGCCATAGTCGAATAAAAGTGCCTTCATGCGTTGTGTCCTTTCAATTCATTAAATGTTTGCTTTGCCTTAGTTTATCCTTTCATGATCTGCTTGTTGCCGATCTTGACGAGGCTGACACCGATAAGAATCCAAACCAGTTCGCGAATGCGGGTGTAGAGAGAAGTGAAAATGCCTATGCCGGGTGCACTCAATCCCAATATTTTGACGATGAGTGACAGACCGCCTTCTCGTGCTCCTAACTGCATGGGAAGGAAGAACAAGAGATTGCCGACCAATGACGAGAATGCCAACACCAGGATGGCGTCCCAATAGTCTAGCTGCACGCCCAAAGATATCAGTATGAAATAGTATTCTCCCGCATTGATAACTCGGGCAATGTATTCGTAGAACAAGGAAAGCCAGAAAGCGCGCGGTTGCGACCGAAGATAGGCAATGTTGTCGTCAACTTTCCGCATCGAATCAATGTTCTTGTCATAAAAGCGCCGGGCATGCCGTTTGAGGAAGGGCACGTGAAGGAGCGGAGTGAAAAGCTTGACTATGACACCTTTCTTGTAGCAAAGGTTGAACACGAACAATACGATGAGAAGCAGCAAAAAGTATAATGCAAATATCACCCAAAGAAGCGTGGTCATCTTTTCATAGTAAGCAATGGCAAATATCACGACCGACGTGCTCCAAAGGCAGATGTGCGACAAGATGTGCATCATGGAGTAAAGCACTACCGACGACATGGCTCTCGGCACACCAATGTAGGAACTGAGCTCCATTACGCGATAAGGGCCGCCTCCAAATCCGAAGGGAGTGGTGTAGCTGAATGCAAATCCGGAAACAGTCAGCTTATAGGCATGCCTGTAGGAAAGGTGCTTGTCGTGCGTACCGTTGTTGACGATGATTTGAAAAGCCCAGGCATTAAATGCATAAACGAAAATCCATACGCCAATGACAGCTGGAAGGTAAAGCCCCATGCGGTCGAGGTTTTCGACTAGCAGAGAATAGTCAACGTTGAATGTGCGGAGCATCACCACAATGGCTACAATGCCGAAAATCAGGAATATGTTACGGAAAAGGGGTTTCATATGTTTCTGTCGAAATAGACCATATTGGTCCCGAAATCAGTGTTTTGAGTATTTGTCAAAAAGTTTGTCGCATAGCCTTTCGTGGCTATTTCTCATATGTAGGAACAATGCATTCATCACGATGATTTCAAACACAAAGTATATCCATGGCATTCCGATGAGGAGCGAGATGTAGAGCACGATGGCGCGAGTGTTGAATGTGAGAATGTTGGCCCATTTCATTAGAGGAAGGCTTCCTGCTCGGAATTCAGTACGGAGTTGTTGTGGAATATGACCGGCATAATCCGCATTCAGCATCGCTTTGAAACGTTGGAATGATGGGGTCATTTGTTCTTGTGAACGTGTGTAGTTCCCATAGAAGTAAAGGAATACCATCCACATTCCGTCTTGCTTCCAAGTGAGGGATTTCAGTTCCTTGCGGAGCTTTTCGAAATTGTCCAATTCGCTTCCTTGTTTTCCTTTGATAAAAAACAGATGGATGTTGCGGTAGTAATCGGCCAATTGGCATTGCTTTCCGTGAAACACGAAGCCTGATATGGCGGCAACCAGCCAAATCCCAATGCCCCATTTCACTTGTGTGAAGGGAATGTTTTCGGTCTGTAGCCGAAGGCATATCGCTGCATAGATAGTGAAAAACCATACATCTCCGGCAAATCCGTCAAGAATGCGCCCCCAACGGGTCTTTTGTCCGGTCATGCGCGCAAGCTGACCGTCAGCGCTGTCGTAGAGATTGGCCCACACCAGTAGCAGGATGCCGATAATGGTGTGTGTCATGTCGGGAAAATAGAACATCACACCGGCTGCCGCTCCAAGAATGATGCTTAGGATGGTCACCACATTGGGGTGCACGTGGAAGTGCCTGAAGAACAAGGCCCATTTTAGTCCCAGTGGACGTGTGAAATGAATGTCAAGCCACTCTTCAGTGTCTTGCGACTTGAAAGTGGCTTGCAATTGGCTTTGGGGAGTATTGTTGCTATCCATTAATTCTGGTATGTTGTGTCTGATACGAAACAATTCGGATATTCCGTTTGATGATGTTTATTTGGCTTGTGTTTGGCAATTCTCCAGTTCCTGATAGATGCGTTGGGCGATAGCTTTGGCAGCCTCTTTGCGACAGGAAGAAAAACTCGGCCAATCATTGAAGTCGATAAGGGCAAACGAGCCGTCGCTGCGAATGATGGCGTCACCGCCGTAAATAGTGAAACCGCTTGCGGCAGATGCCTTTTCGGCGATTCGGTGGAGGGCTTGTTGGTCGAAGGCGTAATGATGAACTTCACTGTTGTGATGCTCAAGGCCGAATTTGCTAAATCCTTGATTTTCTGTAGGGTAGGAGAGAACGAAAAAACCACTACCTTGCACTCCATAGAATTTGATGAGATCGCCTTCCAGATGCTCTTCTATACAAAGTGAGCTTATTCCGTTTTGAACGTATTCGCGTATAGCCTGTTCCAGTTCGTCTGCGCTTTTGATCTGCCGAACATCTGTCGCTGATTGTGCACAAGCGTCACCGCGTTTCAACCAAAGTGGCATTTGCAAGTGATGCTCCGCAATGATGGATGGGCAATCATCCTGAAGTGGGTTGCAAACCACTGTGTTCGGCTGTGGCACATGAGCTTCTCTGAACATACGGCAAAGCTCTGCCCGAGTGCTGTTGAGCAACTTTGTGGCAGAGTTCACCACAATCAGTTCGCATTGCTTTTCAGCCTCGGCTAATTCTTTCAGCACGTCTCTGCCCCTTGCCATGGAGAACACGAGTGAAAATTCCGAAAGGTCGACTCCTACAAACAAATCTTCGCTAATGATGCTGACGTCTCCTCCGAGGCGCTGAAGCCTATTTGCAACAGCCATAAAAATGGCTTCATCTCGGCCTGTACTGTTAGGACTGAATCGGTGAGAACGGCTGATGCCGAGCATCTTGGGATGTATGACTGAATTTGCTTTCATCGTGATGCAAGAAATGCTTCTGCTTTTGTAATGTCTGAAGCGTGGTCCACATCTAGGATTTTGCTGAAAGCGTATGCCTCCAACTTCAATCCGTCGGCCACCAAGGCACGTTGGAAATTACGCATTCGACTCTGTCCTGTAGCAATGCAATGATCCAGCGTTTGCAAGGCAATGGGGCTTAAAGCGTATATTCCGCCTGAAATGAAAGTATCTCCTTCGTTTTGGTCGTGAAATCCTGTAATGTTCATTTCGGAATCTGTGCCCACATAAAGTGGACTTTCATCGTCAATGTAGTCTGTGACGGCCATGCAGCCATCCATCGTGCTTTCTTCAAAGTGTCGGATATAATCGGCAAACTCTTCTTCGCGGAAGATGGTGTCGACGGTGGTAAGGCAAAAAGGCTCCTTGCCAAGGTAACGGCTGATTTCCCAAAAGCTGTGCATGGAACTGGGGGTGGTCTTTACCACGAGCGTCACATCGTCGGCTTTTCCTTCGGCCTTCAATTGTTCAATGTGTTGTTGGGTCAGGGGATTGAGTTTGTTCACAATCACCACTATTTCTGTTGAGCCATTCTTCCTGAAGATGCGGATGAGCCGATCTATCATAGGCTCTCCGCAGATGGGCACGAGGGGTTTGGGCAGAGCCACTCCTTCATGTTGCAGGCGAGATCCTTCGCCGGCGGCTATGATGGCAAATTTCATGAAAATGATGTGCTGTGGAAACGGGTAGTGCCGTTTTCTCAGTCTGTTTCTGTTGGGTTATTGTCTGTTCTCGTTACTTCTTGATTCATTCGGTCGTTTGGGACCACGATCGCCACGTTCATCTTCCCTTCTGTCGTGATATAATTTGGGTAGAGGATTGGCGTGTGCCTCATCGTATGCCTTGCGGTTACGCACAATGTCGATGGATGCGTAAATGGCCCTTTTGAACGAGTCGGTTCGGGCGATTCCTCTGCCTGCAATGTCGTAAGCGGTGCCATGGTCGGGCGATGTGCGTACGATTGGTAGTCCTGCGGTGAAATTGACTCCACCATCTGTTGTAAGTGCCTTGAATGGGGCCAATCCCTGATCATGATACATGGCTAGAATTCCGTCGAAATGGCGGTACATGCCCGTTCCGAAGAATCCATCGGCGGCATAGGGACCGAAGCATGGAACGCCCGCAGTAGTCAGCTGTTCGATGGAGGGGACAATGATTTCAGTTTCTTCATTTCCCAGTACCCCATGATCGCCGGCATGCGGATTCAATGCAAGTACTGCAATCCGCGGTGCTGACACACCGAAATCGCGTTGCAGCGATTCATAAAGTAACTGCACTTTTCTTGCCACGTTCTCTTGGGTCACGGCTTCACTGACTTGGGAAATGGGCAGGTGGGTTGTTACCAGTGCCACTCGCATCAGGTCATTGCAGAGGATCATGAGCGATTCTTCTCCGTGTTCCGAGAGTCTGTCTTGCAGGTATTCCGTATGGCCAACAAAGCGAAAATTGCTACTTTGGATACTTGCCTTATTGATAGGAGAAGTCACCATCGTGTCGATAAATCCTTCCTTGATGTCCAACACGGCTTGCTCCAGTGCCAAAAAGGCAGCGTGTCCGGCCTCAGCACTCTCCTCACCATAGTTTACCACCAAGTCGTCAGAAGAAACGTTGACCACGTTTAGTTGGCCTTCTTGTGCTTCTTCAGCCGAATCAATCACTTTGAATGGAGTATTGATTCCCAATGCTTTGCGGTTGTAGTTGGCCACTTTAGCATGGCCGTATACGATAGGGGTAAACATGTCCAATAGGTCGGTGTCGGCAAATGTGCGAAGGATGAGTTCCCAGCCGACCCCATTCGTGTCGCCTTGCGTAATGCCGACTCTGATGCGGGGTTCAGATGTGGAAAGCATATGGGCTTGAACGTCATTCTCTTCCATTGTGCGGGGCTGTTTGTTGTTTTCTGGCATGATGTGTGTCGTTATCTTTATAGGGTTGTTGGGCTTGAAGTTTTCTCTCGTTTTTGGGCTTCCTGCTTGGCTGTTGACAGCAAACCGCATGCGGCGAAAATGTCCTGCCCACGTGAAGCTCTGATGGTTGTAAATAACCCATGAGCTGTCAGATAGTCTCGGAAGCGTAGCATCTTTTCGTCAGACACTCCATGAAGGTCTGTATCTGGAATGTCGTGAAAGCGAATCAGGTTGATGCGGCAGTCCAGGTTTTTCAGAAGATCAATCAGTGCATCAGCATGGCGAAGCGTATCGTTGATGCCCGAAAAGACAATATATTCAAACGACACCCTGCGTTGACGTGCACCTTCCTGCTGCTGGCGGACGTTGTGCTTTCTGCAAAAATCATACTGTTCGAGCAGGTGCACCACGTCAACAATGCTGAATGCCTTTTCGGCCGGCATCAGCATTTCGCGGCCCGATGGAATGGGGTGGTGCAGGGAAACAGCAAGGTGGCAATGGCTTTCATTCAAAAAACGTTGCAACCCCTTGGCCAGTCCTACGGTCGACACTGTAATGCGTTTGGGGCTCCACCCGTATCCCCATTCCGAAGTAAGCACTTGGGTTGCCTTGAGCACATTGTCAAGATTGTCCATGGGTTCGCCTTGTCCCATGAACACAATGTTGGTGAGGCGTTCGCGTTCGGGTAACGAATACACCTGGTTTAAGATGTCTCCCGCAGTGAGCGAATTTACATATCCCTGCCTTCCTGTCATGCAGAACTTACAGTGCATTTTACATCCCACTTGTGAGCTGACACAAAGTGTAGCACGATCACCGTCGGGAATAAACACTGTTTCAATGAAGTCACCTTTGGCAGTGGCATACAAATATTTCACGGTTCCATCCACCGAACGTTGTTCGTCAACTGGTGCGGAAGCGCCGATGCAGTATTCTTCCTTTAGCTTGTGCAGGGCGGCCTTTGATATGTTACGCATATCATCGAGCTTTGTCACGTGCTTACGGTATATCCAATCGGCCATTTGCTTGCCAACGAATGCTGGAAGGCCGAGATTGGATGCCACTTCTTTTAGTTCGTTGAGGGAGAGGCCTAACAATGGTTTCATGTCGTGCTTCAGATGTTTGGGAGGTGAGAATGGGTCGGGCAGGAATGTTGGTGATGTTGCAGTATGGCTCTATTACGACCAAAAGCTGTGTCATAGTCTTGCGCCACTTTCGTGGCTAAAAGATTATGTCACAGCTGATAGTCGAAATCAATATGAAAGTTCAATCCGCATCATTTGCGGAACAGGAGCCATGCGCCGGGATACTGTGCGCGAAGTGCATTGCGCGATTGGGCGGCTGTAGCCTTGTCATCGTATGAGGATGCAATAACTCTGAACCATCCTGTCTTTCCGTTAATCGTTTCGTTCGTTTTGAGCACACGCGATTCATAGCCTTGGTTGGCCAAGCGAGCCTGCAGACTTTCTGCGTTGGCTTGCGTGACGAAACTGCCCACTACCACGCTGTAGGTCTTCAATGGACTTCCTTTCAGTACGCTCGTTTCGCCATCGATGGTGCGGACATCCGAATTGTCGGTGGTCACGGCGGGCTGTGCTGGAGTGACGGGAGTCACTGTCACGGGGTCTGTAGCCGGTGTGGTAGTCTGCTGCTCGTTCTGTGCACCGTCATTTTGCGACTGTTGGGCTTTCTCCCAAGCCTGGCGGTAGGCACTTTGCCTAGACTTACAACTTGTGAAAAGTACTGCGGCACCGATGCCCAGCACGATGAACAGATTCTTCTTCATTTTGCTTTCTTGTTTGCAGGTTTTTAGTCAGTTTCATTCCTTAATTGCCCAAGGGCTGGCTTTGCTCTGGATTCGTTTATCAATACAGATGATGGCACCTTGTCATATTGCTCGAAAGCAATCTGTTATGCCTTCATGTATGCAAAGTCGCCACAAAGTTAGCGATAGTATTGCTAAGTTGCAGAGGAGTCATGGTTAAACATTTATAAAAGCGCCCTTAATGAATCCCCCTGCGTAGATTTTCGGCGATTCATTGTTCGTATGTCGGAATTTATTCGTATATTTGAACCGTTCAAAGTACCAACAACCCTTAATTACATCGATTAGCATGAAAGGATTAAGCATTTTGGCCGCATTCTTGGGCGGTGCAGCAGTCGGCGCTGCATGCGGCATTCTCTTTGCCCCGGAAAAAGGAACCGACACTCGTGAGAAAATTGCCGATGCCATTCGCAAGCGCGGCATCAAGCTCAACCGGAAGGAAATGGAATCGCTCGTTGACGACATCGCTGATGAGCTCCAGCCTGCTGACTGAAACGGATTCACGTTGTAGTTGTTGACAGAGAGGATGGAATCTCAATCGAAGCATGCACCAATGCAGCCGAGTGGAGGTTCCATCCTTTTGATTCCATTCACTTTCGTCTATTAAACTCCTGACAATATGCTTTCAAGCGACAGAAACATAGAAACGCTCAGCCAACTCATTGAGGAAATTGTGCATTACGCCCAGCTCAACGGGCGCAGTTGGAAGCTTTCTTTAGTCAGCAAACTCTCTCGGCTGGCGAGTGCTTTGATTCTCTCCATCTTGTTGTTTATGCTGGCTTCAGCCGTATTCGTATTCCTTTCCTTTACTTTCGCGTCCACTTTGGCATTGTGGGTCGGCACGGCCATGGGATATGCCATCATAGCATTATTTTACTTGCTGTTAGGCGTGCTGATTTATCTTAAACGAAAAACTTGGGTGGAAGCTCCTGTGGTAAATTTCATAGCCAATGTGATGTTAGGCGATTCTGATGAGGATATCGTTTCCGACTCTCCAAGGCAAGTATAACTTTTCCTCACAATATATCTTAGTCATGAACAACGGAAACACATATACACACGAACGCTTGCAGCGCGAGAAACGGCAGTTGCAAAAGGAAATTCTGAAAAGCAAAAAAGCCATTTCCAGACATTGGAACGACTTGACTACCACTCCATCAGAAACGTCAAAACTTCAGGGTTGGGTAAATCAAGCCGAGAAAGCGTTTGTCGTTTACGACGGTGTGATGACTGGCTACAAATTGCTTCGTCGGTTCAATCGTTTTACCAGCATTTTTCACAAGAAACGTAAATGACGATTCCCAGGGCGTGGCCCTCTATGAAAACAACAGGCGGAGCACCTTGTTCACTACAAGGTGCTCCGCCTATTTATTGTTGGCCAAGGAGAATTGCGATTCTCCCGCAAGATCATTTCTTCTTGCTATAGCGTTTGTTCAATCCAGCCACTACATCAGCCGTGATGTCAAGCTTCTTGTCGGAGTAAAGTATATTGTCGCCGCTCTTGCTGAGAATCATTTTGAAGCGTCCATCCTTGTTGTAGTCTTTTAAGTAGGAGTTGATGCTGTCGCGCAGCACCTGCTGATAGTTTGCGGCTGCGGTTTGCATGTCCTGTTCGATCTTTTGCTGGAACTGTTCCAGTTGTTGCTGCTGGCGTTGAAGGCGTTGCTGCTCGTTTACGGCCTCCTGCTGCGAGCTAAAACCGCCGGATTGCATTTTCTTCTGAAATGCCATCATGGCATTCTGCAGACTTTGCCCTTTTTGGTTTAATTGGTTGCGATAGGCATTCTGCTTCGCTTCCAATGCCTTTTGTCCTTCTTTGCAGTAGTCGTACTGTTGTGCCAGAGTGTCAATGTCGACAAAGGCAACTTCGCCCGATACGGGCTGTGCTGCTTCAGCCTTGGGAAGTCCGTTCGACTTCACCTGATCTGTCGGTTGCTTCTTGCTGCAGGCAGTAAAGGTCATGGAGGCAGCCATTAGCAGCATCATGCCCAGGCAGGTTGTTTGCTTCATTTCTGTATTGTTTATTTTTCTAGTGTTGTTCTTTTGCAATCAGCATCAGGCACTTCTGTCTGCTGATGCGTATGTTATTCTTCCACACATCATTTAGTGCACTGGGCGTTAGCATGCCTTCTTGCTTCCGCATCCTGTGCCTGTGCGCAATGTATCCCTCTTCTTCTAAGTTCCGGATTCTGATCAACATGGGTGCGTACGAATCGTTTGCCCACAAAGAGTCTGACCGAGAGCAGAATCATGCATATCGCAAGAATTGCAAGGGTGATGAGATAGAGTTTCATATATTTTTCTTACTTTTGCGTTGCAAAGTTAGTGCAAGGTGCTTGATGCGCAAAGGGCCGAGGCGAATTTTTCGTCGCTATCCTCACTTTTGATGCAGCATAGGGTAGCCTGTGCCTACTGGCAATAACATAATCAACAGATATGGAAACAAAGGATCTCCTGCAGCCGGCCATTGTGTTTGACTGCTTTTCAGAAGTAAACAAAGTGCCTCGTCCGTCCAAAAAGGAAGAGAAGATGATTGCTTTTCTCCGCAAGTTTGGCGAAGACTTGGGGCTGCCGACCGAAGTCGATGAAACAGGAAACGTAATTATCCGTAAACCTGCCACTAAAGGTTATGAGAATCGACAAACCGTCATCTTGCAGAGTCACATGGACATGGTATGCGAGAAGAACAAGAATGTGGATTTCGACTTTGAACATGATGCCATCCAGACTTGGATAGATGGCGAATGGATGCGCGCTAAAGGCACCACATTGGGCGCGGATGATGGCATTGGAGTGGCCATGGAGATGGCTTTGCTCAAGTCCGATGACATTGAGCATGGTCCCATTGAATGTGTGTTTACACGTGATGAGGAAACCGGCCTTACAGGAGCCGAAGGAATGAAACCTGGCTTCATGACTGGCGATTTCCTTATCAACCTCGACTCCGAGGATGAGGGGCAGATGTTTGTAAGCTGTGCAGGCGGTGCTCGCACGACTGGCACCTATCCTTTCCCCACAGAGCAATTGCCTGAAGGCTATTTCACGTTTCAAGTGGGCGTTCGCAACCTTGTGGGCGGCCATTCGGGAGATGATATCAACAAGAAGCGAGCCAATGCCAACAAACTGCTTGTCCGCTTCTTGGTGCAGGAATTGGGCCGTACCGACCTGCGATTGTTGGACATCCAGAGTGGTGGGCTTCATAATGCCATTCCGCGTGAAGGGCATGCCGTGTGTGCAGTACCTTTTGCCTTCAAGGAACAACTTCGCATCGACTTCAATATTTATGAATCCGAGGTGCAGGAAGAGTTTTCGCTGACCGAAAAGAGCCTTGAGTGCTACATGGAATCTGTGTCGGCAAGCAATCCCGTGTGTATGAAGCAGGACGCTGCACGACAAATGCTCCTTTCGCTCCATGTGGTTCATAATGGAGTCTATGCCATGAGTCAAGACATTGATTGGCTGGTGGAAACATCCTCCAATTTGGCAAGTATCCATGTGGAAGGCGATCATGTGACCGTCACTACCAGCCAACGAAGCAGTGTTGCATCAGCTCGCGAAAACATGAGCAGCATTGTGCGTGCGGCATTTGAGTTAGGTGGTGCGCAAGCCGTGACCAATGAAGGGTATCCCGGTTGGAAACTCAATCCCGACAGCCAGATTGTAAAAATTGCACATGAAAGCTACGTGCGACTGTTCCATAAGGAACCCAAGATCCTTGCCATCCACGCAGGGCTTGAATGTGGACTTTTCAGTGAAAAATATCCGCATCTTGACATGGTCAGCTTTGGGCCTACCTTGCGAGGGGTACACTCACCTGATGAGCGCTTGCTTCTTCCCACAGTGAAGATGGTATGGGATCATCTGCTCGACATCCTAAAGCACATACCAGCCAAGCACTGATCCTTCTGATTATGAGCGGGGCACAACGCTTCGCTTGAAGCATTTCGCCAAGTGAAACAGAAGTAGTCGGCCATCCCGGCTGCTTAAGTTCACTTGGCGAAACACTATTTGCCAACGGCAGTGGGTTCCTCCTTCATCTCCATGGGCATATTCATCACACATAGTCCTCCTATGAACAAGCTACTTCTGTTTCCCATTCTGACTATTCTTTTTTCGGCCGTCTTGTTCTCGTGTGTGGAAGACGACGATTTCACTCGTTCTCCTCAAGCACGCATTCAATTCAGTTCCGACACGCTTGATTTTGGCACAGTGCTTTGCAACGTCCCCTCTGGCATGCAGCAGTTGAGTGTTTACAATCGCAATTCAAAGGCCATTAGGCTTCCGCGGATCAGTCTTCGAAAAGGTGCATCTTCCTCGTTTAAGGTCAACGTTGACGGAGCCATTTTGACGGGAGCAGATGTAGTGGACGCTGAAATCGGGGCACGTGACAGTATGCTTGTGTATGCTTTCAGCAATCCTCCAGCTTATGATTCCGACAATCTAGAACCACAGTCAGATACCTTGATCTTCATCACCGAGGGTGGACAGAAGCAGCAAGTCATTCTAAGGGCTAATGCACAAGCAGTTGTCACACTCATGGGGCATCACGTCAGCCAGAATGAAGTGCTAGATGCCACTCGTCCCTATCATGTGATGGATTCATTGGTTGTCGATTCGGGAGCCACACTCACGGTGCCTGCGGGTGCACAATTGCTGTTCCATGCAGGAGCCCGTTTAATTGTACGAGGCACGCTCCAGGTTTTGGGTGAAAAGGACCGTCCTGTTGTGATGCGCGGTGACAGATTCGACAATATGTTCACCAATCAGCCCTACGATCGTATTCCCGGTCAATGGGGTGGAATCGTATTCGCTTCTGAGAGTTATGGCAATTATGTAAATTTTGCAGATATTCATAGCGCTGATTTTGGCATTCAGGTGGATTCGTGCGACGACACGCGTGAAACGCTCTTTCTTGAAAACACGGTTCTTCACAACTTCAAAGGACACGGCCTAAGTGTCCGAATGGCTAATGTCTATGTGGGCAATTCACAAATCACGAATGCAGGAGGAGACTGCGTCAGAGTGAGAGGTGGAAATGTCACGATGGTTCACTGCACGATAGCCCGTTTCTATTATTTTACCGGTGGTAGTGGTGTGGCACTCGATTTCTCGAATTATGACGGTGGAGTGCGTCTTCCGCTTCACTCGGCACAATTTGCCAATTGCATCATAACAGGTGCCCAAAGTGATGAAATCATGGGCAGCAGCAATCCAAAGCAGGAAAAGGATGCCTATGAGTATGCATTTTTCAACTGTTTGATCAACACCACACATCCAGAGAAGGAAGACAAGCGTCTGGTCAATTGCTTGTGGGATGAGGCAGAGGCCGACTCCGTGAAGCGTGATGGTAATTTCATCCCCGACTTCGACTTGAAGACACTGGAGTTCAACTTCGACCTCTCGGCAAAGTCGCGAGCAGTGGGACATGCCGACCGCATGATAACCGAGCAGACCTATCCATGCGACCCGCAAGGACGCAACCGTCTGGCCGAAGGCACACTTCCCGATATCGGTGCCTATCAGCACACAGAGAATTCAGACGAAGAACTCCGGTAGAATACTCTTGATGCTGACAGTATCATACGAACAATTGGTATTGCACCATTTACCACTCCAACATAAATCTACGATAATGGCTGAACAAAATAGCAATTCCAAAACCTCACGACGCACTTGGTCTAAAAAGAATGAATCGCCCGCTACAGACAATTTTGGACACTTGCAACCGCAGGCTGTAGAACTTGAGAAAGTTGTATTGGGCGCTTTGATGATTGAGAAAGACGCCTACTATCAGGTGAGCGAAATTCTTAAGCCCGAGAGTTTCTATGAGCGCCGTCACCAGATCATCTATGAAGCTGTCCGTCGGCTCAATCTTGACGAGAAACCCGTCGACATGCTCACTGTCATTGAGCAGCTTAAATCGACCAATCAGCTGGAAGAAGTGGGAGGGCCATACTACATCGGCCAGCTCACTGGTAGCGTTGCATCATCGGCCCACTTGGAGTATCATGCGCGCATTATTGCTCAAAAGGCCACTGCGCGTGAACTCATTTCCTATACTTCCAACATCCAGCAGAAAGCCTTCGATGCCACGCAGGACATCGACGAACTCATGCAGGAGGCAGAAGGAAAGCTCTTCACACTTTCGCAGGAGAATGTGAAGAAGGACTATACGCAAATCGATCCCGTCATCAAAGAAGCTTACGACATGCTTCAAAAGGCAGCTGCGCGCACTGACGGTATGAGTGGTATTCCTTCTGGTTTCCACAAATTGGACAAGATGACAGCAGGTTGGCAGAATTCTGACTTGGTCATTCTTGCAGCTCGCCCCGCTATGGGTAAAACTGCTTTTGCACTCAGCATGGCCAAGAATATTGCCGTTGACCAGAAAATTCCCGTAGCCATGTTTTCATTGGAAATGGCAAACGTGCAGTTGGTCAATCGTGTGATTGTCAACGTGTGCGAGGTTACGGGCGAAAAGCTTAAGACCGGCCAGCTTGATCCTGATGAGTGGA
Organism: Alloprevotella sp.; assembly: GCA_036802405.1. GTDB lineage: Bacteria > Bacteroidota > Bacteroidia > Bacteroidales > Bacteroidaceae > Alloprevotella. The sequence goes on from DAIRWG010000001.1 coordinate 36,917, forward strand.
AACGTTTGGACCAGAGAATCAAAATTCTCCATGGCGCTCCACTCTATGTGGATGACACTCCTTCGCTTTCGGTGTTTGAACTGCGCACCAAGGCACGTCGCTTGGTCAGAGAACATGGCGTACGTTTGATTATGATTGACTATTTACAGTTGATGAATGCTTCCGGCATGAATTTCGGTAGTCGCCAGGAAGAGGTTTCCACCATATCACGTTCGCTGAAAGGATTGGCCAAGGAACTCAACATCCCCATTTTGGCCCTTTCGCAGTTGAATCGTGGTGTGGAGAACCGCGAGGGAGCTGACAAGCGCCCGCAACTGTCCGACCTCCGTGAATCTGGAGCCATTGAGCAGGATGCCGATATGGTGATCTTTATTCATCGTCCGGAGTACTACAAGATTACCACTGATGAGCAGGGGCATGATCTCCGCGGTAAAGCTGAAATTATCATAGCCAAACACCGTAATGGTGCGGTTGGCACGGTGCTGCTCAATTTCCGAGGAGCCTACGCACGATTCCAGAATCCCGAGGACGAAGACTCCGGCATGTCTCCCGGTCAACCGTTTCCTGACACTCCGGCGCAGCTTCCTCCCACCACTGTCGAGAGTACCATCATGCAGAGCAATTTAGGTGGAGGAATCGGAGCCGATTTTCCACCTGATGGAATGACTTTCACCCAAAGCAACGATGTGCCCCCATTCTGACATCGTGCTTTCTCATCGGCAATTTATTAGATTTCAAACACCTGAAACACTTCTATTCTGAAACGGATTAAACACATATTGCGCTTCGTGGTAGGAATTCTTATTGGTGCCTACCTCCTCTTGCTGCTTGTGCTCAACTTCGGACCGACGCATCGGGCCATTACCCAAATGGCCGCCCATGTGCTGTCTGAAAAATTAGGCACAACAGTTGTTATAGGAAATCTTGAAATAGGACTGTTCAATCGTGTGATTTTGAGTGATGTGCGGATTGACGATCTTCATCACACTCCGTTGCTCCAAGCGCAACGCATGACTGCGAAGATAGAGCTTCGTTCGTTGCTTCGCGATCAGTTGGCATTGCGTGCGGTTTCCTTGCTCGACACGGACGTTCGCCTCTATAGGCCATCGCCTGATCAGCCCGATAATTTCCAATTTCTGATTGATGCGTTTGCAAGCAAGGATAACAAACCATCGTCTGGCGTGAACTTGCGCATCAATTCCATCATACTACGTCGGGTGAACGTGGGTTATCATCAGCTTTATGTAGCCCGTACGCCTGGTATCTTCAATCCATCACACCTTCAGGTCAATCAGGTGAATGCCAACATCAGCCTGAAGTCCATCAATCGTGATGGACTGAAGCTTCGTGTTCGCTCTTTGTCGTTTCGCGAGTCCAGTGGCTTCCAGTTGGACAATTTGTGCCTGAAGCTTGACGCCAATCGGCATGGGGCCGTCGTCCGCGACTTTGAGTGGTCCATGCCTCATTCGCGCGTTTCGCAAAGCGATTTGACTCTCCTTTACGATGCCACATCGGGATGGGAACGCCTTCTCCCCACACTTCGTGTGCAGGGAAATCTCAGCGGAGCACAGATAGATTCAGACGACTTGAAGAGTTTGCTAAAACTCCCGCAAGGCCTTCATGTCGTGTCGCGTTTCAGCACAGCATTTCTGGTCAATCCCTCACGGATACAGCTCAACAGCCTTGACCTGTCGGCCAATGACGATGGATTCCGACTTCAGGGCGATCTTGTGCTGCTTCGCAGCAACCGTGGCATTACCGATCTGACAGCCCATTTGGCTTCCCTGCAAGCTCGGTCGCAGTTCCTTACCTCCACCGTGTCGGCCTTCATGCCCGACACCCTTTGGCTCCAGCGGCTGGTTCGCGCTGGCGACCTCTCTGCGAAAGGCTTCCTGCATCATCATGTGGATGGGCATGGCAATGCCAAGTTAAGCTTCGAGTCAAATGTGGGACGATTGGCAACCGATGCCTATTGGACCACGTCAAATCTGGATGCCTCTGTGCATGTCCGGCAGTTGCAGCCCGCCCGGTTCTTTGCTGACAATCGTTATCCACAGCAAGCTGACATCGATGCGCACCTCGCAGCAGGATGGAATGATGCACACAGGCTCACGTCAGCGCGTGCACAAGTCACTTTGGAACGATTGAATTATAACGGACGTTTCTTTCAGCCCATACGGTTGTTCGGGGCTTTGGATGGATCCACTGTGCGTGCTTCCATCCAATCGACTGATCCGAGTGCAAGGTTACATGCCAATGCCACGATGCAACTTCATGGCCAAAGTATGGATGCAGCCAGAGTAGAAGCAACCGTCGAAAAGTTTTGTCCCAATCTGGTAGGCTTGAGTGGAAAATTGTCAGCAGCTTCCTATCAAGGAACGGTAATTGCTGATTTGCATGGGCTCTCACGCCGTGCACTGCCAATGGGCCATGTGAGTGTCAGCAAATTCCGCATGGATGGAGGACCGCTTCAAGCCTATTTGCTTGACCATCTGAAGCTCGACCTTCACCCTCATTCCGATGGTGCGGAGCTGAGTATGGAAAGCGATTTTGCAGATGCGCGCATCACCGGTAGCCTGGTGCCGTCCGATTTCACACGAGCCCTTTGCACCATAGCCCAGAAGGCACTCCCTGGATTGCTTCCAGCTCCGAAAACTCCCTATTCTGGGAAGTGGTCCCTGCTCCTGCAACTGCGCAAGACGGATGTGCTCAAGCAGTTCTTGGGTATGAATGTCGATCTGGAGTCGCCGCTGTGGCTGCAAGGCATCTTCGATTCCGGGAGTGGCCGTTCACACCTGTCTCTCACTACGGATGGCGTGGACTACGACGGAAACACGTTCAAGCACGTGTCTCTCTTTCTGCACGGGAATGACTCCACTTACAAAGCATTGCTGCAATTGCAAAAGGACTTTGGTGGATATCCTTACAAGTTAGAGGCCAATTTGGCCACCATACGTCAAGCCCTGCAACTTTCTGTGGGATGGAAAGGAATGGGCACCCCACATCGTTATGAAGGCGAAATCAACACGCACACCAGTTTCTATCCCTCCAAGTCCGGGCGCATTGACTTTCTCACCCACATTCGTCCCACTCAGTTCCTGTTGGCTGACACTGTGTGGCACGTGTCATCGGGGAGTTTCTCCTCGCGCAATCAGGAACTCACCATCAGCAATGTCTGCCTCAGTCGTCCGGGTCAATCGCTTTCTGTCGATGGCCGCTTGTCCAAGCAGTCAAACGATTCCATAGTGGCTCATCTCAAGAATATTGATGTGGCCTATATCCTCGGTATTGTTGACTTTGATGCCGTTGAATTCGGTGGTCTGGCCACCGGCGATGCCGTTTTCCTCCACACTCCCGAGCACCCTATGCTGCATGCACGCATTCATCTGCCAGACTTTCGTTTCAATAAAGGCCCGATGGGTGCTGCCGACATCGCGGCCAATTGGAACTCCACCGACAAACGCATTAATCTGGATGCCGACATGACTCTTCACGAAGGTAGAGGAGGAACTAAGGTGAAAGGATACGTTTCACCCGCAGAAAAGGGGCTTGACCTCTCCATAACGGCCAAGCGCACCGACCTTCGTTTCCTTAACCGTTACATCGATGGCATTTTTGGCGAATTCGGAGGCGATGCCACCGGACACGTTCGCCTGCATGGTCCTTTCAAGCAACTGGACTTTGAGGGAGAAGTGAAAGCAAATGCTCATGCCCGTGTGCTTTCGACAGGAGTCTTCTATGATGTCACCGAGGGCGATGTACGCATGGTTCCGGGAGCGTTTCAATTCAACAAATTCAAAGTAAGCGACCGAGTGGGAGGCAAAGGAACTGCAAATGGTGAACTCCGCCACACCCACCTCAAAAAGCTCAACTATGCATTTGACCTCACGGCCGAACATCTGCTCTGCTACGATTCACCTGCAGGGTCTGGCATGCCCTTCAAGTCAACCACTTATGCTTCCGGCAACGTCCATCTGCAAGGATGGCCCAGTCATTTTGTGGCCGACATCAATCTTCGTCCAGAGGCTGGCACTACTTTGGTCTATGATTTGGGAACGCAGGAAGCAGCTACGATAGACAACACCATGGTTCATTTCCACGCAATGAAAGAACCGGCCAACGATGCTTCTCTTCTGCCGTCATTGCGTTCAGATGCGAAAGAAACAATCAAAGAAGACGAGCCGTCAGAGCCAGGCACTGACATTCAGCTCAACTTGTTGCTTGACATGAATCCGAAGGCCCAAGTGCAGATTGTCACCGATCCAAAGTCGGGCGACAATCTCACGCTCTATGGTTCCGGCCCCATTCGCGCCTCATTCCACAATAAAGGAGCCTTCGAGATGTACGGCACCTATGTGCTTGAGCGTGGTACTTACAAATTGAGCATTCAAGACATCATTCGCAAAGACCTCAACATCCAGCCTGGCAGCCGCTTGATCTTTGCCGGTAACCCCATGTCGGCCGCGCTGGACATGCAGGCAAAATATACGGTTAACAGCGTGTCTTTGAGCGATTTGAACTATGGCGCAGGCTTTGGCCAGAAGTCAGTGAAAGTCGATTGCCTGCTCAACATCACTGGAAAGGCCGGTGCACCAGCCATCAATTTTGACCTCGACTTGCACAACATTTCAGAGGACGAAAAGCAAATGGTGAGACAGCTCATCTCAACCGACGAGGACATGAATCGCCAAATCATCTATTTGCTTGGCGTGGGGCGCTTCTATACGGCCAGCACATCCGGTAGCCTTTCTCAGGTTTCTTCCCAGCAGCAGAGCAGTGCAGCCATGCGCTCGTTCCTTTCGACCACACTGACGGGGCAGCTCAATTCCGCCATATCAAACGTGTTGGGTAACAACTCCCATTGGAGTTTTGGCACGAATGTAGCACCGGGCACGACGGGATGGAACGACATTGAAGTAGGCGGACTGCTGGAAGGCAGGCTCTTCAACGACCGTCTTCTGATCAACGGCAACTTTGGCTATCGTGACCGCCCCACCTATGCTTCCAACTTCGTTGGCGATTTCGACATCCGTTATCTGCTCACGCCGCGTGGCAACATCAGTTTGCGCGCTTACAGTGAAACGACCGATCGCTATTTCACGAAGAGTGCACTCACCACACAGGGCATAGGCCTCATGCTGCAACGCAATTTCCAGAAGTTTACCGACCTCTTTGTGCCCCAACGCAAGAGAAAGCGTGCCAAGGGCAATGAGGCAACCTTCTGAACTGCGATATATTCTGTGGCGTAGCCTCACCCTTGAGTGGCTGCAGGCCAGTCAGTCCTCCCTGTCGAGTGAAAAACTGTGTTCTTCTGAGTGCTGACAGACAATAAAGAGAGGTGGAATTCTCGCTAAGGGAATTCCACCTCTCTTTTCTCATTCACTATTTTTCATTCAGGCAGCACTTCTGCCGCTTGAATCAGTGGGGCACAAAAGCATTTTACTTCATCGAACCTCCCACAATGTCAAGCAGTTCGTTCGTGATGGCCTGCTGGCGGGTCTTGTTGTAGGTAAGCGTCAGCTCGCGTAGCAATTCATCCGCGTTGTCGGTAGCCACCTGCATGGCCATTACACGCGCTGCATGTTCGCTTGCCAACGAATCAAGCAATGCCGCAAACACCTTCAAATGCAACGATTTGGGAACGAGCTGTCTCACCACTTCCTCTTTCGAAGGCTCCACAATAAAGTTGAGCGCAGCCTGCTTTTCGCTTTTCACCGCTGAAGCAGTTCCTGCCTGAAGGCCGTTGTGCTGTGCCGGAACCTGCTTGTCCATCTGAACGGGAAGAAATGTTTCCGTGGTCAGCACCTGCGAACCAGCACTCTTGAAGTGATGGTAAATCAGGTCAACGTGGTCCACTTCATCGTTCTTGAACATCAGCATCAGTTCTTCGGCAATTTGCGATGCAGCCTCATACGACGGATGATCCATTTGGGTGCAAAGGTCGGGTAGGGAAGTGAAGCCCATTTTGGCTACGGCATCCAGCGCTTTCTTGCCGAAAGGATAAACCTTTACGATTTCCACACCTTGACGGTGATATCCTTCCAGCATGCGCGTGAATTCCTTCACCACGTTGATGTTGAATGCACCGCAGAGTGAGGAGTTCGATGTGAAGAGGATAATGGCCACACGCTTCACTTCACGCTGTTCGGCATAAGGAGTGTCCACCTCTCCCTCCATCGAGCTGATGAAGGTCGACATGATGCGAGTCAGCTGCCGTTCGTAGGGGCGCATACGTTCAATAGCGAGCTGGGCGTGGTGGAGCTTCGATGAAGCCACCATCTTCATGGCACTCGTTATCTTGCGTGTGCTGTTGACAGAAGCAATTCGTGTTTTAACTTCTTTGAGTGAAGCCATAGTCCGTTACTTTTTAAATTGTGCTGCCACATCAGCAGCCGTGCCTTCAATCGTGGCAGTCAGTTCCTCATTGTACTTGCCTTCGCGCAACTGCTGCAACACGTCGGCATGCTGTGCACGCATCACTTGCAGGAATTGCTCCTGGAAGTCGCGAACGCGATCGATAGCCACTTCCTTCAGCAGGCCATGTGTGCCGCAATAGAGAATGGCCACCTGCTCTTCCACCGGCATCGGGGAATACTGGGCTTGAATGAGCAACTGGTTGTTCTTGCGACCCCGGTCGATGGCCATGGCCGTCACGGCATCCATGTCGCTCGAGAATTTTGAGAAAGCCTCTAGTTCGCGGTATTGGGCTTGGTCGATCTTCAGCGTACCAGCCACCTTCTTCATGCACTTGATCTGGGCGGCACCACCCACACGGCTGACCGAAATACCCACATCAATGGCCGGGCGGAAGCCCTGGTTGAAGAGGTTTGTGTCGAGGTAAATCTGACCGTCGGTAATCGAAATCACATTCGTAGGAATGTAGGCAGAAACGTCGCCGGCCTGTGTCTCGATAATCGGAAGTGCAGTGAGTGAACCTCCGCCCTTTACTTCGCCTTTCAGGCATTCGGGCAGGTCGTTCATCTTTTCGGCCACTTCCTGCTGGTTGTTGATCTTGGCAGCACGTTCCAGCAGACGTGAATGCAGGTAGAACACATCACCCGGATAAGCCTCGCGTCCTGATGGGCGGCGCAGAATGAGCGACACTTCGCGGTAGGCCACAGCCTGCTTCGAGAGGTCGTCGTACACCACGAGCGCATGCTTGCCGCGATCACGGAAGAACTCGCCGATGGCAGCACCGGCGAAGGGGGCGTAGTACTGCATGGCGGCAGGTTCGGCCGCTGTGGCGCTCACCACAATGGTGTAGGGCATAGCCCCAGCTTCCTTCAGTGTGTTCACGATGTTGGCCACGGTAGAGGCCTTCTGGCCGATAGCCACATAGATGCAGTACACCGGGTCACCGGCTTCGTAGCAGTCCTTTTGGTTGATGATTGTGTCAATGGCGATGGCCGTCTTTCCCGTCTGTCGGTCGCCGATGATCAGCTCACGTTGTCCGCGTCCGATAGGAATCATCGAATCGACGCTCTTCAGGCCCGTCTGGAGAGCCTGGGTCACCGGCTGGCGATAAATCACACCAGGAGCCTTGCGGTCGAGCGGCATCACATATTTCTTGCCATCAATGGCACTTCCACCGTCGAGCGGTTCGCCCAGAGGATTAATCACTCGTCCGAGCATGTTCTCGTTCACTTCGATGGATGCCACGCGTCCTGTGCGCTTCACGCTTTGGCCTTCCTTGATGCCTTCTGAAGGTCCGAGAAGCACAGCACCGACGTTGTCCTCTTCCAGGTTCATGGCCACGGCCATCACGCCATTCTCGAATTCGATGAGCTCGTTCTCGGTCACGTTGTTCAGACCATAGATGCGAGCCACACCGTCGCCGATGGTGAGCACAAGGCCAACCTCTTCAAACTTAACGTCGGTGTCCATGCCGTGAAGTTCGCGAAGCAGCACTTCACTCACCTCACTGGGTTTGATATTGTTGGACATTTTCTTATTCTTCTAAAAGTATTTGTGTGAAGTAGAGTCCCAGTCATCTCCCTTTTCTGTGCCGGAATGAACGTTCTGGCAGGAAGGATGACAATAGGGTGAATAGGGGAACACCTGCGAGAGCAGTTAGCCTTACTTGGTCAGCTGTCGTTTGATCTTGCTGATTTGGGTGCGCAAGCTGGCGTCCAGCCGGTAAGTACCGTATTCCAGAATGAATCCCCCTTCGATCTCCGGTTTTACCTCCATTTCAAACTGGATGTTGCCCGAAGATTTTCGTTCGACCACTTGGCGCAACTGGCCGACCACCTTCTCTTCAACTTCCGTGGGTACGACGAGCCGCGCCTGGATAATGTGGTGCTTCTCGCGATAGAGGGAGCAGAAGGAATGGGCCACAAGCATCATGACGTCGGTGCGTTTTTTCTTCACGATCAGCGCGATGAATGCTTGCGACGTGGCACTCGGCGAATCCTGTCCGCAGATGGCCAATTGCAAGAGGCGTTCTTTTTCTCCAGCTGATGCCACGGGATTGGTCAAAGCCTTCTGCAGTGTGGGAACCCGGTTGAAGGAGGCTGCGAGTGTTTGCATCTCGGCATACACCTTGTCGTCCTCTCCGTTCTCACACGCCAGCTTCAGCAAAGCCTTTGCGTAGCGCATGGAAATGATGCCTAAATCCATATTGGGAGTGTAAATGTGTTATTTGTACCTGACTTGGGGCGAAGCGTCACCATCAGCGGATGTCGTCGAGCATGCGCTCAATGAGTTTTTGCTGTTCGCCGTTTTCCGAAAGTTTCTGGCGCATCACTTTCTCGGCAATGTCGAGCGAGAGTGAGGCTACGGTCTGACGGATGTCAAGCAGGGCCTTTTCCTTTTCGGCCGCGATTTGTGCTTTCGCATCTTCCAGGATCTTGGCACCTTCAGTTTCAGCCTTCTTGCGTGCTTCGCCGACGATGCTGTCGCCCGTTTCTTTAGCCTGTCGCAGGATTTCGGCCTGACGCTGACGGGCTTCATCGAGAATGCGTTCGCCTTCCTGTTGGATACCGGCCAAGCGTTCGTTGGCTTCATGCGCTTTCTTCAGCGATTCGTCGATGTAGTTCTTCCGTTCCTCCACCATCTGGATGATGACAGGGAAACCGAATTTCTTCATCAGCAGAAACACGATGAGAAAAGCCAGCAGCATCCAGAACAAGAGTCCGAGGTCGGGAGTCAGGATGGATGGCAGATTAATGGATTGCATAAGCAATGATTGTGTGTTTGTATTCTCATTAGGTCAAGCATCACTCCCTCCGCACGGCCCGTTGCCGCGAGTCATGCCCCATCAGCACGAGGCGCATGGCACTGGTGCGCAACGTCGGCTGTGCGTGGGGGAGCTGGGATGCTTGTGAGTGTAGGCAGTCAGAATGGCCACATTGGTGAGCCATCCGTGTGAGTTGCCTTTCTGTGCTTAGAGGAAGAGGCAGAGCAGGCAGACCACCACTGCGAACAGGGCCACACCTTCCACAAGGGCAGCCACGATAATCATGTTCGTACGGATGTCGCCGGTTGATTCCGGCTGGCGAGCGATGGCCTCCATGGCAGAGGAGCCGATCTTGCCGATGCCCAAACCGGCACCGATTGCTGCTACACCGGCACCAAGGCCTACACCTAATTTAGCGATTCCTGCTGCTTCTAACAATGCGAGTAATAACATAATTCCGAGATTTAATTGATTGGATTTTTGAGTTTCTTTTGTTCTTTGTTTGGGAGGTGGGGCAACTTATTCGTGCTCCGGGTGAGCCAGTCCGATGAACACTGCGCTAAGCATGGTGAACACGTAGGCTTGAATGAATGCCACCAGAAGTTCGAGGCAGTTCATGAAAATCATCAGACAGAAGCTGACGATGGTCAGCGGCGTGCCGATGGCAGCACCGAATTGGAACGTGATGAAGATGATGCACGTGAGCGAGAGGATCATCGCATGTCCGCCCATGATGTTGGCAAACAGACGGACCATCAGTGCGAACGGCTTTGTGAAAATGCCGAACAGCTCAATCACCGGCATCATGGGGATGGGCACCTTGAGCCATGTGGGAACGGGTGGCCAGAGGATTTCCTTCCAGTATTCCTTGTTGCCGAAGAGATTCACCAGCAGCATGGTGCACAAGGCCAGAAACATCGTGATGTTGATGTTGCCTGTGATGTTGGCACCACCAGGGAAAATGGGCAGAAGCCCCAGCAGGTTCGTGATGAAGATGAAGAAAAAGGCTGTCAGCAAATAGGGGGCATAGCGCCTGTAGTGCTTTTCGCCTACCGACGGACGGATGAGGTCGTCGTTGATTGACATGACAAACATCTCCACCATACCCACGAAACCGCGTGGTGCCTTGCTGTCGGCCTCCTTGTGGCGATACCATCGGGCACTTCCGATGAAAATCGCGCACATCAAGGCTATCACGATCCAGATCTGCACCACATTCTTGGTGATGCTCAGGTCAATCGGGCGCACGTCCTGACCGTTGGCCAGATGCTCATACACCTTGCCGTTTTTCTCCTCGTTGAGGTAGAAATGCTCGTAGGTGCCATCGGGCGACTCGTGGAAGCGTTCGGCGCTGAACACGTGCCAGCCGCTCTCTTCGCCTTTCACGATGACGGGAAGCGGAATGGACACGTGGCGACCGTTCCACGTGAGTATGTGCCATTCATAGGCATCACTCATGTGCCCGAGCACGATTTCCTTCACGTCGACCGATTGAGGCTGGGCTTCGCCTGCCCGCATTGTCCCCGTGAAGGCGCAGAGTGCGATGAGCAGCAGCGCCAGTCTTGTTCGCAGAGAATTGTATAAGTGTGTCATTACTTATTCTTGAGATTACGTTCGGTGGAAGCGTACAACCAGGATGTGTTCACGAGAAACACCAGATAGACCACCATCAGGTTGAGCGTGAACGGCAACAGCCCGTTGCGTCCAGTCAGGGCATAGACTGTGATTACGCCTAATGCCAGCAGCATCGTGATGCATTTGCTGGCCATGTAGAAAGCCACGAGCGCCTTGGCCCTTTGTTCCACAATGCGTCGGTAGATGGCTGCCACGATGAGCGTAAGCGCCACGAATGCGGTGGAAACCAAGGCCAATGGCTTGGCCTGCATGCAAGCCGTTTCGTAACTGCCCCATTTGGCTTCAGCCCAAATCATGGCAGGGCAGATGGCCAGTGTGAGCAGCATTTGCAGGATGCAATGCTTGATGGTGCTTCGTGTGATGGAATTCATAAGTTGGTGTTTCCCGGTTGAAATAGTGTTGTGCCTACTGCCGGTCGCCTGCGTCAGCAGGTTTCCACGCAGATGTTCACTTCATCCTGTGCCACTTCCGCGAATCCGCCTTTCACTTTCACGCTGAAAGGTTCGTCACCCTTGCACGTCACTTCCCCTCGGGTGAGGGTGGAGATGATGGGGGCATGGCCTTTCAGCACTTCGAAACGTCCGGATTCTCCGGGGAGCTTCACTCCATCGGCCTGACCGGTGAAGAGCGTCCTTTCGGGTGACACGATGGTTACTTTCATAGGTTGTGAACTTAGAGTGAAACCATGTTTTAGGCTTGTGCCATGAGTTTCTTGCCCTTGGCGATGGCATCGTCGATGGTTCCGACATTGAGGAATGCCTGTTCGGGCAGGTCGTCCACTTCGCCGTCGAGAATCATGTTGAAACCGCGGATCACCTCGTCGATGGGCACCATCACGCCCGGCACACCCGTAAACTTCTCGGCCACGGTGAAGGGCTGGCTCAGGAATCGCTGCACGCGGCGTGCACGGTTCACGGTCAGGCGGTCTTCGTCGGAGAGCTCGTCCATACCGAGAATGGCGATAATGTCCTGCAGTTCCTTGTATTTCTGCAGAATCTGCTTCACGCGCTGTGCGCAGTTGTAGTGTGCCTCACCGATCACGTTGGGGTCGAGGATGCGTGAAGTAGAGTCGAGCGGGTCGACAGCAGGATAGATGCCGAGCTCCGTAATCTTACGGCTGAGCACCGTGGTGGCATCCAAGTGGGTGAATGTGGTGGCAGGAGCAGGGTCCGTCAGGTCGTCGGCCGGCACATACACGGCTTGGATGGAGGTGATTGACCCGTTCTTGGTGGAGGTGATACGTTCCTGCATGGCACCCATCTCGCTGGCCAGTGTAGGCTGGTAGCCCACGGCCGATGGCATACGTCCGAGCAGTGCCGACACTTCCGATCCAGCCTGTGTGAAGCGGAAAATGTTGTCGATGAAGAACAGGATGTCGGAAGTCTTGCCTTCCTTGGCACCGGCATCGCGGAAGCTCTCAGCCACCGACAGTCCCGAGAGGGCTACCGAAGAACGTGCTCCAGGCGGTTCGTTCATCTGTCCGTACACAAGCGTGGCTTGGCTTTTGGCCACTTCCTCGTAGTCCACTTTCGAGAGGTCCCATTCGCCACGTTCCATGGCTTCCTGGAATTCTTTGCCGTATTTCACCACACCGCTTTCGATCATTTCGCGGAGGAGGTCGTTGCCCTCACGGGTGCGTTCGCCCACACCGGCAAATACTGAAAATCCGTCGTGTCCTTTGGCGATGTTGTTGATGAGCTCCATGATGAGCACCGTCTTGCCCACACCGGCTCCACCGAAGAGTCCGATTTTACCACCCTTGGCATAGGGTTCAAGCAGGTCGATCACCTTGATGCCCGTGTAGAGCACTTCCGAGCTGGTCTTGAGCTCATCGAATTTTGGCGGTTCGCGATGGATGGGGTAGGCCCCTTGCGTGCGGTCGAGCTGACGCAGGCCATCGATGGTGTCGCCCGTCACGTTCATCATTCGTCCCTTGATCTGGTCGCCGACCGGCATGGAGATAGGGTTGCCCAAGGCTCTCACTTCCAACCCGCGGCTCAGTCCGTCGGTGTTGTCCATGGCTACGGTGCGCACAGTGTCTTCGCCGATGTGCTGCTGCACTTCGACAATGATGCGCCGTCCGTCGGGGTGGGTCACTTCCAAGGCTTCGTGAATGCGCGGGAGGACTTCTTCGGCCGATTTTCCTTCGGTGTCGAAGGCCACGTCCACCACAGGTCCGATGATTTGGACGATGTGCCCGGTTTTTACGCTTTTATCAGTCATGATTTTTATGCAGTAATGTAATGTTGCTTTCTGGGTAGATAGTGCGATTGGCGGGTCCATGCCCCGTTGGGTGTTAAGGTTGGCTTCATTTTTCAGGGAGTCAGCGATAGCACTTAGGGCTTATCCTTTCAATTCGAAGGCAAAGATAGTGTTTTTATTGGATTGGGCGTGATTTCCGCAGGTAAATTTTTCGCTAAAATCATTAATCGGTGTGGAATTTATCGCATTTCGGACAATTCGTGTGGGCTTTCTTCCATTTTCGTCCCGTGCAGATGTGGCTCCGTGGTTTGGGGGTGGCCTTGAAACGCTTCATCCCCTTCAGCGGGTGACTGCTGAAGGGGATGAAGGGGCGAACGTCCGACGGGGAATGTCGGGCCAGATGTGCGAAATGGATTTCGTGTTTGTTGAAGTAGCCTGTTTGCGGTTTGAAGGTGGCGCTTACATCTTGACTTGATTGAGCGAATAGTTTCCCATGATCTTGCTGCGGTCGACGTGGCCACGGATGCCGGGGATGGAGCCTGTCGATGTGTACTGCCACATGATGTAGTCCTTTCCGTCGTCGAGTGTGGGCGAATCGCTGCGGTAGCGGGCAATCATGAAATGGTAGTCGGTAAACTGGCCGCTGAGGTAGCGGTTGTAGAAGTTGTGGTAGGTGTAGAGCAGGGGCTTCTTGCCGTAGTGCTCCGTCACTTTTAAGATGAAGCTTTTCAGGTCGGCTATGAAGGCTTCCTGGCTGACCGATCCGCGGTGCTCGATGTCGATGATGGGCACCAGGTCCTGGTCTTCGCTCTTCACGACCGAGGTCATGTTGCGAAACTGCTCTTGCCAATCCACGTTGGGCCGGTAGAAATGGTAGCTGCCCACGCTCAGTCCCACCCTTCGCGCCTCCTTGAGGTTGCGCTGGTAGGTGTCGTCAACGAGTGATGCGCCTTCCGTGGCTTTGAGGTAGGCATACGAGATGGCAGTGCCGTTCACCACATCATCCCAATTGATCTGCCCCTGATAGTGCGACACGTCGATTCCTTCCTTGTAGCGTGAATTGATTCTTGCGTGTGAGGTGACGAGAAATACGGCTGCCGCGTGCTCCATGCGGCGCTCGCCCGTGGCTTTGGCTGCCAGGCGGTCGGGCTCGGTGGCGGCGAGGCTCATCATGCCTTTTCCGTTGGTCGGGTCCTTCTTGCGGGCTTCGGCGGGTGACGCGGCCAACATGAATGCAGCCAAGGCAAGCATCATGCTGCCCTTGGCGTATGTAGAAATTCGTGTGAATGTGCTTTTTGACTCCATGTTTGCAAAGTTACGAAATCCGTTTCTTATTTCTGCGCTGTGAGTGGCGTTTTCTGAAAAATTAAGAAACGGATCGTTGTTCGTGGTAGTTGGAGAATGGTGGGCAAGGCCTGTGTCGTGGACGGAACAAAAGCGGTGCCGACCGCACGTGCATGTTTGGTCGGCACCGTATGGTGAAGTGTGTTTCGGGGTGCGGTGGGGTTATTCCCAACCCAGTGCACTGGCTCCCAGCACAGCGGCTTCGCTGCCGTTGAGCGACGACACGAGAAGCTTCGTCTTACCCTTGTAGAGGCTGAGCACGTTGGCTTCATAGGCTTCGCGCAAGGGTTTCATCAGGTAGTCGCCAGCCTTGGTCAGTCCGCCGAAGAATACGAAGGCTTCGGGGGAATTGAAGGTGGTGTAGTCGGCGCAGGAGCGTCCGAGGATCTTGCCCGTGAAGTCGAAGATTTCGAGCGCGAGCTTGTCGCCCTTTTCGGCTGCTTTGAACACGTCGAAGGAGGTGATCTCCTCGGGGTTGAGTTCGCGCAGGATGCTTTCGGTGGTGCTCTTCTCCAGCACTTCGCGTGCGGTGCGTGCCACGCCGGTGGCGGAGGTGTAAGTTTCGAGGCATCCGCGGCGTCCGCATCCGCAGGCGCGTCCGTTCTCTGTGTGGTCAATCACGAAGTGGCCCAGTTCGCCGGCAAATCCGTCGCTGCCGTACACCACTTTGCCGTCGACCACGATGCCCGAACCGACGCCGGTGCCGAGGGTGATCATGATGAAGTTTTTCATGCCGCGTGCCACACCATAGGTCATTTCGCCCATTGCGGCTGCGTTGGCATCGTTGGTCACACGCACGGGAATGCCCAATGCGGCCTCAAATTTCTTGGCCACGGGCACAATGCCTTCCCAAGCCAGATTGGCTGCATATTCGATGGTGCCGTTGTAGTAGTTGCCGTTGGGTGCTCCGATGCCCATGGCGCGGATGTTCTGGATGCCGCCCACGGTGTCGAGCGCGGGTTGAAGTGCGTCCACTGCAGCCTGCACGTAGTCGTCGAAGTTGGGGTATGCCTTGGTCGAGATGACCGTTTGCGATTTGATGTTGCCTCGCTGGTCGACAATGCCGAACACGGAGTTGGTGCCGCCCATGTCAAGGCCGATTACGTAAGGTTTTTCGATGTCAAATTCCATTTGCTGGTGATTGGTGGTTAAAGTTCTTGTTTGACTCCCAAGGGTGCCTTCCCGTGTGTGGGATGGTGTGTCCTGTCGGGAGGAGCAGTTTGCTTTCTCTGTTGTGAAAGTATGCAGTGCAAAATTACGACATTTTTTGAAATCTCCATCTCGCAAATGCGGTTTTTCTTGTGTCTGGCGCGTTTTTTTTCAGTGGCTGATGTCGGGCTTGTTTCAATGAGGGGGCTTGGTGGGGTGACACCATGCCTTGTGTTCGCATGGAGGGGGAAAGTGCGGGGCGTGCGTGGCTGATGTGCTGTGGAATGGGGTGGTGTTTGGTCTGTAAAATTGGAAGATTTGTCGGATTTACTTACGTTTGTGAAATATTGCAGTGAATGTCAAATCATCGAATTTCTCTCGATTTTCAGCCGAAAGTCCCAAAGTCCCAAAAGTCCCAGGGGTGGGACTCATTTATGCTATTATTGATTATCAGTGAGTTACCTCTTTTCTCTCTTTTTATATAGGGCTGGGACTTTTGGGACTTTGGGACTTTCTCTACGGAATGGAGTTTGTCGTGCGGCAGGGACGATTGGAATATTTGTCGGATTTTCATCGAATGGATGATGGAGGTCGGGTAGCGGGGCGAGGTGTTGTGTGCGGCATGTGATGGAGCTTGTGTGGGGAGTGTCAGCTGTTCCCGTCAAGCAGCTTTTGCAACATGCTGACCACATCGGTGCGCAGGTTGCCGAGCAGTTCATCAGCTATCTCTTCGGCGGTAGCCTTTCGTATGCTTGTTCCGTGGAGTATTTGGTCGATGCCTTTGGGTGGTTCGGTGCCGAAAAGCGCGCGATGGGCCCGTGTGATGAATTCCTTCCGGCTGATTGTGGGTTGGATGTACCCATTGGCATGCATGGCATTGAGGAGCAGGTAGACACTAGTGGTGCACCTGGGAGCTATCTTCAACGGGGGCTTGCTGCTGGCCGTTGGGACGGAGGGCGAAGCGGGTAGTTGGCTGATAATTTGTTGTACGGTTTGGCTGACCGGCTCGATGTCGTCGTTGTCGATGTAGTGCAAGCCTTGCTGCTTGAAGGCTTCTTCGTCGATGATGCGGAAGGCGTTTAGCAGGTTGCCGTGCAGCTGCTTGCATAGGGATGCTCCCACCAGTTTGCCGACGCCTTGGGCTAATGCCGTGCAGCAGTGGAAGAAGTAGGCGGGATCGCTTCTTGTCAGGAATTGTGCTGCAGCCAGCATGGCAGTGGCCACAGTCAGTTGCCTGCACTGGTCGTCATCGGGGGCGTGCGTGGCTGCGATGCTTGCCATGAGCCTTTGCGCGTAGTAGTTTCGAAGCAGGGCGGTGAGTTTCTGTTCGTTTTCGGCCGTGCAGATGGTGTCGATGGTTTCGTAGGCCAGCACAAAAATTTGGCCGCAGGCCAAATGGGCCTGCGGCTGCTTCATGTTGATGTCGTCGGTCACGCATCGGATGACCTCAAGCAGGGGCCAACCGCTGAAATGCTGCTCAACGGCTTCGTTTCCTGCGCTTGAAAGTAAGAGGCTTTTCGGCATAGTTTTCCAAGGTGTCAGTGCAACGTCCGATCCACTGTGTGAGTGCAAAATCGTCAATCTCTTTGCTCCGTCCAGCGGGAGCTTCGCTGCTGATGAGGCGGAACTCCTCCAACTGCTCGCGGTCGATGCCAAACTGTGCGTCCAGGTCATTTCCGAAACGGAAGATGCCGAATTCCTTGAAGTTCAGCCGCAAGCCGATGGGCGCGCCTTGAGTGAGACAGATGTTGAGGATTTGCGTGAGGTCGTCGTGGCATTGTTGGAGGTCGATTCCCTCTTCCGAGTAGGAGGTCACCGAAATCAAGGCTTCGTCGCTGTTTGATTTGAGCGCCATCTGCATCACGCTGTTGAGCATGGCATCTTGGCTGATGGCTCTGCTTACGGATGGGTCGGTGGGGAAATCAATGCTGGCGTTTCGCACGGTGTCGTGGAAGTTGGTGCGGATGTTGTTGACAATGGTCCAGAAGTCGTTGGCCTCCGAATTGAATCCCGTGACTTCGAGCTTCAGGCCGTAGTCGCGGAGTTTGTCGTTGAGCGCATCCCTGATGATTTTCACCACGCTGTCGGGACGGCTGGAAAAGGCCGAGTTGCGTTGCACGAAGAGGTATCCTCGTTCGGGACGAAGGTCGAAGATGACATCGGAGTAGGGGTGGTCGGGGTTAGCCACTTTCTCGTGGTTCTCGTCGGTGGTGTTCTTGATTTTGTTGTTGGCCACCACCGTATAGACGATGCCTTCCTGTTTGCCCCACACTTCCGCGCGGTAGATTTCTGTCGTCCCGTTGTTCTTCGTGGCCGGCAGATCGAATCGTTTTGTGAGGAAACTGCTGAGAAGATCTTCGGGAGTTGCGTAGGGCGATTCCTTCAGGGCGCCGCTCTCGAACAGGTCTTTTTGGAAGGGATGTGGAAGGAATTTGATTCTAAAAACATGAAATATTTCCATGGTTCAGTGAATTTTTGGGTGGTTTGTTGATTTGGGGTGGAAGACACTCTTCGTCCTCCTTTCGTGGGCAAATGTACGCATTTATCTTGATCTGGCCATACGATTTTTCTCTTTTTTGTTTGAATTTTATTGCATTATCTTTGTCGGTATTCGGAAGAAATGTGCGTTTTGTGCCGATGTCATTGGACATAACGGGACATGGCACGACAGAACAGGACATGTGCGGCCGCGTGGCACTTCCCCTTCCGAAACGCGATATTTTGCAAGTGCCGGGATTTGACGTGTGCGTGGGGCAGTGATCCGGCAGGAAGCGTGGCTTCCGGATGCGGACGGGCTTGAAAGCGGTGTGCATGGCGTACGGCTTAATTATCGCGAAAAAAACTCGTGTATGTCAGAAAAAAATCGTAACTTCGCTCAGATTTAGAACACAACCGTGAAGGCGGTAAAAGGAACCAAGAAAATCAAAGGAATATGATACAGTCAATGACGGGCTATGGCAAGTCCGAAACCACATTTGGCGGAAAGAAAATCCATGTGGAAGTGAAATCGCTCAACAGCAAGGCTCTCGACCTTTCGGTGCGCATTGCTCCCTTCTATCGGGAAAAGGAAATGGAGGTTCGCCAAATGGTGGCCCGCAGCATCGAGCGCGGCAAGGTGGAATTCACCCTGTGGGTGGAAAAGGAAGCTGACCAGTCGGCACCGAAGCTGAATGCGGCCGTGGTGGCAAGCTATGCCGAGCAGATCGTGAACATCAGTGAAGAGCAAGGCATTCCCATGCCTTCGGCCAACGACTTGTGGGGGGTGATCGTGCGCCTGCCCGATGTGACGCTGAATGCGACCGTGGAGGAGCTCTCCGACGAAGAGTGGAATGCGGTGCGTGCCTGCGTGACTGAGGCTTTGGATCGCCTGGTAGAGTTTCGCAAGCAGGAGGGTGAAGCGCTCTACAGAAAGTTTGCGGAGAAGGTGGACAACATCGAGCGCCTGCTGCATGAAATCGAGCCGTTCGAACGCGCACGGGTGGAGAAAATCCGCACGCGTCTGGAAGAACGACTGTCGGAACTCAGGGGAGTGGACTACGACAAGAACCGGCTGGAGCAGGAACTCATCTACTACATCGAGAAACTTGACATCAGCGAAGAGAAACAACGCCTGACGAACCATCTGCGCTATTTCCGTGAGACGATGCTCAATGGCCACGGACAGGGCAAGAAACTTGGGTTCATTGCCCAGGAAATGGGACGCGAGATCAACACCACAGGGTCGAAAAGCAACCAGGCTGAAATGCAAAACATCGTGGTGAAAATGAAAGACGAGCTCGAGCAGATCAAGGAACAAGTGCTCAACGCACTCTGATGACGGAGCGTCCGCTGCGTGTGGCACGGATTGTTCACAAACCTTTCGGGTACGACATTTAACTATTTAAACTACCAATCCTCATGAAAGTCATCATATTCTCGGCTCCCAGCGGGAGCGGCAAAAGCACCATCATCAACTATCTGATGCAGCAGGGGTTGAACCTGCATTTCTCCATATCGGCCACGAGCCGTCCGCCACGCGGACAGGAGCGCCATGGTGTGGAATACTATTTCCTTACGCCCGAGGAGTTCAAGCAGCGTATTGAGCGCAATGAGTTCCTGGAGTATGAAGAAGTGTACGAAGGTCGCTTCTACGGCACGCTCAAGGCGCAGGTGGACGCGCAGTTGGAGTCTGGCCAGAACGTGGTGTGCGATGTGGACGTGCTCGGCGCGCAGAACATCAAGAAAGCCTATGGCAGCCAGGCGCTGAGCGTGTTCGTGCAGCCGCCTTCGGTGGAGGAGCTGCGCCGTCGGTTGGAAGGCCGTGGAACGGATGCCGCCGACGTGATTGAGAAACGCTTGGAACGTGCAGCGTTTGAAATGACTTTCGCGGCCAAGAGTGATGTGGTGGTGGTGAACGACGACTTGGCTACGGCGCAGGCTGAGGCTTTGGAGGCCGTTCGCAAATTTCTGGCCGAATGAGCATGCCCGCCTGTCCGAAAGTACGCACGGCCATCTTCGGCGGTTCGTTCAATCCGTTGCACTGGGGGCATTTGCGCTTGGCGCGTGAAGTGCTCCGGCAAGGGCTGGCCGATGAGGTGTGGCTCATGGTGTCGCCGCAGAATCCGCTTAAGCCAAGAGGAACGTTGGTTGACGAAAACCTGCGTCTGCAAATGGCCCGTGAGGCGGTGAGCGGCGAGGCTGGCATCGAGGCTTCCGACTTCGAATTCGGCTTGCCCCGGCCGTCGTACACGTGGAACACGCTTTGCTGCCTGCGCGAGGCCTATCCCGACCGCTGCTTCTCATTGCTCATCGGGGCCGACAATTGGGCCTTGTTCGACCGTTGGGCACATCCTGCCGACATCCTCAGAATGCATGAAGTGATCGTCTATCCGCGAGAAGGCTTTCCCATTCGGCCTGAACGCCTTGGGACGAAGGTGCATCTGCTGGAGGCTCCACTCTTCCCGTGGAGTTCGACGATGATCCGTGAAAGGCTGATGCGCGGGGAGGACTGCTCGCAATTGCTGCCGCCTTCAGTCCTGGCATTTGTGCGTAGCCACGGATTGTGGCAAGGCTGACATTTCAAACATCTATTCCATATCCCCATGATTTATCTTCCAGAAGGACTGCCGGCAGTGCAGACGTTGCGAAGCGAAGGCTTGCCGGTCGACACTTATCCCATTTCAACACTCGAGGCTCCTCATGTTGACCACCGCATCCTGCTGCTGAACCTCATGCCGCAAAAGGAGGTGACGGAACTTGACTTTGCCCGTACGCTGGCTGCATTGCCGGAGCGGCTGCAGCTGATTCCCGTGAAACTGTCGGGACAAACGTACAAGACGACTCCCATGGAACATATGCAGCGCTTCTATCGCGACGTGGAAGCGCTTTCCGACCAGCATTTCGACCGTCTGATCGTGACGGGTGCTCCCTTGGAGCAGATGCCCTTTGAGGAGGTGCGCTATTGGAATCAGCTCACCCGCGTGATGGATTGGGCCAGAAGGACGATTGACCGCACACTTTATGTGTGCTGGGGGGCACAGGCAGCCCTCTACCATTTCTATGGCATCGGCAAGCATGCTTTGCCTGCCAAGTGCTTCGGCATTTTCGCCCAACGGGTGATGCCTTCCGCTCCGAAACATTTGCTGGATGGGTTGTCGCCCGAATTCCTGATGCCCAACAGCCGCCATACGGAAGTGTGGCGCAGTGAAGTGGACGAACGGATGCACGGCCATGGCGGCGTGGTGGCGGAGAGTCCAGAGAGCGGTGTGGGCATGGCTGCCGAAAACGACTTGCGGAGCGTGTTTGTGGTGGGGCATTTGGAGTATGAACCCCTGACGCTGGACAAGGAGTACCGACGCGATGTGTCGAAGGGGTTGCCCATCCAGCCTCCGTGCCATTACTATGACGAGAAGAGCCGCGTGCCTCACATCTGGCGTAAGGACGCCCTGAGGTTCTACTACAACTGGGTGTGCAAATGATGTGTGATGGCGGAATGCGTGGCGGTGATGCCCTCGGCATAGGGGCGTCAGGTCAGTTTGCCCTGCAGTTTACACAATAAAACCGTTTATTCTCCGTTACCAAAGTCTATGATAGAATATATCCGCGGCAAAGTGGATGAGCTGACGCCTGCCACTGCCGTCATTGAGGCGCATGGGGTGGGATATGGCCTGCTCATTTCGCTCAACACATATACGGCCATACAGGGGCGCGACGAGGCTCGCCTCTACGTTTATGAGGCCATTCGCGAAGATGCCTTTGTGCTTTACGGCTTTGCCACCCGCGCCGAACGCGAGTGCTTCACGCTGTTGCTCGCTGTGTCGGGGGTGGGTGGACAAACGGCCCGCATGATTCTCTCGGCTTTCACCGTGGCCGACCTGGTGAACATCGTTCAGAGCGAGGATGTGCGTTCGCTCAAGTCGGTGAAGGGCATTGGTCCCAAAGCGGCGCAACGCATCATTGTCGACCTGAAGGACAAGGTGCTCTCATTGGGTTCTGCGGTGAACGCTTCGGGCAACGGCCAGGCACAAGGGGCTGCCACGGTGGCTTCGCGCGAACTGGTGGATGAGGCTGTTCAGGCACTTTCCGTGTTGGGATTTCCGCCTGCTGCCGCTCAGAAAGTGGTGGTGGAGATTCTCAAGGCGGATGCATCTGCCACGGTGGAAAACATCATCAAGCAGGCACTGAAGATGCTCTGATGCCCAATGGGTTGGCATCTTCTGATGCAAGCGCTTCTCTAAGCGGCAGCCTGATGGTGTCCGTTACGGGCCAATCACTTAAACTTAACGATTTATCGTCATCTGACTTTCAATACAAGCAATGAAACTTCCCGTTTCCAACATTTCACTTCTTTCACTCCTGCTCGGTGGCGGCATCGGGATGGGAGCCTATGCCACGCATCTGCACCTGCACTACGTGTCCACTCGCTCCGATGCACCGACGCGGCAGCCACAGGGAGCAGTTCCGACGGACAATAGTGACGAAATGCTGATGCATTCCTCCAACACGGTTGACGCTCCGGCCAGTGAGATGGGGAAGCCGGCATCCTTGCCCCAAGCGATGGCTGACACGGTGGTGACTCGTTTCCCCGTGAAGCTGACCACGCAGACTGACATGGATGCCAAGGACCATGAAACGATGGACCTGAAGGACCCTGAGAACCTGAAAACGGAAGCCGTGTATGACGAGCAGTCGGGCGACTACCTGTACGGTACGCGGCTCGGAAACTATTTCCTGGAAGTGCCGTATCATCTCTCGCCGGCAGAGTACCAGCGGTGGAGCATGCAGCGGTCGCTCAATGCCTACTACCGGAAGAAGAACGATGAAGAGTTCAAGGCAAAGGGAAAGGACAAATTTGACTTCACCGACATGCATTTCGATCTCGGTCCGATGAACAAGATATTCGGCCCGGGTGGGGTGCGCGTGAAGACTCAGGGCTCGGCCGAACTGAAAATCGGTGCGAACACGCGCAAAACTGACAATCCCTCGCTCTCGCAGCGTAACCGCAAGGTGTTTGGCTTCGATTTTGACGAAAAGATCAATCTCAGCCTCAACGGCAAGGTGGGCGACAAGGTGAACATGGATTTCAACTACAACTCCGATGCCACCTTCGACTTTGATGCCCAGAATCTCAAACTGCGCTATGAGGGGAAGGAAGATGAAATCATCAAACTCATTGAAGCGGGCAACGTGAGCATGCCGACCAACTCTAGCCTCATCCGCGGGGCTTCCTCGCTTTTTGGCGTGAGGGCCGACATGCAGTTTGGCAAGCTGAAACTCTCGACGGTGATTTCGCAGAAAAAGTCGAGTTCGCAGACCGTGGGGTCGAAGGGGGGCGTGCAGCTCACGAACTATGAATTCTCGGCCGATGCCTATGACGAGAACAGGCATTTCTTCCTCTCACACTTCTTTCGCGACCACTACAACGAGAACATGAAGCAGCTGCCCACAATCACGTCGGGCGTGACTGTGAACCGTGTGGAGATATGGGTGACCAACAAGACGGGGGCCACAACCGACACGCGTAACATCCTGGGACTGACCGACCTGGGCGAGCACGACCATATATCCAACGGACGGTGGATGCCTGGAACGGAGGTGAATCCGGCCAACACGTCGAATTCGGAATATGCTGCGCTGAACACAGATTTGCCCGAAGCACGCGACATCTCGCTGGTGTCGTCGGCTCTGGAATCGTCGGGACTGGTGGGAGGAGTTGACTACGAGAAACTGGAGTCAGCACGTAAACTCTCATCATCAGAATACTCGCTCAATGCTGCCTTGGGATATGTGTCGCTCAAATCGACCTTGCAGACCGACCAGGTGCTGGCGGTGGCTTTCGAGTATACCTACAGGGGGAAGGTGTACCAGGTGGGAGAATTCTCGACTGACCGTAAGGACAACAAGGAAGTGCTATTTGTGAAGTCGCTCAAGAACACGGCCTGCACGCCTGCGATGGGCAACTGGGACCTGATGATGAAGAACGTGTATGCATTGGGGGCTACCTCGGTGCAGAAGGAGAAGTTCAAGTTCGACATCAAGCTGCTGAGCGACACCTCTGGCGTATATTTGAGTTACATTCCCGAGCCCGGGCTGAAGAGCAAGAAGCTGCTTTCGCTCATGGGGCTTGACAGGTTGGACAACAACAACAAGATCGGTCCGAACGGATATTTCGATTATGTGGAGGGGTACACTATTGATGCCCAGCAGGGACGTGTGTACTTTCCTGTGGTGGAACCTTTCGGATCCGACCTGGCCAAGGCCATCGGAAACGATGACGTGGCCCGAAAATACGTGTTTCAGGAACTCTATGATTCCACACGCACAGTGGCACGCCAGATTGCGGAGAAGAACAAGTTTGTGATCAGCGGTGAATACAAGGCGTCACGAAGTGATGAAATCCAATTGGGGGCGATGAACATTCCCCGTGGTTCGGTGGTGGTGACTGCCGGCGGACAGACGCTGACAGAGGGGGCGGACTACACAGTGGACTACAACTCGGGCATCGTGCGAATCCTGAATAAGAGCATTCTGGATGCCGGCACGGCCGTAAACGTGAGCTTGGAGAGCAACACGGACTACGGGATGCAACGAAAAACGATGTTCGGACTCAACTGGGAATACGACTTTTCAAAGGATTTCCAGCTGGGGGGTACGTTCATGCATTTGGGCGAGAAACCGCTCACCACCAAGGTGGCCATGGGCAGCGAACCGCTCAACAACACGCTGTGGGGACTGAACATCTCATGGAAAAAGGAGAGCCAGCGGCTGACAGATTGGCTCAACCATTTGCCATTGCTGCACTGCACGGCCCCTTCAAGCATCAATTTCACGGCCGAGTTCGCGCAACTCATTGCGGGCAAGAACCGGGGTGCGCAGGGGAATGCCTCCTATGTGGATGACTTTGAGAACACGAAGGGCGAAATCGACATTTCCACTCCACAGGAATGGATGCTCTCGAGTGTGCCTGCCATGTTTGCCGAGTCGAAACTATCGAACGATGTGCGTTATGGCTACAACCGTGCTTTGCTGGCGTGGTACTACATTGACCCGCTTTTCACCCGCCGTTCTTCTTCGCTCACGCCCGGACACATCAAGGGTGACCTCAAGCAGCTTTCCGACCCGGATGTGCGCGAGGTGTACAAGTCGGAGCTATTTCCCAACAAGAGCGTGAATATGCGTGAAGCCAACACACTGAATGTGCTGAACCTGGCTTACTATCCGAACGAGCGTGGTCCTTATAACCTCGACCCGTCGCTTGACGCTGACGGCCACCTGACCAACCCGTCGCAAAGATGGGGCGGCATGATGCGAAAGTTGGACACCTCGGACTTTGAAACGGCCAACATCGAGTATATCGAGTTTTGGATGCAGGACCCCTTCATCAAAGCTCGCGACAACGGCACTCCGATGCCTGTGGGTGACCTTTATTTCAACTTGGGCGAGATCAGTGAGGATGTGCTGAAGGATGGCCGCAAGTTCTACGAGAGCGGACTTCCCATTGACGATGACCCGTCGCAGTACACGGAAACCGTGTGGGGACGTGTGCCGACGCAGAACACGGTGACGTATGCCTTCAACACCTCAAGCGGTTCGCGTGCGAAGCAGGATGTCGGATTCAACGGTCTCTCATCGGAGCAGGAACGCACGTACCCGGCTTACCAAGCCTTTCTGCAGGCTGTGCAGCCCGTGGTGCGCCCCGAGGTGTACGATTCACTCCTGCAGTCTCCCTCGGCCGACCGCTATCACTATTTCAGAGGTTCGGACTACGACCGTGAACAGCGTTCCATACTTGACCGCTACAAGTATATCAACAACCCTAACGGCAACTCGGTGGACACGGATTCATCGCCCGAGAGCTATAGCACGGCTTACAAGACAACGCCCGATGTGGAGGACATCAATCAGGACTTCACGCTCAATGAATACGACAAGTACTACCAGTACAGGGTGCACATTGCTCCTGAGAGCATGGAGGTGGGGCAGAACTACATCGTCGACAAGCGTATGTCGGTGCAGAAGACGCGCGACAATGTGAGCCGTGAATACACTTGGTACCTTTTCCGCATTCCCGTAGACCAATTCGAGAAGCGCGAAGGTGGAATAACGGATTTCTCCTCTATTCGCTTCATGCGCATGTTCATGACGGGCTTCGACCGTCCTGTCGTGTTGCGTATGGCCACCCTCAATCTGGTGCATGGCGAATGGCGTGCCTATGAGCAGGCCCTTTATGCCGGCAAGGCACCTGACACGAGCGGCACGCTGGAGGTGGGTGCGGTGAACTTTGAGGAAAACAACGAGAAGACACCGGTGAACTATGTGATTCCTCCCGGCATCAGCCGAGTGGTTGACCCTGGTCAGGACCAGATTCTGCAGAACAATGAGCAGGCTCTGTCGATTACGGTGAAGAACCTGGCATCGGGGGATGCTCGGGCAGTCTATAAGAACACGACACTTGACTTGCGCCGCTACAAACATTTGCAGATGTTTGCCCATGCCAATTCGCTGCCTTCATCCATGGATGTGGAGGACGGGCAGACGTCGCTCTTCATTCGTTTGGGGTCGGACTACAAGAACAATTTCTATGAGTACGAGATTCCGCTGAAGGTGACTGCCACGGGCAAGTATCCCAACAGTGATGCAGGAGCGCGTGTGGTGTGGCCGCAGGACAATATGCTTGACATTGACCTGACGGTGTTCACTGACCTGAAGCGAAACCGCAACAGGCAGAAGGCTTTGGGTTTGACTTCCTACGCACAGGCTTATTCGGAATACGATCCTCAGAAACCAGCCAACAAGATGACGGTGGTGGGCAACCCTACACTGGGGGAGGTGCGCACGGTGATGATCGGTGTGCGCAACAACTCGCGCCAAGCTCAAAGCGTGGAAGTCTGGGCCAACGAACTCCGCTTGCAGCAGTTTGCCAACAAGGGCGGATGGGCTGCCCAGTCGCAACTCAACATTCAGCTTTCGGACTTGGCTTCGGTGAACCTGACAGGTCACATCGAAACGGAAGGGTTCGGCGGACTGGAAGAAGGCGTGAGCCAGCGTAGGGACGACAACCTTTACGAATACTCCGTGACAACAAATGTGCAGGCTGGAAAGTTCTTGCCCGAAAAGGTGAAACTGAATGCACCTATCTACTACAGCTATTCGAAAAGCCGTACATCGCCCCGTTACAATCCGCTTGACACGGATATGGAACTTCAGGAGGCGTTGGATGCGATGGGCAATGAGCAGGAACGCGATTCGCTGCGTAACATTGCCGATAAGGTGGTGGAGAACAGGAATTTCAGCATCTCGGGAGCACGCATCAATATTGCCACGAAGCGGCACCCGATGCCTTACGATCCGGCTAACTTTACCTTCGGTTATGCTTATTCTTCGCGCAATACTACGGGCGAAACGACGGCTTGGGAGAAGAACCAGAATTGGAAATGGAATTTCAGCTATGCCTATGCACCTAATCTGAAGGCTTTCGAGCCGTTTAAGAAATCGAAGAACAAGTCGAAGTGGTTTAAGATTCTGAAAGACCAGTCGTTCAACTTCCTGCCGCAAAACCTGTCGTTTAACTCCGACATCACTCGTTCGTACTACGAACTGCAAGAACGCGACATGGAGAACCTTGACAACACTTCTCTTCCGTTGACATGGTCGAGCGATTTCCTTTGGAACCGTTCGCTGCAGCTGCGTTGGGACATCACGAAGAATGTGCATATGAGTTTCTCATCGGGAACCAATGCGGAAATTGAGCAGCCCTATACGGCAGTGAACAAGGATCTTTACCCTGACAGGTATGCCGCATGGAAGGACTCGGTGTGGCATTCGATCAAGGAACTTGGAAGGCCTCTCTCGTATCAGCAGAATTTTGATTTCTCATGGAAATTGCCTCTCAACAAATTGCCTTTGTTCGACTGGCTGACTACTGATGTGTCGTATAACGGAACCTATAACTGGACCCGTGGGACCGAATTGGAAAACGGTGCTTCGATGGGACACACGGTGGCGAATTCAAGGAATGTGGGTGGCAACGCTCGCCTGAATCTGGAAACGCTCTACAATCATGTGCCTTTCCTGAAGAAGGTGAACAGAAAGTATTCGCAGACTCCTCGCGACAAGTCGAAGGGAAAGGAGGTACCCAAGAATGTGGCTAAGGAAATCACGCTAAAGGCCGACACGACACAAACGCTTGTGCATAACCTTAAGAGCAAGAAGGTGCATGTGACGGCTATTCGTGCGGACGGATCACGCTATCCGCTGCGTTACAAGGTGACGGATGCCAACAAGATCCTTATCCTTTCGCAGGATACGGCCAAGGTGAAGGTGACGGTTCGTCCCAACAAGCGTGCGGAGGACCAAACATGGTATAAGGCGCTGCAGATGGGCACTCGCTTCCTGATGATGGTGCGCAGTGTGAGCGTAAACTATTCGAACAAATTCAACATGACGCTGCCGGGCTTCTTGCCACAGGTGGGTGATGTGCTCGGCCAGCGTAAGGCGACAGCGGGGAGCGGAATGGCTCCGGGACTGGACTTCGCATTCGGACTGACGGGGAATGACTACATTCGCCGTGCTGCCGACCGTGGGTGGCTGTTGATGGCTGACAGCATCATCACACCGGCTTCCACCAATTCGACGGAGAGCCTTCAGCTGAAGGCTACGCTGGAGCCGCTGCGCGATGTGAAGATTGATTTGACAGCCTCACGCAACGTGACCCGAAACAGGTCGGTACAGTATATGTTTGAGGGTATGCCTACGACGGAGACTGGCAATTTCACCATGACGACCATTTCCATTGGCTCTGCTTTCGAAAAGGTGGGGTCGGCTGACAAGGGATATAAGAGCAGGACATTTGACAAGTTCGTTTCTTCGCTGAACGGATTCCAGCAGCGTGTGGAACGGATTTATGATGGTGCGGTTTATCCAAATGGCTCGGCTTTGGCCGGAGAGCCATTCGATCCAGCCAACGGGTCGGTTAGTCCCTATGGGTCGGAGGTGATGATTCCCGCCTTTCTGAAGGCATACACTTTGGGCGGAAGCGGACTTGACATTTTCCCGTCTTTGCTTCGGATGTTGCCGAATTGGAGCATCACGTATGCGGGTTTGGCAAAGTTGCCGAAGATGAAGAAGGTGTTCAAGAGCTTTAACTTGAACCATGCTTACAAGAGCGTGTATTCGGTTGGCTCGTACAATACTTTCAGTTCCTATCAGGAGTACATGAATGGGTTTGGCTTCGTGAATGACGTGACTTCGGGAAATCCTGTGCCCAGCTCGATGTATGACGTGAGCACAGTGAGCATCAACGAGAGTTTCTCGCCTCTGTTTGGAGTGGACATGACGTTCCTGAACAATCTGACGGCAAAAGTGGAAATGCGCAAGACGCGAGTTGTTACCTTGAGTATGACTTCGCAGCAGATCACTGAAACGAGGTCGAATGATTTCGTAATCGGTTTGGGATATAAAATTGCTGACCTCAACTTGTTTGCCCCCAAGAAAACTGTGAGGAGCAGGGGAAGCAAAGCCGGTGACAAAACACCTACGACGAATGCCAAGGGATTTGCCAACGACATGAACTTGAGATTGGATTTCACTTTCCGTAACCAAGCAGCCCTCAATCGCGATATCCTGACATCGCTTTCGCAGGCTACCAGTGGCAACAGGGCTGTGCAGGTGAGTTTCTCTGCTGATTATGCCTTGAGCAAGTTGCTGACTCTGACGGCTTACTATGACCGACAGATGAACAAACCTCTGCTGACTTCCAGCTCGTATCCTGTGACCACACAGGATTTTGGCGTTAGCATTAAATTCATTCTAAACCGATAAAGATGCTTCATACACATTATTCCGCTGTCTGCACGGTGCGAGATTGTGGGATAATGTGTATGATTCTAGATGTTGCTCATTGTGAACTGAATGTGAGTGACGTTGCTTTCTTGAATAATTACGATAAACAACAATTTACTTATGAAGATAAATACTGCCGAATTTCTCATCAGCAACAGTAGGGCGGATCGTTGCCCTGACAGTTCGTGTCCTGAGTATGCATTTATAGGGCGAAGCAATGTGGGCAAAAGCAGCTTGATTAATATGCTTACGGGGCGTAAGTCGTTGGCAATGACATCTTCCACTCCAGGTAAAACTATGCTCATCAACCATTTTGTGATTAATGGCGAATGGTATTTGGTGGATTTGCCTGGCTATGGTTATGCGAAGCGTGGAAAAAAAGAGATGGAGAAGCTGAAGAACTTGATTTCCTACTATGTGTTGGAACGCGAGCAGCTGACGTGTCTCTTTGTGCTCATTGACAGCCGCATTCCACCTCAGCGTATAGACTTGGATTTTATACGTTTCTTGGGTGAAAACGGGGTGCCATTTGGATTGGTCTTTACCAAAGCAGACAAACCTAAGGGAAATGAATTGAAGCGCAATGTAGACACATTTCTCAACACGCTGAAGGAAGATTGGGAGGAATTGCCTCCTTATTTCGTGACGAGTAGTGAGAATAAACTGGGAAAGGATGAGCTGCTCGACTATATCGATTCGGTGAACCAAGGTTTGAAGGAATAATGTAAACATAGTCTACGGACTTGCTGTGGCTGCTGATGGGCTATACAAAAATAGTGGATTAATCGTATGATGCTTTGGACTGATCGTATCAGACAATGGAAATGGGCGATGATTGTAGTGGCACTTGTCATTTCGGCTGTGTCGCTAGTAGTTTCGCGCAAGTTGGCCAATGACTTGTTTGAAGAGGAAGTCCAGAAAATGAAAGTTTGGGCTGAGGCCATGCGTTCGCTTACTGTGGCTGACGAAAATACGGATCTTACTCTGGTGTTGAGCGTGATTAACAGTAATCATACGATTCCAGTGGTGGTGCTCGATAAAGATGGTTCAGTGTTGGCCTCGCGCAACCTTACGCCCGAACCTCATGGCGAAGATTCAGTTAGTGTGCTCCAATCAGCAGTGACGGACATGAAGGAGAATGGGGAGTGCATGACGATGGACTGCACGACAAAGACTTCGGAGAGCAAGGATTTCATTCGAATCTACTATAAGGAGTCAACAATGTTGCACAGGTTGACAGTCTATCCATATGTGCAGCTGCTGGTGGTGTGTGTTTTTGGCTTGGTGTGTGTGTTCTTCCTGTTGGCTTCCAAAAGGGCGGAACAGAATCACGTGTGGGTGGGATTGTCAAAAGAGACTGCCCACCAGTTGGGCACGCCCATTTCGTCGTTGATGGCTTGGAGTGAGGTTCTGAAGGAAACGTATCCTGACGATCCGCTTTTAAAGGAGATGGACAAGGATGTGCAACGCTTGCAATTGATAGCAGAGCGATTTTCGAAAATTGGTTCTGCTCCCGAATTGGAGAAGATGGATTTAAGGCCAGTCGTAAAGCGTGTGGCTGAATATTATGATCGTAGGACTTCAAGCAAGGTGCTGTTTTCTTGTGATTTGCCTTCGGAAGTGGTTTGCGTGAATATGAGTGCTCCTCTATTCGAATGGGTAATTGAGAATTTGTGCAAAAATGCAGTAGATGCTATGCAAGGTAAAGGAAGCATTCGTATAGAGGTAGGAGAGAGTGAGCAGAAGGTATACATTGACCTCTCTGACACGGGAAAAGGTATCGCACGAAAAAATTTCAAGACAGTATTTAAGCCTGGGTTTACTACCAAGAAGCGGGGATGGGGGCTGGGACTGTCGCTTGCGAAGCGCATTGTGGAGGTATACCATCACGGGCGAATCTATGTGAAATGTAGTGAGGAAGGTAAGGGCACAACTTTTCGAGTGGAGCTGCCGAGGTGCTGAAGTGCGTGAGTGGCATGCCGTAGTGCGTTGGTTGTTGTGATGGGGAAATTGCTTTTACTTTGCACGATTGAACGCTCACTAGAGATTGTGATTACACTTGCGGAAGAAGGTGCTGGTTTGCCACTTGTATTGGGTAGAAAAAAGGTGTTGCTGAAATATCCATTTTCAGCAACACCTTTCTCTTTAGTGAATCTGCATATAGTTCTTATGCTATCGCAGAACAAATTGGATTAGTCGAGCTGGGCAAGCTTGTTGTCAGAGCCGAGCACGTCAACAATCTTGTGCTTGTACATCTGCTCCATGAGGTCGCGAGCAGGACCGCAGTACTTACGGGGATCGAATTCACCCGGCTTTTCTGCGAATACCTTACGCACAGCAGCGGTGAAGGCAAGACGAGAGTCGGAGTCGATGTTGATCTTGCACACAGCGCTCTTCGCAGCCTTGCGGAGCTGCTCTTCGGGGATACCCACTGCATCGGGAAGCTTGCCACCATACTGGTTGATGATGTCAACGTATTCCTGAGGAACGGAAGAAGAACCGTGGAGTACGATGGGGAATCCGGGGAGTTTCTCCATGATGGCATCGAGAATGTCGAATGCCAAAGGAGGAGGAACGAGCTTGCCAGTCTTCGGGTCGCGAGTGCACTGCTCGGGGGTGAACTTGTAGGCACCGTGTGATGTACCGATGGAAATGGCGAGTGAGTCAACGCCAGTCTTAGAAGTGAAATCAATCACTTCTTCGGGCTTCGTGTAGTGGCATACGTCAGAAGAAACTTCATCTTCCACACCAGCCAACACACCGAGTTCACCCTCAACAGTTACATCGTACTGGTGAGCGTATTCCACAACCTTCTTAGTAAGGGCAACGTTCTCTTCGTAGGGGAGAGAAGAACCGTCAATCATCACAGAGGAGAAGCCGAGGTCAACGCAGCTCTTGCAGAGCTCGAAGCTGTCACCGTGGTCAAGGTGAAGCACGATTTCGGGGTGATGGCAGCCAAGTTCCTTGGCATATTCAACAGCTCCCTCAGCCATGTAGCGGAGAAGCGTTTCGTTAGCGTAGTTACGTGCACCCTTAGAAACCTGAAGAATCACCGGTGACTTGAGTTCAGAGGAAGCCTTGATGATGGCCTGCAACTGTTCCAAGTTGTTGAAGTTAAATGCCGGAATAGCATAACCACCATTGATGGCACGCTTGAACATCTCGCGGGTGTTCACCAAGCCTAAGTCTTTGTAGTTTACCATAATTATTGATAAGTTAAAAGGGAATGTTTCTTTGTTCCAAGCGCAAAAGTACAAAGTATCTTGCTTTTCCGCAAATTTTCAGCTTGATTTTTTATGTTACTTCTGCACTGAATGGCAAGATTAATGACATATTAACCAATTTTCTGGTGTGATTGTATTTGGCGAGATATGTGCCCTGATGGGGACTGTCTGGATTTATTTCCTTTGACGCTGGTTAAACATGTGGTGGAAGCGTTCTCTGCCGAATTTGCGTTCAGCTGAAATGATTCGTGTCAACTTCTCTGCAGATAGAATTTTGCGGAAACGTTTTTGGTACTGATACTCAATGTTTAGACGTTTTTTTCTGATTTGAGCCACTTCATTGAGAACTCTGTCGAAGTCTGCTTCGGTGAACGATTGTGAGTTGCTGCTAGCAAGTGTGCGGTCCTCCTGACGTTGCAAGTTCCTGAGTTTTGATTTCATCTCAAAGAACAAGGGGAAGAAGGCATCGCATTCTGCCTGTGTGAGTTTGGCTTCTCGGCACAGGTAAGCCTTGATTTCCTTTTGAAATCCTTCGAAGGGAGCGCCTTCGGGTGTGCTGGCTGGACGTTTTCTCTTGTGCTCAAACTGTTGCATTGCAGTTTCTGCAGAACTTTGACTTGCCTGAAGCTGAATGGGAAAGGATAGCGCCAGAAGTAGCAATAATTTGCAGATGGGTTTCATAAAAAGAATAATCCTATTTGTTGTCATAGTAAAGTCCATCGTTGTCTATCATGTAATCGTAAGCAAGCTCTGCCTCGCTTGAGTAGCTTGCTTCTTGCCAAGAGGGGTGGCAGCCCCCATTGGATGCTTGGTCCGTGCTGTCGGGCATTTTACAATTCAGAATTTGGGTGAAAAGCACTATCAAGCCTGCTATGCAGGCTGCTCCCCACAAAGGCATATAATGAATCCATCGAGGTTGTGATTCTTGTGAAGACAAATGCATTTGTATGGGAGGGCGCGTGGCAGATTGGATGCGCAGCATCATCCTGGAAGTGAATGTATCGAAATAGCCTTCAGGTGTGGTGAATGGGTTATGAGAAGAGTGTGTGTGTAAATCCATGTTGGTGAAATGGTTTTATCGAGGTATCTGCTGTTTTTATGACGGATGTTTTTACTATTGGTTTAATGTTCTGAACTTAAATATTGTTCGATTTTCTTTGTTGCAAGATGATAGGATGCTTTGAGTGCTCCCACGCTTGTGCCGAGCATCTGACTGATTTCTTCATATTTCATTTCTTGCAAATATTTCATGCAGAAAACTGTTCTTTGCTTGTCAGGCAATGTGGCTATTGCTTTTTGCAATTGTAGCTCAGCTTCATCGCCATCAAAGTAGGGGTCGCTTTCCAGTTTACGGATTTCTTGGAGTTCTTCGCTTTCTTCATTAGCGAGCGAAACGGTGTTCCGCTTCTTGTTAAGGAATGTGATGCTTTCGTTCACGGCAATCCGATAGAGCCAGGATGAAAGTTGGGAGTCACCTCGAAAATTCCCGATGGCTTGCCATGCTTTCAGATAGGTGTTTTGAAGCACATCATCGGCATCGTCATGAAATTGTACGATATTCCGAATGATGCTGTAGAGCTGGCGTGACGTATTGTTTACAAGTTGCTCGAATGCCTTATGGCGCGTAACCGGATTCTTGAGCATATCAAGCAATTCCGTTTCTTCGTTGGGTGGTAAAGCCATAAATGTGATAAAAAGCGTTTGATGGTCAGTAGAAATAGAACCTATTCTTCAATGAAATCAAATGATTTTTCGTTGATTGCTTGCCATTTGTAGTTATGTGAACATAGCACTCCTGTTAGGAGGCTCTTCGTTTCCTCATCTGCAGAATCCAGATTGAGTGAGAATTTCAGAGTGTTCGTTGCTTGATTCCATTCCGCTTGTATGGTGCGATGAGCAGCAGCGTTGATTAGGGATTGCTTACGATTATCGTCGGCATCTTTGGGAATCTGCAATAAGCTATTTCTGTTGGGGTGGGGAAAGTGAATCTGGCTATTGATGAGGGGCTGCCATAGTCTGTCGTAGAATTTGATTTCTGTGGAAGTGCCATTGGCCGAAACGTCATGAAGCGTCATGATAATTGTGTCGGATGGTGCAGTGAGCACCACCATTTTCCAAGTACCGATTGGGCTTGTTCTTAGTAGAATGGTGTTGGCATCTTTTTCCAACATTTCGGTTTGTCCGCCATAAAGGTTCTCACATTTCGCCGTAATATGGCTGTTGAAGAGGTCTATTAGGTCAAGTCTGGACGTCTTGTCAAGAAGAGGTAGTACATTGCGTGGAGCCATTCCGAACAGATTTTCAATGAATGCTTTTTCATTTGTCTGTGTGGCAAAAGTCCAGGTAGGCATCAGAAAACTGATGCTTGAAAACAGGAAGGGGATGATACGGTTGAGCATGTTCATGTGATTCTTTACTTGCTGGTGTCGTGGTTTCGCATTTGTTTGAGTTGCCAGGTGTTGTAAAGGTTGTGCCAGATGCTATAGAATCCTCCTGCGATGGACGATAGGGGATCCATGAAGGTGTAGCCTACCCAAATGGCAAAAACCGTGTTCTTTTGTCCTAACGACTGGGCTGTGCTTATGCGTGAATGGTTCTTGCATCCTATCCAGTTTCCTAACCCGAATTGCGTGGCACAACAGACAAGGGAAATGACAGCAATGGCACACAGCAACTGCAATGAGGCTTGGCTATGGGAAATGGCTCGTGATGTGACGGCAATGGCAATGCTTAGGGCGAAGGCCCACAGGTAGAAGGGCAAATCAGGCGTGCTTGCCAACTTTTGCGTAAAGGTCGGGCAGAATCTTCTGCAGCATTGAGCTGTAAGGAGCGGAAGTATCAGCATCGGGAACACTTTCTTTAAGATAAGAAGAAAAGAAGCACTAAATGTTTCGTTGGGCATTTGGTTAAATAATGGCACGAATGTCGGAATGATGATGGCGACAAGTATGTTGATTAACACAGTATATGTTGTGATGTCCACAGCATCACCTCCGAGCTTGGATGTAATGACACAAGCGGATGTGGCTGTAGGGCAAATAAAACACAACATTCCGCCTTGCAGTATTACTCCAAACAAAGGGTTGGTGATATAGTGGAGTATGATTGCTCCGACAATGAACACTACGGCCTGGATCAGTAATAGCCACAAATGTTTCTTCTTCGGTAGAATGCGGCGGGCGTCTATCTTGCAAAATGAAAGAAACAACATGGAAAAGATAAGTACCGGTTGTACAAACGCTACAAAGGCAGGCGCATAAGGCCGTGTGGCATCAAATATGTGCAAGTGGGAATAGGCTTCATAGGAAATGAAACCAGTCAGGATGGCTATGGGAAGCGTCCAATTCTTTAGAAAGCGAAGAAATGATCGGTACATTGCTTGGATGTTTATTATTCGATGAAAGAGAAAAAGCCATATGCAGCAAAGCCTTGAGTGATAGGCGTTTTGCGCATACGGCTTTTGCAGTGTGTGTCGGAATGTTACTTCTTTGGTTCCAGTGCCTTTGTGACGATGTCATAAAGAGCCGCATAGTGGGCACAAGAAACGCCCGCTTTTAAGCATTGTTGGAGATGCTTCAGGTTAAGGAGTAAGACACCATATGTGTCGCTTCCGCGATTGATTTCGTAGGCATATACCATAGAAACGACAGCTTGACGCTGAATGGCCCTTTCGTAAGCCGAAGGATTCCTAAACTGTCCTTTAAAGAGGTCTTTAAACACAAGTTTGGTCACTTCTGGCAGGTAGACGGATGCAGGATAGGTGTCTGTCAGCCGGTTGAGCATACTCGCTGAGAATAAATTATCAACAACTCTGGTACCCACGGATATGGCAGCTTTCTCTCGATTTGGGAGTAAGCGCTGCATGTAGTCTTCTGCTATTATCCATTCAGGCTCATTGATAATGTGGCGGTTGATGAATGCCACGGCTTCCTTCTGCTTGCGTAATGGGGTGTCTGTATAGACAGGGCCTTGTTGGTCAACAGTCTTGTAATCGCAATAGACACCACCTATGTTGCCCATCACATGGTAACAATAGCGCAAAAACTGTCCGATTGCTTGGTTGTAGACGCTGCGTAGGTTATTGCCATAGATGTCGTTGCTTTCGTAGGTCCATTCGGGCAAGTGCTTCAGTAGCCGTTTCAGGTTGGCAATTCCATACTCGCTGGCCTTCACAGCATCATCGCCCAAGTCTTCTGTTTGGCATCTGGGGTCGTTGGTGCGGTTTGTTTCACCATCGCCAAACCATAGGCGCGGGTGATTTTTCAATGTTTCTGAAGTCAAACGTTCGAGTTCCCAATGGTCGCTTTCGTCGTCATATGCATTCCACATAGGGGTGTATCCCCATTGTATCGCCCATTTGTCGTAGTCATTGATTCGTGGAAATATGCCAGCTCTAGAAATGCTGTCTTCGGGTTGGGCTACATAATTGAAACGGGCATAATCCATGATGCTGGGAGTGTGCCCATACTTTTCAACGAATGTTTTTGACCTCAGGCTGTCTACGGGTACCGTGCTGGAGGCTCCAAAGTTGTGACGTAATCCTAAGGTGTGTCCCACTTCATGTGAAGACACGAATCGGATGAGCTGCCCCATCAGTTCCGTGTCATATTTCATTTTTCTTGCAGCTTCATCAATGCTTGACGCTTGAATCATGTACCAGTCGTGCACCAGAGTCATCACATTGTGATACCAGCAGATATGGCTTTCAATGATTTCACCAGATCTGGGATCGTGCACTTGAGGTCCATAGGCATTCTCTATGTCAGATGCCAAATAGCGGATGACGGAGAATCTGGCATCTTCCATTGACATGGTTGAGTCGTTCTCTGGCCATTCCTTGGCTATGATGGCATTCTTGAAGCCAGCTTGCTCGAAAGCCTTCTGCCAATCGTTTACGCCCGCCATGAGATAAGGGCGCCATTGTTTGGGTGTAGCCGGATCAATGTAGTAGGTGATGGGCTTTTGGGGTTCGACAAGTTCGCCCTTCTTCATCTTTTCTGCATCGGCACTATCTTTAGGCTCTAATCTCCAACGAGTAATGAAACGTTTTGTTCCAACCCGTTGCTGGTTGTCAGCATAGTCATAGAAATCATCGGTGAAATACCCGACCCTTGGATCAAACAATCGACGCATCATAGGCTTCTTAGGGAGCAAAACAAACGATACGTTCAGTCCTAATGTCACCTTTCCTGTCATGGAAGATGCATAGTTAGACCGTGTGCTTGACATCCATGTTTTTGTCATCCTAACCTCCGTATTAAGCGGAAAGGTGTGGATATATTCGATGTAGGATAGGTTGGGCATAAGGGCCTGCAGTCCCATCGACTGTTTGAGGTAGTTCGGGACGCTGAGGGCAGGATTGTCGTCCATGAAAAAATTGCCGACTTTGATCCTTGAGCATTGCCCACTTCGTTTTTCTACTTTAAATGAACCTATAATCGGGTCAGAATTGGCGGCCATTACGGCTCGGTTGATGGCATCCGTACTGTCTGCGTAATTAATCAAAAGTTTCGAACGGAGCAGAAGATTTCCGTTAGGAGCCTTTTGCCAGTAGACTGTTTGCTGGTTTGCCAACTCTCCTCCATACTTGCCTGTACCAGCGGGGGTGCTGGTAAATCGTGTGGTCACAAGAAACTCTCTGTCGAGGAGTGAATCGGCCACTTCAAAGAACCAGTCTTCTCCTTTTTTTACTACTTTGAATAGACCGTTGCTGGCGCTCTCATCCGATTTCATAGAAGTGGTGGATGGAGAGGCCTGAGGTTGTTTTTTCCTTGCTTGCACGGATGGCGTTGCTGCCATCATCGCCACAAGCAGGATGAATATGTTCTTGATCATGGGTGGGTGATTATCTGTTGTAGGAATTTTTGGCCGTACGGCCTTATCCGATGATTTTAAGAAAATACTTGTCGGACTTCTCCAAAAGTGACAGCTCGAAAGGCTGAAGCTGGAGGGATAACTGCCCGGGCAAATCGTTCACTCCAAAATAGGCTTGCATAATGGCAGCCATACGAAATGAGCGTTGAGTGCCTTTGTGCATCAATCTTAAAGTGATATCTCTGAGAAAATCAATATTGCCGTCAGCTTTGCGAATCTCTTGGAACAAAGCATAATAGGTAGCCTTCGTGTCAAATTTGATGAGCAGTGAGGCC
Source organism: Alloprevotella sp. (assembly GCA_036802405.1). Classification (GTDB taxonomy): domain Bacteria; phylum Bacteroidota; class Bacteroidia; order Bacteroidales; family Bacteroidaceae; genus Alloprevotella. Next base: position 76,117 of record DAIRWG010000001.1, read on the forward strand.
GTCATTTCGCTTTCTTCTGGGCCAAATAATTGCAGCAAATCCTGTACTTCTGCCGGTTCGCGCATAATAGGCAAGAGTGACTGCAAAATTTTCTTACAATCTATTGCTGATGCCTGTTGGGCAAACTTTCGAAGTGTCTCCGGACACGGATGTACTTGCAAGTCACTGATGGCATATCGTTTGGCTGCTGCTTTCAGAAATGTTCCGAGGAATGCTTTAGGGTGCATACTCACTATGTCGAAAAACAATTGCCAAAACACACTAATTGTACAGCCTCTTACGAGTATCTCATCAGCCAACATTGGGCCGATTGAGCGGAATTCTGCATTTGACAAGGAATTTATGAAATCTATCAAATCCTTGGAATGCCCGCTTGCAACCAACAAACTCAAACGCTTGGATAAAAAGGTGTTCCGTGGACATACAGTCTTCATGGTTCACCTCCTTTCCAGCAACACGACATTCTCCACGTGATGCGTCTGCGGGAACATATCAACCGGCTGAACGGCTTTCACTTTGTATGCCATGTCAAGTGCTTGAAGGTCACGTGCCTGCGTAGCTGGATTGCAGCTAACGTAGACAATGCGTTGAGGTGCGGCAAACAAAATCGTTTCAATTACGTCATTGTGCATGCCGGCCCTGGGTGGATCGGTAATGATTACATCTGGCCGGCCATGCGATTCTATGAATTCTTTGTTGAGAATGTCCTTCATGTCTCCCGCATAGAAAAGCGTATTGTCCAATTTGTTGATCAGCGCATTTTCTTTAGCATCTTCTATGGCTTCCGGAACGTATTCTATGCCAATCACCTTACGTGCCTGGTGAGCCACGAAATTGGCAATAGTGCCCGTTCCCGTGTACAGGTCATAAACGAGTTCGTTGCCCGTGAGACCGGCAAAACTGCGTGTCACTTTGTAAAGCTCGTAGGCTTGCTCCGTGTTGGTCTGGTAAAAACTTTTTGGCCCAACCTTAAAGCGCAGGCCTTCCATCGTTTCATAGATATATCCCGTACCGGCATACACCTTTACTTCCAGATCACCAATCGTATCGTTACACTTCAGATTGTTGACATAGAGTAGTGACGTTACTTCGGGGAATTCCTGCTTGATAAATTCCATCACTTCATGGGCCTGCCGTTTTTCTTCGTCGTTGTGAATGCAGAATTGCATAAGCAACATCAGCTCTCCTGTGGCGCTGTTGCGAATCATCATGTTACGCAATAGTCCATGCTGGGCACGAAGGTCATAGAAGGAAAATCCTTTGGTCAATGCGAAATCGCGTATTCCATTACGCAACCGATTGTTGATGTCATCCATCAATTGGCAATTGTGGATGTCAAGTATCTTGTCGAAAGCACCGGGGATGTGAAATCCTACACCGTTCATCACGTCAAATTTCTCACCTGAAGCAATTTGCTCATTTGTCAGCCATTTCTTGTTGGAAAAGCCGAACTCCAGTTTGTTGCGGTAGCAACGAGTATGCTTGCTGCCGAGTATAGGGCTTACTTCAGGCAGATCCACCTTGCCTATCCGTGTGAGGTTGTCTACCACTTGTTTTTGCTTGAAGCGCAATTGCTCTTCATAGGGCAGACATTGCCATTTGCAGCCACCACACACGCCGAAGTGCTCGCAGAAGGGGGCTGTTCGCATGGGGGAATACTTATGGAATCTTACCACTTCTGCTTCTGCATAGCTATGCTTCTTCCTTCTAATCTGAAGGTCTACTACATCACCAGGCACAGCATAGGGAACAAATACGACCAGATTGTCCACTTTGGCGATTGCTTTTCCTTCTGCAGCTACGTCGGTAATTGTGATGTTCTCAAGTATAGGGAGCGTTTTCTTTTTTCTAGCCACGATTGTCAATATCTTGATTGAAAATGTTCTTTATTCTTATAAAAGGAAGAGCATCATCTTTCCCGTTGCGTGTTTGGAAGAAGATGTGCCTTTCCCGCAATGATTTCTGCCAACCTGGGCATGGCAAAATGCTCAAGTTCGTTCTTGCTGATGGATAGGTAATCATGAGGAGCTGTAGGAAGTTGGCCGTGCCATTCCATCAGATAAGCGTCAGCATGAATTTTGATGTGAGTCAGTATATGCTTCAAATTCCTTGCCAGTAGCTTCAGCTCTGCCCCTTGTTTCAACAGGCCTTCGACCAATGGATGCGACATGACATCGTTGATTGAAGACTCCTTTACCGATTCCAATAATGGAAACTCATAGAGCCCTTTCCAAATGTCATTTCCACTTCTTTTCCTTATCCATAAATCCGAATCAGAGCAGATTATGATATAAGTGAAATAGCGGTCTTTCTGTTTGTTCTTATGGTTTTTTATGGGCAAATCATCCACTTTGTGCAGTGAATGAGCCGCACAAGCGTCCATCAATGGACAGCTTGCGCAATCAGGGGAAGATGGCGTACACTGCATGGCACCGAAGTCCATCAAGGCCTGATTGTAGTCGGCAAGCCTTGCTTCTGGAAGCAGACTTTGTGCTAAGGCTGCAAAACGTTTTTTGCCTATAGTCGTGTCAATGGGCGTGCCTTCTCCAAAGAACCTTGAAAGCACCCGATACACATTTCCGTCTACCACAGCACATGGCAAGCCAAAGGCGAAGCTGCAAATGGCTGCAGCAGTATAATCACCCACGCCTTTCAGCTTTCGCACGCCATCGTATGTGTCAGGAAAACAGCCGTTTGCAACGATTTGCCTCGCTGCATACTGCATGTTGCGTGCCCTGCTGTAATATCCAAGTCCTTGCCACAGCTTCATCACCTGGTCTTCCGTTGCATTTGCCAAATGTTCAACTGTAGGGAATGCTTTCAGAAAGCGATGGTAGTAGTCCAATCCTTGAGCCACCCTCGTTTGCTGTAGGATGATTTCTGAAACCCAAATGCGGTAAGGATCATGAGTGGTTCTCCAAGGTAAATCGCGACGGTGGTTGTCATACCACCTCAACAGCTTGGATGACCATTCATCGCAACTTAAATCCTCATATGAAATGCTTAAGTGGAATACATCTTCTCTCATTAATGGAAAAGCTTGATACGTTGCTCTTCCGAGAGTCGGCAGATGAGCAATTCTCCATTGTTTTCTGCCACGACAAAGCCGTCAAGGCCTTGTACGACCACCTTCTTGAGGTGGGCAGCATGAACCACGCAATTAAACGATTCGTAGAGGCTGATGCCGTTCCCTATGGTCACATTGCCGTAGGCATCCTTTTCCTTTTGTTCTCTCAAGGAGCCCCAAGAACCCAAGTCGCTCCATGCAAAATTTCCCGGATAGACGAATATTTCCTCTGCCTTCTCCAATATGGCATAGTCCACGGATATGTTTTCACATGTAGGGAACACCTCATTGATGGCTTCTTGCTCGCGACCGGTGCCGTACACTGGAAGAAGATTCTCAAACACCTTTGACATAGCAGGCTGATACACCCTGAAAGCATTAATCACCGTGCGGACATTCCAAATGAAAATGCCTGAATTCCAAAGGAAGCTCGGCTGGGCTACGTACTCCTTAGCCCGCTCCAAATCAGGCTTTTCAACGAAGGTGTCAACCCGGAATATATTGTGCTTTCGGGAAGATGAAAAATTCATGTCAGCCTTAATGTATCCGTATCCTGTTTCCGGACGGGTAGGCTTTAGGCCCAATGTCACGATGGCATCCGTTTCTGCAGCAAACTCCAGAGAGTCGTCGATTGCCTCCTCGAATGCATGCTGGTCAAGCACCATATGATCAGAGGGAGTTACCACAATGTTAGCTTTAGGGTCGAGTTTTTTAATCCGCCAACTCACGTAACAGATGCAGGGAGCAGTGTTCCTCCGGCAAGGTTCGGCCAGCACTTGCGAGGCATCTATTTCGGGCAATTGCGCTTTGACTTCTTCCACGTATTCCGCTGAAGTCACCACCCATACGTTCTTCACAGGTACTATCTTTCTGAAACGGTCGAATGTCAGTTGTATGAGCGTTCGTCCACATCCCAGAATATCGAGAAACTGCTTTGGACGGGCATTGGTGCTGACTGGCCAGAAGCGGCTTCCTACGCCACCCGCCATGATTACCAAGTAATTGTTGTCATTCATGAGGAGAAATGTTTTATGATTGGTGGTTGGGCTCTATGCAATGCTTGCTCATTTGTCATCGGCCAGCAGGGTGCCTTCTATGTAGACACGCACCATGGAATTAGCTGCATTTGAGCGAACGGTAATCGGCTTCTTGAAATACCCTGGGAAGCGCCCTTTGCCGTTGAATGTGACCGTGATTTGTCCTTTGTTTCCAGGGGCGATGGGGTCTTTGGGCGGATTTGCCACTGTGCAGCCACACGATGCAAAAGCTTGTTGGATGACTAATGGCTGGTCACCCGTATTGGTGAAGGTGAAAGCGTACTGCACTTTCTGCGTTTCCTTGAACTTTCCGAAATTGTGGCTCGTCTTTTCAAACTTGATGACGGCCTGTGCCATGGCACCAGTTGCTGCCAGTGCTGCAAACACCCACATAAGAAGTAAACGTTTTGCCATAGGATGAAATGTTGTTTCCAAATGAATAAGAATCGCGTACCAGTCAACACGGTTGCTGCATCGGTCGCTGTTCGCTTTTCCAAAACCATGTTTCTTGCCTCAGCTGCTGTTTTATGGCAGGCCATAATGTAGCTTTCCATAAGTCTTATGCCACGCAGAAAGGCATGTCCGCATACACTGCAAATTTACCACTTTTTATTTGAATCCTAAAATTTAGGGAATATAAATATCGAGATTCGTCCACATTCTGTAACTTTGCATCATGAAAGTCTTTGCTTCCCCATACTCTTGTCATGGGCTGGTGGCAAAGTGGCAATAGATGCTCCCCAATTCTTACTCGCGTCACACAATAATCGGCAAAACATGACACAGGTCAACAAAAAAATCATATTAGGCATTGATCCTGGAACCAATCTTCTGGGCTATGGCATCATCAAAGTGGTTGCTCCCCAGAAGGTCGAGATGGTGGCAATGGGTGTGATTGACCTTCGGCATTGCAGCGATGTATACTTGAAGCTGGGGCGTATTTATGAGCGAACGCAAGGCATTATTGATTCCTTCAAGCCCGATGAAATGGCCATTGAAGCTCCATTTTTCGGGAAAAACGTGCAAAGTATGCTCAAGCTGGGCAGGGCGCAAGGAGTGGCCATTGCAGCTGCCATGAGTCGGCAAGTGCCCATTCATGAGTATGCTCCCAAGTCCATCAAACAGGCCATTACAGGCAATGGGCAAGCCAGCAAGGAGCAAGTGTCGCTCATGATGCAACGTATGCTCCGCATCCACCCCGACATCATGTTGCCCCATCTCGATGCAACAGATGCCTTGGCTGCAGCCTATTGCCATCATTTGCAAACGTCACGCCCCATCCCGACGGGGGGCAGTAGCTGCAAGTCGTGGGCCGATTTTGCACGTCAGCATGCAAGCCGTGTGCACTGATTTCCTTGGGCTTTGCTCGTGAAACCTGTTCGGACAAGACGCCAGGCGAAGCGCTGCAGTACAGGATGCCTTCAAAATTGATCCAGAAACGATAACCGTTATAATCAAAAGAAATAAGAACGAATGAAACACCTTTTGCTGCTTTTCTTTCTCCTGCTGCCATTCTCAGCTAATAGCCAGGAGGTTTTCAACATAGTGCTTGAAAATGCCACCAAGGTGGTGAATTCGCCTGTGGCAGGCTTTGCACAAGCACAGATTGCGCAATTCAAACGCACCGCGCTGCTCTATGTCAAGCGCAAGGCCTTTGAACAGTGCGACACGGTGCCCGCCAAGTTTCTCAACACGCAAGCCTACTACCTCTCGGAGTATCTGTCGCTCTTTTTCAATGAGATTTTGAAAGACAAAAAGTTGTCGCCAGACATACGAAAGGCAAAAATCATGCTATTCATGAATGCTTCCGTGGCCAATCCTCTTTTCAACGACGAAGACAAGGAAACAACCATGTCCTTCATCAACGATGGTGAGCAACTCACTCCTTTCTGTCTCGACACAAATTGGCAGAATGCCTATCTTTGTGCAGTTGAAAACCTCAAGGAATTCAAGTGAGGCAGCTCGTTTCTGTTGCAGGAAACATCTATCCCATCAAGCTTGCATTCCCCTAAGCATTTTATAAAGAATACGGGTGTTGTACCGAGAAGGTCGCAACACCCGTCTTCTTTTCTGGAAACTGTCAGGTACATCCGAACCTCACTTCACGCATTCTGAGCCATCGGCATGGAAGCCTCTCAGGAAGTCCTCTACCGTCATCCGCTTTTTCCCCGACAACTGAATCGTTTTCAGCACCTGATAACCATCCTTTTGCGCCACTTTCAGATAGGAGCGTCCATCAGTGAGCAAGGCACCCTGCACTTCACTCACTTCGCACAGTTCCTTTGCAGAGGCATACACCTTAAGCGTGGTTTCCTTGCCGTTGTGGCACAAAGTTGTCCATGCTGCGGGGTAGGGAGAAAGTCCACGTATAAAGTCGTAAGTGGCTTTTACGCTGCCAGACCAGTCTATCCGGCAAGTATCCTTGAAAATCTTTGGTGCAGGACGAAGCGGCCCGTCAACGGTAAGTTCCGATTGCGGAATCGGACTCACCCGGTCGTTCACGATGTCGTCCACCGTTTCCACCACCAGGTCAGCTCCCAGCACCATCAGTTTGTCGTGCACGTCTTCCGCGTTGTCCGTGTCCTGAATGGGTACGGGCACACGTTTGATCACCTTGCCCGTGTCAATGTCATGATCCAGGAAGAAGGTCGTCACCCCAGTTTCTTTGTCCCCGTTGATAATTGCCCAGTTGATGGGAGCAGCCCCTCTGTATTGAGGCAGCAGCGCTGCGTGCAGATTGAAGGTGCCCAATCGTGGCATGTCCCACACCACTTCGGGCAGCATACGAAACGCCACCACCACCTGAAGGTCTGCCTTCAGTGCGCGTAGCTCATCCAGAAATGTCTCGTTTTTCAGTTTCTCGGGTTGAAGCACCGGAATTCCCTGCTCTGAAGCATAGCGTTTCACGGGCGAGGAGGACAGTTCCGTCTGGTGCCGTCCGATGGGCTTGTCGGGCATCGTCACCACGCCCACCACGTTGTAGCCCCCTTCCACCAATTTTTGCAACGGTAGCACGGCAAAATCGGGTGTGCCCATATATACGATTCTCAATTGTTCCTTTGTCATAGGTCGCTTTTTGAAGATTGATCTGCGAACGTCTGCTTAAGTCCGCATAGTTAAGGATGGCGCTTGCCTTCACATGATGCCATGTTGGAAACATATTCGGGGCAAGCCCTTTTGCGGCACGCTCATTTGGTTGCCATGTAAAGCGTGCTGAGTCCGAAGGTGAAACGTTTGAAGGCCACGTTCTTAAACCCAGCATGTTCAAGAATGCCCTTCATCACTTCAGCCTGTGGAAAAGCCTCCATGGTAGCGGGTAGATAGGAATAAGCCTGACTGTCGCGTGACAGCAACTTACCCACAAAGGGCATATACACGTGCGAATAGAGCCAGAACAGTTGCCTCATGGGGAAACTTCTCGGCACCGTCAGTTCAATGATCACCAATCGGCCACCTGGTCTCATCACACGGCACATCTCCTTCAGTCCCTTGTCAAGGTCGGAGAAATTGCGCACTCCATAGGCCACTGTCACTGCATCAAACGAATCGTCAGCCAGCGTGAGTTTCAAGCAATCTTCCTGTTTGAAGCTGATCACCTGTTCCAGTCCGGCCTTCATCACCTTTTCCTTGGCCACCTTCATCATCTCTGCCGAAAGGTCTATGCCAAGCAGACTCTGTGGTTTCAGCCTTTGGGCCGACAGCAGGGCAAAATCTCCAGTACCTGTGGCCACATCAAGCATTTGTTTTGGGGCGTAAGGCCGAAGCGAATCGATGGCAGCCTTTCGCCAGCGTCTGTCAATGCCCATCGAAAGCAGATGATTGAGCAAATCATAGGAGTGGGCGATGCCGTCAAACATCTGTTGCACCTGCTTGCCCTTCTCTCCTTCGCCGTATGGTTTGATGGTTTCTTGTTTGTAGGTCATATCCCGTTCGTTGGAATGTCATTCATTTGGATTGCCTTTCCTTTGTCACCAAGAGCACAATAGCCCCGTAAGCGGGCACGTTCACATAAGTGGGAGAATGCCGCTTGAGTTCAACGGTTTGCATGTTGCCTGTCAGCAAATCAGTTGCCGACACCAGCCCCTCACGCAAGTGCAGAAAATCGTAGGCATGGTCGGGAATCTGCACGCCCACATGCACATTCTTTCCTTCAAAGTTCGCCACAACAAGCAGTGTCTCACCCTTCTTCGACTGTCGCATAAAAGCGTAATGGCGGTCGCAATTGTAGCCGAATTCGTGTGCGTAGTTGGCATATTGCAGGTCGTAGAATGAACCCGAGTTGAGAGCCTCGTTGTCGCGGCAAAGTGTCATCACGCGGTGGTGAAAATCGTAGAGCAGCCGTTCGCGATCATCCAGCTCCACATGTCCGTCGGCATGGTTCAGCTTTTGAAGCGACTTCACGCCCCAATAGTCGAAGATAGTGGTTCGCCCGTCGCAGCCGCTGAATCCCTCCACGTCCATGCCTTCTTCACCAATTTCTTCGCCGGCATACAACATAAATGGGTTCGTTCCCATCATGCTGCTCACCACCAGAGCCGGCAGGGCTTTTCGTGCATCACCAGCGAAGAAAGCCGATGCGATGCGCTGCTCGTCGTGGTTTTCCAGAAAATTAAGCATGTGGCCCTTGATGTCGTCAACGGCCTGCCAGCATCCCGTGATGCATGAGGCCGAGGCCCCGTTGCATACGATGGAGCGAAGCGTGTCGTAGAGTCCCACCTTGTCGTAGAGGTAGTCAAATCCAGCCCGGATGTAGTTGCGATATTCCCCGGGGTTATACACTTCGGCTATAAACGCCACTTGCGGATAACTCTTCTTCACCTCTTGAATGGCAAAATGCCAGAACTCAGCGGGCACCATTTCTGCCATGTCGCACCGGAAGGCATCCACCCCCTTCTTGCACCAGAAGAGCAGGATCTGTGTCATCTTTTTCCAAGTGGAAGGCACAGGCGAGAAGTGCTTGGAGCGTCCGTTGCAGTAGTCCACACCGTAGTTCAGCTTCACCGTTTCATACCAGTCGTTTCTCGAAGGGTAGGCATCGAAATGGTCATTGCCCGTGGCTTTAGCCGGATATTCGCGGTAAGGCGAACGAGCCCTGTGCTCCGTGTCGAAATCCGTGTTCAGCGTCTGTCCGAGGATGTAGTAGAAGTTGTTGTCAGCGTCGAAGGCCTTCGAAGTGTCGTCGTCCTGTCCCAGGTCGTGCACCCCGCGCGGGTGCGCATCACTGTGGTACTGTCGTGCCACATGGTTGGGCACGAAGTCAATCACCATTTTCAGCCCCGTCTTGTGCGTCCTTCTCACCAGTGCCTCCAGCTCTTTCATGCGCCGATCCACGTTTGTGGCCAAGTCGGGATCCACATCGTAGTAGTCTTTGATGGCATAAGGCGAACCGGCACGTCCTTTCACCACACCCGGATGGTCAAGTGCGATGCCGTGTGACGAATAGTCCGTTTGGGTGGCATGCTCGATGAGTCCGGTATACCAAATATGCGTGAAGCCATAGTCGGCAATGCGTTTCAGTTGCTTGTCCGTGAAGTCGTTCATCTTGCCGCAGCCGTTCTGCTCCAGTGTGCCGTCGTGCACATTGGTCGTGCACCGGTTGCCGTAGAGTCTGGGCATCACCTGGTAGATGAGCATCTTGGAATGATTTTTCAGCATGGTTCAGATAATAATGTGTGTTGGAGTGCGAGTTGTCGCACCATCTCATAAGCACATGAGGCTGCAAAGCTGTGCGCATCTTCGCCATGCTGCGACCGATGCATCCAGGCTCTGCAACCTCATGCCCTAACCGATAAGTAGTTAATGTTACGATTCCATTGTGCCAAGTTCCGTTCAAGGCATTTCTTCACCGGGAGTGGAAACCACCTTGGCTCGCGCAGCTTGGAAATCGTGTCAGTCGTTCACGCCGTGAGCTTTCACGTCGGCATTGCCTTTGCAGATTTTGGCAATCATGCCCTGCAGGGTCTTGCCCGGTCCGCATTCCGTGAAATCGGTGGCACCGTCAGCCACCATGTTGTTCACCTCCTTTGTCCAGAGCACCGACGAAGTAAGCTGCTGGATGAGATTGTCCTTGATTTCTTCCGGATCGGTGTGTGCTTTTCCGTCCACATTCTGATAAACGGGACAGATGGGCTTGTGAAATTCTGTAGTGGCGATGGCCGCCTCCAATTCCTCCTGAGCGGGAAGCATGAGCGGAGAGTGGAATGCGCCGCTCACAGGCAGCACAAGCGCACGCTTCGCACCTGCCTCCTTCAGCTTGGTGCAAGCCAGTTCGATGGCTTCAGCCTCACCCGAAATCACCAGCTGTCCCGGGCAGTTATAGTTGGCCGGAACCACCACCTTGCCCGTTTCCTCGCGCACTTCGGCACACACGGCCTCCACCTTTTCATCGGGCAGGGCTATGATGGCAGCCATGGTGCCAGGCTTCATTTCGCAAGCCTTTTGCATGGCCTTTGCACGGGCAGCCACCAGCTTCAAACCATCCTCGAAACTCAGGCAGCGGGCTGCAGTCAGAGCAGAAAGCTCTCCCAGTGAGTGTCCGCCCACCATGGCAGGCTGGAAGTCCGCTCCAAGGCAGAGTGCGCTCACCACGCTGTGCAGGAACATGGCAGGCTGGGTCACCTTGGTCTGCTTCAGTTCCTCGTCGGTACCGTCGAACATGATGTCAGTGATGCGGAATCCGAGTATCTCATTGGCCTTTTCGAAAAACTGCTTGGCAATAGGGTGCTTTTCGTAAAGATCCTTACCCATGCCCACAAACTGTGCTCCCTGTCCGGGAAATACAAATGCTTTCATTGTTTGACTGTTATTCTGTAGTTGTTTAATTTCGTGTTGAACGTTCTCTCCGCTTTCCGGGCGGAATCATTTGCTGCATCGGCCTTTTCACAAAAATGCGACATGGTTGATGCACACTGAAACTCAATGCAAAGATAGCAATTTTTCTTGGAATAAAGCCCCTTGTGGAGCGAAAAAATGATTCATTGCACCATTCCCGTGCCCGGCCCACACTTCAGCCCCGTTCTGCAGGCATTGCGTGAGGTAGTTCTTGGCCTTGCCCACAGCATCGGGCAAGCATTCCCCACGTGCCATCATTGCCGCTATGGCAGAAGAAAGCGTACATCCTGTGCCATGCGTGTTGCTGGTCACGACACGGGGGGAAGAGTAGACGTAAGCCTTCCCTTGATACCAAAGCACATCGTTGGCATCGCCCGCAGCATGTCCGCCCTTCACGAGCACGGAGCAGCCGCCCAGACAGTCCGAAAGGCATCGGGCCATTTCTCCAGCCACATCAGCATTGAATCCCTGTGGGCATGCTGTCCCCTCTCTCCATTGCCAACGGCGGAGCGGGTCGCATCCAGTCAGCTGCAGCAGTTTTCTCAGCTCCGGCAGGTTGGGCGTGATCAGATTGCACAAGGGCATCAGTTCGCTCACCAGAGCGTCTGCCGCTTCTGATGACATGAGCAGGTAGCCCGACGACGACACCATCACCGGGTCGAGCACGCAGCCCCGAGGTTCATGCCGTTTCATCAGGCATGCGATGGCATGTATGCAGGCAGGCATCCCCGTCATGCCGATTTTCACGGCATCAGGCATCCAGTCTTCCCAAACGGTCTCTATCTGCGCTTTCACAAGGTCGGCATCCACCGCATGAGCAGATTTCACCTCCCGCGTGTTCTGCACCGTCAGTGCCGTAATGGCTGCCTGTCCGTAGCAACCGAGGGCGGCAAACGTCTTCAGGTCCGCTTCAATTCCGGCTCCGCCGGAGGGGTCGGATCCGGCTATGGTCATGCAGGTGCAGTAAGTGTGCAAGGCCCGTTCTGTCTGATGCCCAGTGCCCCTTTTCACAGTCCCGTCCATGCCCTCATTCATCGTGCATGAACTCTTTTGCCAATCCGCCCTTGCTCGTTTCGCGATAGAGCGATGGCAAGTCATGTCCCGTCTGTTTCATCACTTCCACCGTTTTGTCGAAGGAAATGCGGTGCACTCCATCGGCAAATGTTGCATACACGTTCGCATCCAGAGCACGTGCCGCAGCGTGAGCATTACGTTCGATGCAGGGGATTTGTACCAAACCGCAAATAGGGTCGCACGTCATGCCCAAATGGTGCTCAAGCCCCATTTCGGCCGCATATTCGATGGTGGCCAACGACCCTCCGAACACGTAGTTGGCAGCGGCAGCCGCCATGGCACACGCCACGCCCACCTCGGCCTGACATCCCGCTTCGGCTCCCGAGATGGAGGCACGGCTCTTGGCGATGTTGCCGATCAGGCCCGCAGTGGCCAGTGCATGCAGAATGCGGCGTACGGGGAAACGGCGCGACTTCTGTATGTGGTAGAGCACGGCCGGCACCACACCGCTGGCTCCGCAGGTGGGAGCCGTCACGATCACGCCGCCCGAGGCATTTTCCTCGCTCACGGCCAGTGCGTACGAAAACACCAGACCGCGCGACTGAAGGTTTGATCCATAGCCCAAGGCCCTGATGTAGTAGTCGGGAGCCTTGCGTCGCAGCTTCAGTTCGCCGGGCAGCACTCCCTCGTGTTCAATGCCCCGTTCCACGGCCGCACACATCACCTGCCACACTTCCTCCAGATAGTCCCAGATGCCCTTCCCTTCGCGTTGCTCCACATACTCCCAGTACGACATGCCGTTGCGTTCGCACCACTGCTTGATGTCCGACAATCGGTCGAGCTCATACACTTCGGGCGTGTCGGCCACCGATTCTCCCTCCACGGCCAGGGCACCGCCGCCCACGCTGAACACCGTCCAGGCATCAGCATACGTGGCATTGTCGCCCGAGGCTGCTTCAAACTTCATGCCGTTCGGATGGAAAGGCAGCACGATGTCGGGATGCCACACGATGTGCGTCCTCTCCTTGCCGAGCACCGATTCGATGGCATAGTCCGTCAGGTGGCCGCGTCCGGTGCTGGCGAGCGAACCGTAGAGCGTCACCCGGAAGGAAGTCGCCTCAGGGTGACGTTCCAGATAGCGTTGTGCAGCCATGCGCGGCCCCATGGTGTGGCTCGACGAAGGGCCTTGTCCGATTCTGTAGAGTTCTTTGAGAGATTTCATAGGAGTGTGTGATAGTGAATTGATGAAGTGATGTGGAATGAGTGAAAAGCCTTAGGCAGGCAGAAGGAGGGGAAGAGTAGGGGATACCGGCGGCGTTCATTCTTTGATAAACCCGCGTCGGTAAGCCACGAGCAGCTTTTCCAGATCGGCTATCTGTTCGCGCAGTTCAGCCCCTTTGTCGGTGTCGTTCACCATGGCGCGGTGCCCCATCATCTCCACAATCTGCGTGGTCGACTGGATGTCCGTGCCGTTGAGGATGGCCTCCTCCGTCGAAGTGAATGGGGCATGCTGCACGAGCTGGAATCCCCGGCTGTGGTACACAAGCGTGTAGCCCGCGATGCCTGTCGTGTTGTGATAGGCTTTGGCAAATCCTCCGTCGATCACCATCAGCTTTCCATCGGCCTTGATGGGGTTTTCACCGCTGGCAGCCCGCACGGGCACGTGTCCGTTGATGATGTGCCGATGCTTGCCCTTCACTTGGAAGGCATCCATCAGCGCATCGCACACAGCCGCATCATCGCGCAGCAGGTAGTAGTTGCCTTTCTCCTCCTTGTGTGTTTCCTTGTCGGCAATGAAGTAGCGTTCGAAGGTGGCCATCTTGGCCTTGTCGAAGAGCGGCGAATCGGGGCCGCACCACAAGTACCAGAAATAGTCTGTGGCCCTTTGCTTATCTTCCGCATCGGCATCGTCGTCGAATGCCGTTCGCACCAGTTGTTCCACACGCTTCATCAGCTCCATGCCGGACACTTTCAGGCCTTCCACTTCCACCTCCTTGGGCAGTCCTTCGGGTGTGAGTGGGATGGAAGCATGGAAAAGAAGGTTGGAGTTGTACACCCCATACATCGAACCATGCAGCAGCAGCTCGTTCATGTGCTGCTGCAGGCTGTTGCTCGTTTGGAACAGATGGCAAAGCCGCTTCATCACATCCTCCTCCTCTGCCGACAAGCGGAACGGGTGTTCCTCGTCGAGCGTGGGGAAATGGGTATCGAGCATCGGATATTCCTTGCCGTCCACTGTGCACACACCGCGCTTGCAGTCGATGCCGGCCATCAGTTTGCGGTCGTCCATGTTCCATTCGGGGTGTGCCTCGTAGAGCTGTCCCTCCAGCTTGAACTGGATCACCGAGATGGCCTTGTGCATCTGTGCAATCAATCGGCACGTCTTTTCGTTTGGTTGGCGCGAAGGGTCCTCAATTTTGGGGTAGAACAGCTCGCAGGGATCGTCGGCATAAGTCTCCATGGCAAAGGTGGCCAGCGGCACCATGTTGATGCCGTAGCGTTCCTCGATGGTCTGTGTGTTGGCATATCTGAACGACAGTCGCAGCACGCTGGCAATGCACGCGGCATTGCCTGAAGCAGCCCCCATCCACAGGATGTCGTGGTTACCCCACTGAATGTCCCAATGGTGGTAGGCCGTGAGCGTCTCCATGATTTCGTGTGCACCGGGACCACGGTCGAATATGTCGCCCAGGATGTGCAGCTGGTCGATCGACAGCCGCTGGATCAGTTCGCAGATGGCTTCCACGAATCCTGCCGCGCGTCCCGTGCCGATGATCGTTTGGATGATCACGCCCACATAAGCCTGCTTGTTGCGGTTGTCAGAGCTTTCGTGCAGCAGTTCCTCGATGATGTAGGCAAACTCCTTGGGCAAGCTTTTGCGCACCTTCGAACGGGTGTATTTCGACGACACGTTCCTGCACACGGCAATCAGCTGGTTGAGCGTCGTCTGGTAGTAGTCGGCCAGATTCGTGTCGTTCTGCCTCACCAGTTCGAGCTTCTCCTTCGGATAGTAGATCAGGGTGCAGAGGTCGCGGATCTCCTTCTCGCGCAGCGTATTGCCAAAGAGTTCCCTCACCTTGCGTTTGATGTTGCCCGAAGCATTGCGCAGCACATGCTGGAAAGCCTCGTTCTCGCCGTGCAGGTCGGCCAGGAAATGCTCCGTCGGCTTGGGCAAGTGAAGGATGGCCTCCAGATTGATGATTTCCGTGGTCACGCTCGAAATGGTGGGGAAGTCCCGTGCCAGAAGTTTCAGGTAGCGCAGGTCAGCGCTGATGCTTTTGTTTGAAATGTTCATTATCGGTGTCACGTGTTTAGGGAAATACGGATGTTGGTGGATGTCAGGCCGGGCAGATGCGCCTTCGGTGGTGTCGGGTGCCGTCACTCGTCAGGATTCTTCTGCCTCCAGCTGGCAATGTCACGCAGGGCCAGAGGGATGAAGTCCTCCTTGTGGAGGGGCATTTCGTCAGAATCGGTGAAAGGCTTGAGCAGTTGGGAAAACACGTCGTAGGCCACGAACGGTTCTTCCTTCAGAGCCAGCTTCAGCTGCTTGAGGAATTCGTCGGCATCATGCAGTTCATGGAAGGCATAAGCCAGAATCGTGCGGCAGTGGCCTGTGGCCGGCACAGGTCGCTGCTTGAGTTGCTCCCACGCGGCAGCAGCCTGGGCATACCACCGGTGCTGGTGCAGGGCTGTGTAGGCTTCGCCCAGCTCCTCGTCGGTCAGGCCCGGCAAGGCGCAGAACTTCACGAGCGTGGCAATGGCAGCCTCGGCATCGCCGGCTTTCTCCTCCAGCATGTAGAGCCGGAAAAAGATTTCCTGCATCGTGGCCCCCGTGGTCGAGGTGGCCAGCAGGGCCTCTTCGGCTTCCTTCGGACGGTGCAGGAAAGCCAGGATCATGGCCACGTCGGTTTGCAGGCGGTTGCGGTCGGGACTGTTGAAGGGGCAGTTGGCCAAGGCTTTTCTGGCATAAGGCAAAGCCTCGTCAAGCCGTCGCTCGTTGAAGAGCTGCTCGGCGGCATACATGGCCATGCTCATGTCGTCGGGCATCAGCGGTGAAAACTTCTTCACCAGCTTCAGTGCCTCCTCCGTGCGTCCGAGGGCAAACGTGTTGTACACCTTCAGGCTCATGCCCATGCGGTGATGCGGATTGATGGCCAATGCATATTCTGCACTGCCCAGCGACTCCTCGTTGCGCCCGCCCTTCTGCTGTATGTCGGCCAGCTGTGCCCATTGTTCGGCATCGTAGGGGTCCGCCTCCAGCATCAGGTTGGTGAAGGCTTCTGCCTCATCAAGCTGTCCGAGCTGTTGGGAAGCGTCAGCCAGCAGTTCCGCCACGCGGTGGTAGTCGGGATAGGAGCGCTCCACCTCCAGCAGCATTTCCTTTGCCCTTTCGTTGTAGCCGTAGTCCATGAGGATTTCCGCCAGGTCGAGGCACCAGTCCCAGTAGTCGGTGCCCGTGCCGAGGCTTTCCTTGAGCTCCTGCAGCCTCTTTGAGGCCTTGTCGGGGAGTCCCTGGGCAATGTCCCACTCCAGGTCAATCAGCTCCGCCTCGCGGCAAGTGTCGCGTGGAATGTGGCGGATCAGTTCGCGGGCTTCCGTCCATTTTCCGTTCACCTTGAGCAGGAAGGCCGTGGTGGCCAGCACTTCCGGGTCGTCGGGGTGTAGCTTCCGTGCAAAGCGCAGGCAGCGTTCCGCTTCGAAGGCCATGCCGTTCTTCTGGTAGTGGTCCACAATGTCGAGCAGTGTGGGGGCGTCCATGTAGAAGAGCGGCTGGCTGTCGACATGGCGCTCATAGGTCTCGATGGCTTCTTGCAGATATTTGTCCATGATGATGGGTTTCGTTAAATGGGTGGGCTGGAATCTTCAGTGCAGTCCTGAGTGTGCATTGCGCCCCCGGACTGGCAATTCCATGCTGATTCCATATAGATGAGGGGGGACGGAGCCGGACACTCCGTCCCCCCTCCGTCGGAGGCATTACGCCTGGGCCTCCTTGCTTACTTTTTGGCCCAATTGTCCTTCAGTCCCACGGTGCGGTTGAACACGGGGTGCTCGGCCGTGGAGTGGGTGTCGGGAGTGAAATAGCCGATGCGCTGGAACTGCAGGTAGCGGTTGCCCGTCGGATTGCTTACGGCGAAGGGTTCCACATAGCATTCCTCAAGCACTCTGAGCGAATCGGGATTGAGCAGTTCCCGGAAGTCGCGTTCGTCGGCCGAAGGGTTCTCCACCGTGAAGAGGCGGTCGTAGAGCCGCACCTCAGCCTTCACGCAGTCGTTGGCATTCACCCAGTGGAGCGTGCCCTTCACCTTGCGGTTGGCACCGGGAAGTCCCGTTTTCGTTTCGGGGTCGTATTCGGCATAGATTTCCTCGATCGTGCCGTCGGCAGCCTTCTTGCAGCCGGTGCACTTCACGATGTAGGCATTCTTCAGTCGCACCTCCTTGCCGGGCACCATGCGGAAGAACTTCTTCGGGGCATCCTCCATGAAGTCATCGCGCTCCATCCAGAGCGTGCGGCTGAAGGTCACGGTGTGCGTGCCGTCGGCCTCGTTCTCAGGATTGTTGACGGCCTGCATCTCCTCGGTCTGTCCCTCGGGATAGTTGGTGATGATGAGCTTGACGGGGTTGAGCACAGCGCTTACGCGCAGGGCACGGGCATTGAGGTCCTCGCGTGCGGCAGCTTCCAGCATGGCGTAGTCGTTGAGTGCGTCAAACTTGGTGTAGCCGATCATGTCGATGAACTTGCGCACGGCCTCGGGCGAATAGCCGCGTCGGCGGAGTCCGCAAACGGTCGGCATGCGGGGGTCGTCCCATCCGTCCACCAGATTCTCCTTCACCAGCGCCAGCAGCTTGCGCTTCGACATCACGGTGTAGGTGAGGTTCAAGCGGTTGAACTCATACTGGCGCGGACGGTTGTCATCGAGGTCCTTGCCTTCCTTCAGCTCGTCGATGAAGTGGTCGTAGAGCGGGCGGTGAGGCACGAATTCCAGGGTGCAGATGGAGTGGGTCACCCCTTCGAAGTAGTCGCTCTGACCGTGTGCGAAGTCATACATCGGGTAAGCTCTCCACTTGTTTCCGGTGCGGTGGTGGTCCTTGTTGATGATGCGGTAGATGATCGGGTCGCGGAAGTGCATGTTGGGGTTGGCCATGTCGATCTTGGCACGAAGCACCATGGCCCCTTCGGGCACCTCGCCGCTGTTCATCTTTTCGAACAGAGCCAGACTTTCCTCCACCGGACGGTTGCGGTAGGGGCTTTCGGTGCCGGGCTGCGTGGGCGTGCCCTTCTGTTCGGCAATCTGTTCGCTCGTCTGCTCGTCCACGTAGGCTTTGCCCTCCTTGATCAGTCTCACGGCAAAGTCCCAAAGCTGCTGGAAGTAGTCGGAAGCATGGTAGATGTTTCCCCACTTGAATCCGAGCCACTCGATGTCGTGCTTGATGGCTTCCACATATTCCGTGTCCTCCTTCTGAGGGTTGGTGTCGTCGAATCGGAGGTTGCACACGCCGCCGAACTTCTGAGCGATGCCGAAGTCCATGCAGATGGCCTTTGCGTGACCGATGTGCAGATAGCCGTTGGGTTCGGGCGGAAAGCGCGTTTGGAGCCGTCCTCCGTTCTTGCCTTCCTTGAGGTCATTCTCCACGATCTGTTCGATGAAGTTCAATGTTTTCTTCTCTGTTTTCTCAGTGTTCGGTTCGGTCGTCATATGCGTTGATGCGTACTGATTTCAAATGTTTGGTTGTAGAATGGTGTCCAGCCGGCCGGTCAGTTGGCCAGTTCGGAGATGAACATGATGCGCACGAGGCGTATTTCCTCTTCGGTGTAGTCGTTGCCCAGTTCGTTGATGGCCTCGTCGAGGTCGTCGGTGTCGCTCTCCTTGAAGTAGAGGTAGATGTCCTCGATGTGGTCGTCGTCCATCACGTCGCGCACGAAGTATTCGATGTTGATCTTGGTGCCGGAGTAGACGATGGCCTCGATCTCGTCGAGCAGCTCGTCGAATTCGATGCCTTTCGACATGGCAATGTCGTCGAGTGCCACCTTGCGGTCGATGCTGTGGATGATGCTCACCTTGAGCTTCGACTTGTTGGCCACGGTGCGGATGCGCAAGTCCTCGGGGCGTTCGATGTCGTTGTCCTCGCAGTGCTTCTTGATGAGTTGGCAGAACTTGGTGCCGTAGCGTTTGGCCTTTCCGGCTCCCACTCCGGGAATGTTTTGCAGCTCCTCGATCGTTTGCGGATAGATGGTCGACATGGCTTCGAGCGAGGCGTCCTGGAATATCACGTAGGGCGGCACGTCGAGCTCTTTCGAGAGCTTCTTGCGCAGGTCGACAAGCATGTCGTAGAGCACGGGGTCTACGGCTCCTGCAGCGCCTCCCTGCGGCATGTTTTCGGGCGTTTCGTCGTCGAAGCTGCGGTTTTCCACGATTTCGAACTTGGTGGGGTTCTTGAGGAAGGCGCGTCCCTTGGGCGTCACCTTGATCACTCCGTAGTTCTCCACGTCCTTGTCGAGATATCCGGCAATGATGCCTTGGCGGATCACGGCATTCCAGATGGATGCATCGGTGTCTTCGCCGCAGCCGAACACTTCCAGCTGGTCGTGGTGGTGTGCGCACACTTCATCGGTGTTTTCACCTGTGAGGATGTCTATGATGTAGTCGTCGCGGAAATTCTCCTTGGTAGCGATGACCGCTTCGATGGCTTTCGTTAAGTTGGATGTAGCTTCCACTAGTTGTTTGGGTTGTTTGCAATTGTCGCAGTTGCCGCAGTTGTCCTTGTCGTACTGTTCGCCGAAGTAGTGCAGGAGTAGCTTTCTCCTGCACACGGAACTTTCTGCGTAGGCTGCTGTTTCCTTTAATAGTTGTCGGCCGATGTCCTGTTCGGCCACGGGTTTGCCCTCCATGAATTTCTCCAGCTTCTGGAGGTCTTTCTTCGAATAGAAGGCAATGCATTTTCCTTCGCCCCCGTCGCGTCCGGCACGTCCGGTTTCCTGATAGTAGCCCTCGAGGCTCTTGGGAATGTCGTAGTGGATGACGAACCGCACGTCGGGCTTGTCGATTCCCATGCCGAAGGCGATGGTGGCCACGATCACGTCGATGCGCTCCATGAGGAAGTCGTCCTGCGTTTTCGACCGTGTGGCCGAATCCATGCCTGCATGGTAGGCTTGTGCCTTTATGCCGTTGGTTCGCAGGATTTCGGCCAGCTCCTCCACCTTTTTCCGACTGAGGCAGTAGATGATGCCCGAGCGGTGCGGTTCGGTGCGTATGAAGCGGATGATATCCTTGTCGATGTCGGCCGTTTTGTGACGCACCTCATAGTAGAGGTTCGGACGGTTGAAGGAGCTCTTGTACTCGTCGGCATCGTTGATGCCAAGGTTCTTCTTGATGTCGGTGCGCACCTTGTCGGTGGCCGTGGCAGTCAGTGCGATGACGGGTGCCTGCCCGATTTCGTTGATGATGGGGCGAATGCGGCGGTATTCAGGCCGGAAGTCGTGCCCCCATTCAGAGATGCAGTGTGCCTCATCGACGGCGTAGAAGGAAATCTTGATGCTCCTGAGGAATTCGATGTTATCCTGCTTGGTGAGTGATTCCGGCGCCACGTAGAGGAGCTTGGTCACTCCGTCCCTCACATGCTTCTTCACGTGTTCGGTCTGTGCGCGGGTGAGCGAGGAATTGATGAAATGGGCCACTTCGTCCTCCTGGCACTGGTGGCGGATGGCGTCCACCTGGTTCTTCATCAGGGCGATGAGTGGGGAGATGATGATGGCCGTTCCTTCGGAGATGAGGGCGGGGAGCTGGTAGCAAAGCGACTTGCCGCCACCGGTCGGCATGAGCACAAACACGTTGTGCCCATCGAGGAGGCTTTGCATGATGGCCTCCTGGTTGGTCTTGAACTGGTCGAAACCGAAGTATTTCTTGAGCTCTGCCCGCAGATTGATGTTTTCCTTCATAGCTTTTCTGGTGGTTAGGCTTGTCGGTTGAGGTGTGACAATGTTTCTGTTTCAAGTGCAGCGTGGCAGCCCGAAGGCAGGCTTTGGCCTTGCGGTCGGCATGGCTCTTCGGTGTGTGCCACTCTGTTCTCTATAGCAAAGTTATGAAAAATTATTGGTTCGGGCGAGTTCTTGCCCGTTTTTTTCATTGCTTGCTCATCTTTTCTGCATTGCCGAACGGGGTGGAGGGGCATCGGGGCGGAGGGCCGGCTCAGGCTTGTGCGGCAGTTTGCTTGCGCTTGTCTGTTTTGGCCATCTGCTGCTCGGCGTATTCGCGGGTGACGGTGAACTCCTTGGCATCGGTGGATGGCACTTCGAACATGGCATCCATGATGATGCTCTCGACGATGGAGCGGAGTCCGCGTGCGCCGAGCTTGTACTCCACGGCCTTGTCGACGATGAAGTCGAGTGCTTCGTCGGTGAATCGGAGCGTCACCCCATCCATGGCAAAGAGCTTGGTGTACTGCTTGACGATGGAGTTCTTCGGTTCGGTGAGGATGCTGCGCAGTGCCTGGCGGTCGAGCGGCTTGAGATAGGTGAGCACAGGGAGTCGGCCGATGATTTCGGGAATGAGGCCGAAGCTCTTGAGGTCGACCGGCTCGACATACTGCATGAGGTCGGCGGCATCAAGTTTCTGTGCGTTCTGCACGGAGTCAAACCCTACGGTGTGCGTGTTGAGCCTCTGGGCTATCTTGCGTTCGATGCCGTCGAAGGCACCGCCGCAGATGAAGAGGATGTTGCGTGTGTCGACGTGCACGTAGTCCTGGTCGGGGTGCTTGCGTCCGCCCTTGGGGGGCACGTTGACGATGGATCCCTCGAGCAGCTTGAGCAGGCCTTGCTGCACGCCTTCGCCGCTCACGTCGCGGGTGATGGAGGGGTTGTCGCTCTTGCGTGCGATCTTGTCGATTTCGTCGATGAACACGATGCCGCGTTCGGCACGTTCCACATCGAAGTCGGCCACCTGAAGCAGACGCGAGAGGATGCTTTCGATGTCCTCGCCCACGTAGCCGGCCTCGGTGAACACGGTGGCGTCGACAATGGTGAAGGGCACATCGAGCAGGCGTGCGATGGTGCGTGCCAGAAGCGTCTTGCCCGTGCCGGTCGAGCCGACCATGATGATGTTCGACTTCTCGATTTCCACATCGTTCTCCTGTGCATCGGAGTTCTTCTGCGAGAGTCGCTTGTAATGGTTGTAGACTGCCACGCTGAGGTAGCGTTTGGCATCGTCCTGCCCGATGATGTACTGGTCGAGGTATTCCTTGATCTGCTTGGGCTTGGGCACGCTTTTGAGGTTGACGTCGAGCGAGGCGTCTTTTTTCGTTTCGGTAGCTTCGTTGCCGTCGGCATCAAAGTCCTCGAGGTCCTGGTTGCCCAGGTATTTGTGGATCATGCCGTAGGCGCTCTGCAGGCAGTCGGAGCAGATGAAGCCCGACATGCCGGTCAGGAGCAGGGGCACCGCGCTTTCGGGGCGCCCGCAGAATGAGCATTGGTTTTCTTTCTTTTTGGCCATTTGAGTGATAGTGTGGAAGGCC
>DAIRWG010000001.1:98671-101583 GCA_036802405.1 Alloprevotella sp.
ATTAGTCTTGCTTCTTCTTGGGCTGGTAGATGCGGTCGATCATGCCGTATTCCTTGGCTTCGGGAGCCGTCATCCAGTAGTCGCGGTCGGAGTCGGCCCACACCTTGTCGAAGGGGGTGTGCGAATGGTCGGAGATGATGGTGTAGAGCTCCTTCTTGAGCTTCTGGATCTCGCGGGCCGTAATCTCAATGTCGGAGGCCTGTCCTTGCGCGCCACCCAGTGGCTGGTGAATCATCACGCGGGAGTGGGGCAGGGCGGAACGCTTGCCTTCGGCTCCGGCCACGAGGAGCACGGCGGCCATGGAGGCGGCCATTCCGGTGCAGATGGTGGCCACGTCGCTCTGGATGAACTGCATGGTGTCGTAGATGCCGAGTCCGGCGTAAACGGATCCGCCCGGAGAGTTCACATAGATGGAGATGTCCTTGCCGGGGTCGGTGGAGTCGAGGTAAAGGAGCTGTGCCTGCAGCGTGTTGGCGGTGTAGTCGTCAATCTGGGTGCCGAGGAAGATGATGCGGTCCATCATGAGGCGTGAGAACACGTCCATCTGAGTCACGTTGAGCTGGCGCTCTTCCAGAATATAGGGGTTGAGATACTGGTTCTGGCTTTTGATCACATCGTCAAGCACCATGGAGTTGATGCCTGCGTTTGATGTGGCGAACTTTCTGAAATCGTTGCTAATCATATATTTCGTTGTGTGCTTGTGTTGTTGCTGTTGAGCTTGTAGCGTGGAAGCCCTGGCGGGCAAACGCTTGCAAAGATAGTGCAAACCGCGCGAAGAGCCAAATTCTGAGTGTGGAAGTTGAATAGTTTGCGTGTTGTCAGGCCGACGGGCCGGCGGGCAGGGTGTGACGCGCATGAGGACGGTCTGCCTGCTTGTCGGCCCGCCGGCCTGGCGGCGGTTCTTCAGATGTCGGCATATTCGGTTTCGGCATCGAAGCAGGGACAGGCCTTGCCGGGGTTGAGCGTATGGTGGCTCACGATGCAGGCTTCGGGGTAGCGCTGGCGGAGGGTGAGCAGCACGCGGCGGAGGGCCTTCTTCTGCTGCGGGGTGCGCGTGTCCTTGGGCTTGCCGTCGGCGGAGAGTCCGCCGATGTAGCAGATGCCGATGCTTCCGGCGTTGTAGCCCCGGCAGTGCGCGCCGCGTTTCCACAGGGGGCGTCCGCTCTGGATGCGGCCGTCGAGCGTGATGACGTAGTGGTAGCCGCAGCCGTTCCAGCCTTGGGCACGGTGCCAGCGGTCGATGTCGGTCACGGTGAACGGTCGGCCCTCGCGCGTGGCGGAACAGTGGATGATGATGTAGTCCATAGTGTGGTGTGTTTTTTAGGTTGTACTGATCTGATAAGGGGTGGGTCATGCTTCTGGGATTCGCGCACTTCACTTGAGCTTGCGCAGGCGGTAGTCCACATAGCTGGTGAGGCCAAACACGGAGGCGGCATAGATGAGTGCTTCGCCCATGAAGTTCATGGCTGAGGAACTGATTTCGCCTTCGGGAGGCATGACAAACGATGCGGTGCAGAGCGCGATGCCGGAAAGGAGCATGAGAAATACGGTGATGACTTGGGGAGTAGGCATGGTGATGTAGGTGCGTGTGGAATTGTGGTAAATGACGCAAGGCTGAGTACAGGATGGCCGGTCGGCGCGTTTCGTGTCCAGCCTTTCCTGAGGGGCCAACGGCCGTCGTCTGCAGGCTTTAGGCCGAAGGGTTCTGGTGAAGCTGTGCCCTGCGGTCGAGTTCGCTCTGCAGGTCGTCGTCGGTGAATCGTGCGAGCTGTTTGCTGAGCGGCGATTTCTCGCGGCGGCGGAGCTGTCGGCAGCGTTTGCATTCGGGGTCGAGGCAGTCGCGCTGGGTACGGTCGGCGGCAAAGGCTGATGCCGGAAGGGTGCGTCCGCATCGCGGACACCTTTTGTGGGTAACTTGAGGGATGAGCATGATGGGTGTGTTTTTTTAGGCTTTTGGTGAAATAATGCGGCAGGTGACGGAGGATGGTGTCATCGTCCGGCACCTGCCGTTGGCGGCGATCATCGCGCGGCCCTTGGGGCGGGGTCATGATTGGGTGAGCTCAGTGTGGATTTCCGTCCTTCGGTAGTGGCTGCCCCCGGTGCTGCGCGGAGCCGTTGGTCGTGGAGCGCCAATGGGGCGTCAGGCGAACTCCTCCTTGTCGGCGAGGCCGGACGAGGTGCGCATGATGAACTTCGCCCTGCCCAGGGCGGGGTCGAGTGCCTTGCGGAGCCTTGCGCCTGCGGTGAAGCGTGCACGCACGGTCGTCACCATGTCGGTCGTGGCGTTTTCGCGCTTGCTCGCTCCTGCCGAGGTCACGGTGGGGCGGAACGAGCCGAGCTGTCCGAGGCGAACGGAGTTGCCGTTGAGGAGGGCGGTGATCACTTCGGCCTCCAGGGCGCTGAGCACGGCCAGACAGTCCGTTTCGGTGACGGTGCAGCGTGCGCTGATGTTGGTGGCGATGCTCTCGAGGTTGAGCGGCACGGTGGGTGCAACCTGTACGTAGAACTTCCGATCGTCGCTGCCGGGTCTCTTGATGCTTTTTACTACTACTGGAATCATTGTGTTGAAATGTTTTTAGGTAAATGATGAATGAATTCTCTCTGAAAGGAAGGCTTTTTCTTGAAATGTATAAGCTGCGCGCTTGGCTTATTTCCTTCTTCCTTACATGTACAAAGGTACGAATAATATTTTATCCGTGCAAGTATTTTACAAATTATTTTCCAGATTTTTTTGTGCATTTTCTGCTTGTCTCGAAGCATTTCCGCGGACATTAGGTAGTAGATTGTTCCATTTCACGGATTTGTGCTTGCACTGTCGCCTGTTTTGTAGGGGTGGCGCTTGCCCGATTTGATGCGTTTTCCCCGTGAAAGTCCCAAAGTCCCAAAAGTCCCAGGGGTGGACGGATTTTTAC
>DAIRWG010000002.1:0-66873 GCA_036802405.1 Alloprevotella sp.
ATTCGTGCGGACGCACCTGCACATGCACCACGTCCTTTTTGAGCAAAGCGGAAAGAATGGTCTTCGCGATGCGCTCGTCCTCCATCAGATACTTGAAAACGGAGTCATAGATGGGATTGGCTACTGATACGATCATAATTCAAATGTTTGATTGTCGGGAGATAGCTGCAAATGTAAGCATAAAAAACTTCACATGGCAGCAACAGGCCTTGAAAATATTGTTCGGAACGCAGGCGTTCACGTTTATACTTGCCCGCAGAAGCGTTCTGTCGGGATAATGGCCGGAGATTGCCCCATGAGCTGCCGGTGCGAGTGGCTCACTACGGCATGGGAAAGCAATTAATCGGCCGAATGCTTTTATGCCACGGCAGATTTACGTAATTTTGCCCGAAACAACAAAATCTGCTAACCCCACAAACCATCAAGTATGCAAAAGATTCCTTGGCAAGAACGCCCCGAAGGCTGCACCGACGTGATGTGGCGCTTCACTGAGAACCCCGTGATCGGACGTTACGACATCCCTACTTCCAACAGCATTTTCAACAGTGCCGTGGTGCCCTTCGGCGACGGTTTTGCCGGCGTGTTCCGTTGCGACAACCGCCGTGTGCAGATGAACATCTTTGCCGGATTCAGCAAGGACGGCATTCATTGGGACATCAATCACGAACCCATTCGCTTCGTGCCTGGCAACACGCAGATGATCGATTCGGACTACAAGTACGACCCGCGTGTCACCTGGATTGACGACCGCTATTGGATCACTTGGTGCAACGGCTACCATGGCCCCACCATCGGCATTGCCTACACCTTTGATTTCCAAACTTTCTACCAATGCGAGAATGCATTCCTGCCCTTCAACCGCAACGGGGTGCTTTTCCCTGAGAAGATCGGCGGACGCTATGCCATGCTTTCACGCCCGAGCGACAACGGGCACACGCCTTTCGGCGACATCTACATCAGCTATTCACCCGACATGAAGTACTGGGGTGAACACCGTTGCGTGATGAAGGTGACTCCCTTTGAGGAAAGTGCCTGGCAGTGTACGAAGATCGGGGCGGGCAGTGTGCCCATCCGTACGGAGGAAGGTTGGCTGCTGTTCTATCATGGCGTAATCACCACGTGCAATGGCTTCCGCTACTCCATGGGGGCAGCCTTGCTCGACCTGCAGGATCCCTCGAAGGTGCTGCACCGCTCGATGGAGTATCTGCTGGCACCGGCTGCTCCCTACGAATTGGCCGGCGACGTGCCCAATGTGGTGTTCCCCTGTGCCGCGCTCACCGAGGGCGACAAGGTGGCCGTGTACTACGGTGCTGCCGACACGGTGGTGGGGATGGCCTTTGGCCGCATCAGCGAAATTATTGATTTCCTGAAGAGGCAGTGAAGCCCCTTCAGGCGGAATACGAGTCAACCTCCCAATCATGAAACATATTCTCTTGACATTCCTGCTGGCCATCTGTGTGTCGGCTTCAGCACATCTGGAACCTGTGGACTGGGTGAATCCGTTCGTGGGAACCACCAACTTCGGTACGTGCAATCCCGGTGCGGTGTGTCCGAGCGGCATGATGAGCGTGGTGCCCTTCAACGTGATGGGGTCCGACCTCAACCGCTACGACAAGGATTCCCGCTGGTGGAGCACGCCCTACGACAACACCAACAGCTACTTCACGGGCTATTCGCACGTCAACCTCAGCGGTGTGGGCTGCCCCGACCTCGGGTCGCTCCTGCTCATGCCCACCTTGGGCGACACGCTCTGTGTGGACTACCACCGCTACGGTTCCACCTACTCCGAGGAAACGGCTTCGCCCGGCTACTATTCCAACCGGCTGACAAAGTATGGCATCACGACCGAAGTGACCGCCACCCCGCGCACCTCCATGGCCCGTTTCACCTTTCCCAAGGGCAAGGCCCACATCCTGCTCAATTTGGGCGAGGGACTCACCAACGAGAGCGGAGCCACCATGCGCCGCACGGCTCCCAACGAAGTGGAAGGATCGAAACTGCTCGGCACGTTTTGCTACGATGCCACGCAGGCCGTGTTTCCCATCTATTTCGTGATGCGCGTGGAGAAAGTGCCGGCTGCCTCGGGCTACTGGAAATTCCAGCGTCCGAAGAAGGGCGTGGAAGCGGAGTGGGATCCCGACGACAACAAGTACAAAATCTACACCCGCTATGCGCGTGAGCTTTCGGGCGACGACATCGGTGCATGGTTCACCTTCGATGCCGCCGAAGGCGAACAGGTGGAAGTGCGCATGGGCGTGAGCTTCGTGAGCATAGCCAATGCACGCGAGAACCTGGAGAAGGAGCAAGCCGGCCGACACTTCAACGAGCTGCATGCCGAGGCACGCCAACGCTGGAACCAGGACTTGGGCCGCATCCGCGTGGAGGGTGGCACGGAGGAGCAGCGCCGCGTGTTCTACACGGGACTCTACCACCTGCTCATCCATCCCAACGTGCTGCAGGACGTGAACGGGCAGTATCCGGCCATGGAGAGCGAACAGGTGAAGACGGTGAATGGCAACCGCTACACGGTGTTCTCGCTGTGGGACACTTACCGCAACGTACACCAGCTGCTCACGCTGGTCTATCCCGAGCGGCAGCGCGACATGCTGCAATCGATGCTGGGCATGTACGAAGAGCACGGATGGCTGCCCAAATGGGAACTCTACGGGCGTGAAACCTACACGATGGAGGGCGATCCGTCGATTCCCGTGATCGTGGACTCGTGGATGAAGGGACTGCGCGACTTCGACGTGAACCTGGCCTATGAGGCCATGCGCAAAGGGGCTACTACCCCGGGGCGCGACAATCCGCTCCGTCCCGACATTGACGACTATGCCGCGAAGGGCTACGTGCCCCTCACCGGAGAGTTTGACAACTCGGTGAGCCATGCCTTGGAATACTACATTGCCGACCATGCCCTCTCGCGCATGGCTGAGGCTTTGGGCAAGAAGGAGGACGCACGCCTCTTCGCCCAGCGCTCGATGGGCTACAAGCACTACTATAGTGCCGAATACGGCACGTTGCGCCCGATTTTGCCGAACGGGAAGTTCCTCACGCCGTTCGATCCGAAACTGGGGGCTAACTTTGAGCCGAATCCCGGATTCCATGAGGGCAGTGCATGGAACTACACTTTCTATGTGCCGCACGACATTCCCGGACTGGCCAAACTGATGGGGGGACGCAAGAAGTTTGTCGACAAGCTCCAGCGCGTGTTTGATGAGGGACTTTACGATCCGGCCAATGAACCCGACATTGCCTATCCCTACCTTTTCTCTTATTTCAAAGGAGAGGAATGGCGTACGCAAAAGCTGACGCGTGAGCTGCTCTCCAAGCACTACACCACGCAGCCCAACGGCATTCCGGGCAACGAGGACACGGGCACGATGTCGGCTTGGGCCATTTTCTCGATGATGGGATTCTATCCCAACTGTCCGGGCGACCCGACCTACATTCTGACGGCTCCGGTGTTCGACAAGGTGACCATCGATTTGCAGCCGGGCTTCTACAAGCAGCGCCAGCTGGTGATCGAGGCTCCGGGTGCCACGGGATCGAAGGCCTATGTGCGACGCGTCAGCATCGGCGGAAAGGAGCAGAAGAGCTTTGTCATCAGTCACGACGACCTGGTGAACAGCGGGCACCTCTCGTTTGAGTTCGCAAGGTGAGGAAGGTGGGCAAAGTTGACGGGGCGTGACTCATTCAACTTGGCACCCCGTCAACTACATTTACGTTAATATCCCCCCGTACCTCACTGCATCCCGATTAAAATCGCTAATTTTGCACGCTGCATGCCGTTGCATGCGTTCATGATCGAACAAACATTCCAACAAAACCTATTTCATTAAAGCTACTACAGCGTCATTCTCACATGAAACAGTACAAACTGGTAAACAACCTCCTCGGATGGTTGACCTTTGCCATCGCTGCTTTCACCTATTGCTCAACGGTGGAGCCGACGGCAAGCTTCTGGGATTGCCCTGAGTTCATCACCACAGCCTACAAGCTGGAGGTGGGCCACCCGCCCGGTGCGCCGTTCTTCATGCTCACGGCCAATTTCTTCACCCAATTCACCAGCGACCCCACGAAAGTGGCCTTCTGCGTGAACATCATGTCGGCCTTGCTTTCGGCCTTGTGTATCCTGTTCCTCTTCTGGACCATTACACACCTGGCCCGCAAGCTGATTTGCGATAATGGGGAGGTGACCAATCTCCGCCAGCTCATCACCATCATGGGATGCGGCCTGACGGGCGCTCTGGCCTACACCTGGAGCGACACATTCTGGTTCTCGGCCGTGGAAGGCGAGGTGTACGCTTACTCTTCCATGTTCACGGCACTCGTGTTCTGGCTCATCCTCAAGTGGGAAGACCATGCCGACGAGCCGCATGCCGACCGCTGGCTGGTGCTCATCTTCTATCTGACGGGACTCTCCATCGGTGTGCACCTGCTCAACCTCCTCTGCCTCCCCGCCATTGCCTTGGTCTACTACTACAAGCGCAATCCGCAGGCCAACCTGAAAGGCTCACTCGTGGCGCTGGCCATTTCGATGCTCCTTGTGGCCGCCGTGCTCTACGGTGTGGTGCCGGGCATCGTGAAGGTGGGCGGATGGTCGGAGCTCTTCTTCGTGAACACGCTCGGCCTGCCCTTCAACACGGGCATGGTGATCTACATCCTTGCACTCATCGGCGTGGTGCTCTCCGCCATCTGGAGTTCCACCACGGCCAACCACAAGCGCACTTGCCTGCTCTATGTGCTCTCCGTGGCTTTGCTCGGCATTCCCTTCATGGGGCACGGCACGATGTGTGTGCTGCTCGGCATCTTGCTGACCGGTGCACTCGTGTGGGCTCTCCACCTCAAGGGCAAGGACGGAAACTACGTGGTGCGCAAGCGCTTCATGAACACTTCGCTGCTCTGCATGCTGATGCTCATGATCGGCTACTCCTCGTATGCCGTGATCGTGATCCGTTCGACCGAAAACCCGCCCATGGACCAGAACTCGCCGGAAGACGTGTTCACGCTCGGCTCCTACATGAGCCGTGAGCAGTATGGATCCTACCCGCTCTTCAAGGGCGAGGCCTTCTGCTCGCAGGGACAGGCCTATTCCGCCGGTGCCATCGACTACGACCGCCGCGTTCGCACCCAGCGTCAGGAGAAGGCTAATCCTACGGATCCCGACCGCTATGAGGACATTGAGGAAACGGTGGGCGTGAAGTACCCCGGCGGACTGACCATGCTCTTCCCCCGCATGTGGAGCGCTGCCCACACCGACAAGTACCAGCAGTGGATGGGCGACATCACGATGAAGGACGTGACCTTCACCACCAAGGACGGACAGACCATGCCCGGACAGATGCCCTCGCAGCTCGACAACCTCCGCTTCTTCTTCTCCTATCAGGTGAACTTCATGTACTGGCGCTACTTCATGTGGAACTTTGCCGGACGTCAGAACGACATCCAGGGCATGGGCGAGCTGGAGCACGGCAACTGGATTACCGGCATTCCGTTCATCGACAATGCCATGTATGGCGACCAGAGCCTGCTGCCCGATGCGCTGAAGAACAACAAGGGACACAACGTGTTCTACTGCCTGCCTCTGCTGCTTGGCCTCATCGGCCTCTTCTGGCAAGCCTATCGCGGCGAGAAGGGCGTGCGCCAGTTCTGGGTGGTGTTCTTCCTGTTCTTCATGACCGGACTGGCCATTGTGCTCTACCTCAACCAGACGCCGAGCCAGCCGCGTGAGCGCGACTATGCCTACGCCGGTTCGTTCTACGCCTTTGCCATCTGGATCGGCTTGGGCGTGGCCGCCCTGGCACAGTGGATGGAGAAGCTCATGAAGAAGCCCTCGGCCGTGCCGGCTGTGGTGGCCTCGGTGATCGGTGTGCTCGTGCCGCTCCAGATGGTGAGCCAGACTTGGGACGACCACGACCGTTCCGACCGCTATTCGTGCCGCGACTTCGGACTCAACTATCTCAACACGCTGCCCGACAAGGGCGCGCCCATCATCTTTACCAACGGCGACAACGACACCTTCCCCTTGTGGTACAACCAGGAGGTGGAGGGACAGCGCACCGATGCCCGCGTGTGCAACCTCTCGTATCTGCAGACCGACTGGTATACCGACCAGATGCGCCGTCCGGCCTACGATTCCCCCTCGCTTCCCATCACCTGGGACCGCCTGTTCTATGTGGACAACGGCCGTCACACGTTCTATCCCATCCGTCCCGAGGACAAGCACTTGCTCGATGAGGAGAAGGCACGCAACCCGAAGGTGGACCCCTACGAGCTGAGCTACGTGATCGACCACTATGTGAAGCGTGTGGATGGAGGCTATTTCCCCACCGACTCCGTGGTGGTGAAGGTCGACAAGCAGGCCGTGATCGAAAGCGGCATGATGCTTCCCCTCGGCCCCGACAGCATTCCCGACCACATGATCATCTCGCTCAAGAAGGCTGCCCAGCAGCAGGGCGGTGTGTACCGCTCCGACGTGATGATCTACGAGATGCTGGCGCATGCCAACTGGAAGCGCCCGATGTATATGAGCGTGACGCTCGGTGCCAGCAACTTTGCCGGACTCGAGAACTACCTCGTGCTGGAAGGCCTGGCCTATCGCATCACTCCGTTCAACTACGGGCAGATGGGCACGATCGATGCCAACACCATGTACAAGAACATGATGACGCGCTTCAAGTATGGCAACATGAGCCGCAAGGATCTCTACATCGACGAGACCGTGGGCCGCATGTGCCAGACGCATCGCCGCATGTTCTTCATGCTGGCCGACAACCTGCTGCGCCGCGGCGACAAGGCTTCCGCCCTCAAGGTGCTGGAGAAGCAGAAGAAGGAGCTTCCTGCTTCCAACATCCCCTACACCGACGACGATTCGCAGCTCAGCACCCTCTGGCTCGAAGCCGGCAACAAGCAGGAGGCAGCCCAGGTGGCCAAGCAGGTGCTTGACTACGACATACAGTATCTCACCTACCTCAATTCCTTGGGCGACCGTGTGAACACCTACGGCAACACTTGCCTCTACTTGGTGAACAGCCTCATGGAGGCCACCCACACCCTGCAGCAGTCGGGCGACAAGCAGGCTGCCGCCTACCTCAAGCGCATAGAATATCAGTCCCAGCAGCCGGCCTTCCAGATCGGCTACCAGGCACTGATGCAGCGCAACCAGCCGCAAGGCAACTGACACACTGTGACTAACTAGCATGAGAGTTTCCGGCCCGCCCCGGTGCTTTCCGCTGAGGCTTTCCCCCGGCGGATGGCGCACGGGGCAGGGTGGGGGACTCTCATCGCGTTTCTCCTCATTTTCTCCCCATTTCCTCCCCATTTTCTCCCCATGATTATCGAACAACCCGCCCGGTTCCTCCGCTGGCTCTATCCGCTTGCCCTGTGGCGCATCAAGCCGGAGGAACATGCCGTCTACCTCACGTTCGACGACGGGCCCATTCCCGAAGTGACTCCTTGGGTGCTCGATGTGCTCGACCACTACGGCATCAAGGCCACCTTCTTCATGGTGGGCGACAACATCCGCAAGCATCCCGACATCTTCCAGATGGTGAAGGAGCGTGGGCATCGCTTGGGCAACCACACCTTCAACCACATCGGCGGACTCCGCCACGGCATCCGTTCCTACATGCGCAATGTCGACAAGGCCAACGAATACCTGCACACCGACCTCTTCCGTCCGCCCCATGGGTGGATGAAGTGGGAACAGTACATCATGGTGCGCCAGCACTACCGTGTGGTGATGTGGGACCTTGTCACCCGCGACTATTCCACCCGCCTCAACGGGCGCGACGTGCTGCTCAACGTGCGGCGCTATGCGCGTAACGGCAGCATCATCACCTTCCACGATTCGCTCAAAAGCCAGGACAAGCTGCTTTACGCCTTGCCCAGGGCCATCGAATGGCTCCTTTCGCAGGGTTATGAGTTCCGCACCATCGAGTGAACGGCACGAATGCAAGCATCAAATGCCGAATTCAAATGCTTTTTTTGCATAGCTTAAAAAGTTTCATTACCTTTGTCCCCAAACTTTCAACGAATTTTCGAAAATTAAGATATACAAATCGCTATGATGAACCTTAAAACCGCGTTAGCGTCGGCCCTCCTGCTGGGACTTGGCGCACAGACAGCTTTCGCCCAGGAAGGTGAGAAGCAAGGTAAGAAGGACTATCCCTACGTGTTCTTCGGAGTGCAGGGTGGCGCTCAGGCCACTTTCACCAACTACAAGGCCGACAAACTCATCACTCCGATCGGAGCCGTGAGTGTGGGCGGCATGTTCACTCCTGCAGTGGGTGCACGTCTGCACGTGAGCGGCATCAACGAGCGAGGCGGCCTCAAGGCCACGCAGTCGACCTACGACTACAAGTTCGTGACCTCCGACCTCGACCTCATGCTCAACCTCTGCAACGTGTTCGCTCCCCAGAAGCACCACACGCTCAATGCCTATCTCATCGGTGGCGTGGGCTTGGGCTATGCCTGGGACAACGACGACCTCAACGGCATGGCTCCTGCTGCCAAGGATGCCGGTCTGAGCCTCAATTGGGACGACGACCGCCTCGTGCACAATTTCCGTGTGGGCATGCAGCTTGAAGCCGAGCTCTGCCGTGCCGTAGGCCTCAACCTCGAAGTGACGGCCAACAACCTGCACGACCGCTTCAACTCCAAGATCAACGGCCATGGCGACTGGCAAGTGCAGGCCCTCCTCGGCCTCAACTTCAAGTTCGGACGTGGCAAGGCTGCCAAGCCTGCCCCCGTGCCCGCACCCGCACCTGCTCCCGAACCCGCTCCCGAGCCCGTGGTGACTCCCGAACCCGTCGTGACACCCGCTCCCGAGCCCGAGAAGAAGGAAGAAGTGCGTCGCCTCGAAGAGAAGAAGGTGGAAGTGTTCTTCCTCATCAACAGCAGTGCCGTGCGCGCCACCGAGGAAGCCAAGGTGAAGGAACTCGCCGACTGGATGAAGAGCCATCCCACGGCTACGGCCGAAGTGATGGGCTATGCCGATGCAGGCACCGGAAATGCTTCCATCAACAGCGCACTCTCGCAGAAGCGTGCCGACCGTGTGGCCAAGCTCCTCACCGAGAAGTACGGCATCAGCGCATCGCGCATCACCACCGGCTTCAAGGGCGACACCGTGCAGCCCTTCCGCGACAACGACTCCAACCGTGTCGTGATTGGCGTGGCCAAAGAGAAGTAAATCCCGCCATTCCGATTGCTTTGACTAAGGACCGCAAAGCCATCCGCTACAGCCTTCGGGCCCGGCGGCAGCTTTGCGGCCCTTTTTGCGTTCAGATGCAAGAGGCTCTGCGCGTGGCCGTTTCACTGTGAATCTTAACAAGACAAAAAAGCACAGGCAGATGCATCAGCGTTGATGGGAAATGCTTAACTTTGCACAATGGAGATTCTGCGTGAATCTCAACGATAAAGCAACGTATTACCAACACATACTATAAAGAACATGCAAAGCAAGCTCTATTTCACGTTGGCCATGGCCGGAACGATGGCTCTCGCCTCGTGCAACAAGTTGGGCGAACTCTCGTCCGACAATTTCACCGTGACTCCTTCCCCGCTGGAAGCCGTAGGCGGCCAGGTGCCCGTGACAATCAACGGACGCTTCCCCGAAAAGTACATGAAGCGCAAGGCCGTGGTGACGGTCACTCCCGTGCTTCGCTATGCAAACGGACAGGCCACGGGCCAGAGTGCCACGTTCCAAGGCGAAAAGGTGCAGGGCAACGACCAGGAAATCTCCTACAAGCTGGGCGGCAGCTACACGATGAAGAACACCTTCACCTATGTGCCAGACATGCAGAAGAGCGAACTCTACCTCACCTTCAATGCCCATGTGGGCAAGAAGCAGGTGAAAGTGCCTGAAGTGAAGGTGGCCAACGGTGTGGTGGCAACTTCCACCCTCATCGGCCAGGCTGCAGCTTCGGCCAATCCAGAGATCGCTCCCGACACCTACCAGTATGCCATCAAGCAGACCAAGCAGGCTCAGATCAAATACCTCATCAACCAGGCCAATGTGCGCACCAGCGAGCTGAAGGGCACCTCCGTGCAGGATTTCGTGCAGACGCTCCGCGAGATCAAGGCCGACCAGAAGGGCCTCATGCTCGACAACATCGAAGTGTCGGCCTATGCATCGCCCGAGGGCTCCCTCAAGTTCAACACCGCTTTGGCCGAGAAGCGCCAGAACTCTTCCTCTAAGTATGTGAACGACCAGCTCAAGAAAGCCAAGCTCGATGCCGACGTTGACAAGCGCTACACCGCCGAGGACTGGGAAGGATTCCAGCAGCTCGTGCAGGCATCCAACATCCAGGACAAGGAGGTGATCCTGCGCGTGCTCTCGATGTACCAGGATCCCGAGGAACGCGAGAAGCAGATCCGCAACCTCTCTGCCGGATTCAAGGAACTGGCCGATGAAATCCTGCCCGAACTCCGCCGTGCACGTCTCACCATCAACTACAACCTCATCGGACGTTCCGACGACGAGATCCAGGAGCAGTACAAGGCCGATCCCTCCAAGCTCTCAGTGGAGGAACTGCTCTATGCTGCCACCCTCACCGAAGTGCCCGCCGAGCAGAAGGACATCTATGCCACCACGGCCAAGCTCTATCCCAACGACTACCGTGCCTACAACAACTTGGCCACGCTGGCCTTCCAGGAAGGCAACATGACAAGCGCCAAGGACTATCTGGCCAAGGCCGATGCACATCAGGCCAATGCGGCTGAAACGAATGCCAACAAGGCCCTGCTCGCCCTTGTGGAAGGTGATGCCGATGCCGCCCAGACCTACCTCTCCAAGGCCACCACGGCACAGAACTACAACGAAGTGTTGGGCAACCTCCAGGTGGCTGCCGGCAACTATGCACAAGCAGCCCAGAGTCTGAAGGGCGTGAAGAGCAACTCTGCAGCTCTGGCCCAGATCCTGAGTAAGGACTACGCTTCCGCAGCTTCCACACTTTCAGCTGTGGCCCGTCCGAACGCCCTCACCAGCTATCTGAAGGCCGTGCTGGCCGCACGCACCAACCAGGATTCATCCGTGGTGAGCCATCTCAAGGAGGCCATTGCCAAGGATGCCAGCTTCAAGCAGCGTGCCGCCAATGACCTGGAATTCCTGAGCCTCTTCAACGACTCCGCATTCCAAAGCCTCGTGCGCTGATCCGCGTTTCGCACTCCCCCTCCCGACATGGGCCGGCGGGCAGGCAGGCGTTTGTCGACTCGCCCCCTTTCGGGGCGGCCCGACAGCCTCCCTGCCCGGTGGCCCTTTTTCATTCACACCGACGGCTGGTCCCGCTCAGCGCATGGGCAGCTGCCTCTTCATTCTTATCCATGATTCATTTCAAGCCGTTCTCCTACCTGTCCCTATTGGCCGTCATCCTGCTGTGCGTGTCCTGTGGCCCCGACAAGGACAAGGCCCGTTTCCAAGGCAAGCTGACCAACATTTCCGAAGCCGAATTCTATGCCTACACCGACGACGGCACCATCTCCGGCATCGACACCATCCGCATTTCCGACGGCGAGTTCACCTACGAGCGTCAGCTCACCCGCCCGATGCTCCTCACCTTGCTCTATCCCAACTTCACCCAAACCTATGTGGTGCTCGAACCCGGCAAGACGGTGAAGCTGAAGGGCGATGCCTCCAAGATCGGCGAAGCCTCCATCGGCGGTACCGAGGAAAACGAGCTGCTCTCCGAATTCCGCCAGAGCCATGCTTCCGGCCCGGAGCGCAATGTGCGGCTGGCCGCAGCCGACTTCATCCGAACGCACGCCGCCACGTTGGCAGCCGTAGCCGTTTTCAAGAAATATTTCGAGCAGTCTGCTTCGACGGATGCCCGCACGGCCCTCTCGCTTCTGGGCGAGCTGCACAAGGCACAGCCCGCTTCGCCCAGCGTGCAGCACCTGTGGACCACCTGCCGCCCGCAGCTTGAGAGCGGGGTGGGGCAGCCGCTGCCCGACCTTGCTGCCCAAACCCTCGACGGGCGCACCGTGCGTCTGGCCGACTATCGGGGCCGCCGTCTGCTCATCGTGCTCTATGCCACTTGGCGTGGCCCCAGCCTGTCCTTTCTGCGTGAGGTGAAGCGCCTGCTGCGTGAACCCGGCATGAACGAATGGGCCTGTGTGGCCGTTTCTGCCGACTACGATGTGAAAGCCTGCCGCGAAGCCCAGCGCCGCGACACCATAGCCTGGCCCGTGGTGTGCGACGGCCTCTCGTTCCGCTCGCCCTTCATCAGCCGGTTGGCCCTCAGCCGTGTGCCTTCCTGCCTGCTGGTCAATGCGCAAGGCCGTGTCGTGGCCCGCGACATCAGCGACATCAGCGAGCTACGCCAGAAAATGCGGCAGTAGAAAGGGCCCACACGAGGTCGCTCACCTCAGATTCTTGCCCGCAGGTTTGCTCCTTTGAAAGGAAAGCCCCATATTTGCAACCATAGCTCCAAAAGTTCCCCCTTCCCACATCATCATGCTAAAAACCATCCATTCCTCCTCCATGAACGGCATGCAGGCCATGCCCGTACTGCTTGAGGTGAATGCCTACCAGAGCCGCTTCGCTCAGGACAACGGGCCGTCCTATTTCATGGTCGGCCTGCCCGACAATGCCGTGAAGGAAAGCCGCCTGCGCGTGACCAGTGCACTGATCAACACGAAGCTCGCGCCCCACGACGCCAATTCCTACACCATCAACTTTGCGCCGGCCGACGTGCGCAAGGAAGGCTCCGGTTTCGACCTCCCGCTGGCCATCGGCCTGCTGGCGGTCAACGGCATCGTGAGTGACGAGAAGCTTGGCCGCTTCGTCTTTGTGGGCGAACTCGGTCTTGACGGAAGCATCCGCCCCGTCAGAGGTGCGCTCTCCATAGCCATCCGTGCCCGGGCCGATGAGTTTGAAGGGCTGATCGTGCCCAAGGAAAACGAGCGCGAGGCTGCCGTGGTCAACCGTTTGAAGGTGTATGGGGCCCAGCATCTGCGCGATGTGGTGGACTTTCTCAACGGCAACGAGTCGGCCCTCCAGCAGACCATCGTCAACACCCGCGAGGAATTCTACCGCGCACAGGCATCCACCCCCTACGACTTTGCCGATGTCAAGGGGCAGGAAGCCGTGAAGCGAGCCTTCGAGGTGGCCGCGGCCGGAGGCCACAACATCCTCATCGTCGGTTCGCCCGGCTGCGGCAAGAGCATGATGGCCAAGCGCATCCCCTCCATCCTGCCGCAGCTCACATTGGCCGAAAGCCTCGAAACCACCCAGATTCACTCCGTGGCAGGCAAGCTCGGGGCTTCCACCTCGCTCATTTCGCAAAGGCCCTTCCGTTCGCCCCACCACACCATCAGCGATGTGGCCCTCATCGGCGGCGGCACCCAGTGCAAACCCGGCGAGATCAGTCTGGCGCACAACGGCATCCTCTTCCTCGACGAGCTGCCCGAATTCTCGAAAACGGCACTCGAAACGCTTCGCCAGCCTCTGGAGGACCGCGTCATCACCATCAGCCGTGCCAAGTACACCGTCACGCTTCCCTGTTCGTTCATGCTTGTGGCCTCGATGAACCCCTGCCCGTGCGGCTACTACAACCATCCCACCCATCCCTGCAAGTGCACACCCCGCCAGCGTCAGAACTATGTGGGCAAGATTTCCGGTCCGCTGCTCGACCGCATCGACATTCAGGTGGAAGTCAGCCCCGTGCCCGTGGAGGAACTGGCCACGGCTCCCGAGGGCGAACACAGCGCCTCCATCCGTGAGCGTGTGGTGGCAGCACGCGCCATCCAGACCGAGCGCTTCAAGGATGCCCCCGGCACTTACTGCAACGCCCAGATGTCGCGACGCCAGCTCGAACAGTTTGCCCGTCTGGATGCCGAATGCGTTGATGTGCTCAAGCGGGCCATGATCCGTCTCAATCTCTCGGCCCGTGCCTACGACCGCATCCTCCGCGTGGCCCGCACCATTGCCGACCTCGATGCCGCCCCCGACATTCGCAAGGAGCACCTCTACGAAGCCATCGGCTACCGCAATCTCGACCGCAGCAACTGGGGAGAGTGACCCTTCTTCCCTCGCAACGACGGCATACACCTTCCATCTGACACTAACTCCACACATCTTATGATTAAGCCCAAACATCTCCTATTCCTGCTCATAGCCAGTTGTGCATCCGCCTTTGTGCAGGCGCAGACCCTCCTCTTCCACACCGGCGATGCCACCGGATTCCCCTATCGCATACCGGCCATTGCCTCCGCTCCCAACGGCGACCTCATCGCCTTGTCCGACCGCCGGCCCTGCGGCAGCGACATCGGTTACGGACGTGTCGACATACTCGGCCGCATCAGTTCCGACCAGGGAAGCACCTGGAGCGAACCGTTCAATGTGCTTGTCGGCAGCGGCAAGGGAGAAGATGCCGGCTACGGCGATGCCTGCCTCGTGGCCGACCGCAAGCGCAACGAGCTGCTGCTGGTGTGCGTGTCGGGCGACGTGCCCTATTGGAACAGCACCCTCGACCATCGCCAGCGCATGGTGAGCCTGCATGCCCGCTACCACAAGCGCCTCAAGCAGTGGGTGTGGGACAAGCAGCCCACCGACCTCACCGGCCAGATTTACGACGAATTGCTTCACCGCACCATCGGTGCCCTCTTCATGGGGTCGGGCCGCATTTGCCAGAGCAGCCGCGTGAAGGTGGGCCGTTACTATCGCCTCTATGCCTCTCTTTGCACCCATCAAGGCAATTTCGTCATCTATTCCGACGACTTCGGACGGCAATGGCACGTGCTCGGCCACTACAGCCGCAGCTGTGCCCCCAAGGGCGACGAGCCCAAGTGTGAGGAACTGCCCGACGGCAGCGTGCTGCTGAGCTCGCGCAAGGCCGGAGGCCGTTTCTTCAATGTGTTCCGCTACGCCGATGTGCGCACAGCCCGAGGCCAGTGGGGGCAGGTGGTGGATTCGCGCACCGCTCCCGGCGGCATCAGCAACGAGAGCTCGGCCTGCAACGGCGAAATCCTCATTCTGCCCGTGCGCCGCACGGCCGACGGACGGGCCACCCACCTGGCCTTGCAGAGCCTGCCGGCCGGGCCTAACCGCACGAATGTCACCATCTACTTCAAGGAACTGTCCACCCCCGACACCTACAACACCCCGCTGCGCTTTGCCTCCAACTGGAACGGGCGCTTCCAGGTGTCGCAAACGGGTTCGGCCTACAGCACCATGGTGCAGCAGAAGAACGGACGCATAGCCTTCTACTATGAGGAAGAACCGCAGTACTACCAGATGGTCTACCGCGAACTTTCCATTGATGAAATCACGCAAGGCCTCTATCGGGCTGAATGAGCCGAAAGGCCACGGATGCCCATTGCCGATCCGTGGCCTTTCTTGAAAAAATGCATGGCTCCCAATTCCACGTACGGATGCGATTCCGTATTTTTGCACTATGAAAACGAAAGTCACAGTCATCAAGGTGGGTGGCAAGATTGTTGAAACCCCCGAATCGCTCGAACGCCTGTTGCTCGACTTCAGTGCGCTTCACGCACCCAAAGTGCTTGTGCATGGCGGCGGGCGCACGGCCACCGAAATGGCCGCCCGCATGGGCATCGCCACGCAGATGGTCGACGGGCGTCGCGTGACCGATGCCGAAATGCTCCGAGTCGTGACGATGGTCTATGCCGGGCTCGTCAACAAGAACCTCGTGGCGCGCCTGCAGTCGCAGGGCGTGAACGCGCTCGGTCTGACCGGAGCCGACATGAACGTCATTCAGGCCCACCGCCGTCCGCCCCGGCAGGGAGTGGACTACGGATTCGTGGGCGATGTTGACCAAGTCAACGGCCATCGCCTCCGGCAGCTGCTCGAGGCGGGAGTGGTGCCCGTGCTGGCTCCGCTCACCCACGACGGCCACGGTTCGATGCTCAACACCAATGCCGACACCATCGCCTCCGAAGTGGCCAAGGCCCTTGCAGCCGAAGGCATGGAAGTCACGCTCACCTACTGCTTCGAGCACGCCGGTGTGCTCACCGATCCTGCCGACGAGTCCAGCGTCATTCCCCACATCTCGCGTGCCGACTTTGAGCGTCTGCGGGCCGACGGCACTCTCAGCGGCGGCATGATTCCCAAGGTGGAAAATGCCCTTCATGCCGTCAGCCAAGGAGTCAGCCGCGTGGTCATCACCCGGGCCGACGCCATCGACGGATTCTGCGGCACGAGCATTTTCTGAAACATCCGGCCCGCATCCGTCCGTTCTTCTCACCTTCATCCTTTAAGCCCCATCTTATGAATCAAGCATATCCACACTCCGCCTGCGAAATCATGGCCCCCGTCGGTTCACGCGAATCGCTGGCCGCTGCCATCAAGGCCGGAGCCGACTCCATCTACTTCGGCATTGAGGCCCTCAACATGCGTGCCCACAGTGCCAGCCACTTCACCATCGACGACCTGCGCGACATAGCCGCCCAGTGCGCCGAGCATGGCATGAAGTCTTACCTCACGGTCAACACCATCATCTACGATGACGACATCCCCCTC
Organism: Alloprevotella sp.; assembly: GCA_036802405.1. Classification (GTDB taxonomy): domain Bacteria; phylum Bacteroidota; class Bacteroidia; order Bacteroidales; family Bacteroidaceae; genus Alloprevotella. Next base: position 16,481 of record DAIRWG010000002.1, read on the forward strand.
ATGGAGCGCATCCTCGATGCGGCCCACGAGGCCGGCATCTCCGCCATCATTGCCTCCGACGTGGCCGTGATGACCTACTGCCGCCGCATCGGCCAGGAAGTGCACCTGAGCACGCAGCTCAACATCTCCAATGTCGAGGCCCTCCGTTTCTATGCCCAGTTTGCCGACGTGGCTGTGCTGGCCCGTGAGTTGAGCCTCGACAAGGTGGCCCACATCCACGAATGCATCGAGCGAGAGCACATATGCGGCCCCAAGGGCGAACCTGTGCGCATCGAAATGTTTTGCCACGGTGCCCTCTGCATGGCTGTCAGCGGCAAGTGCTACCTCTCGCTCGACAATCTGGGCCGCTCCGCCAACCGCGGCGAGTGCATGCAGGTGTGCCGCCGCAGCTACACCGTGCGCGACCGCGAAACGGGAGTGGAACTGGATGTCGACAACAAGTACATCATGAGTCCCAAGGACCTCAAGACCATCGGTTTCATCGACCGCATGATCCGTGCCGGAGTGCGTGTGTTCAAGATTGAAGGCCGCGCCCGTTCGGCAGAGTACGTCTACACCGTCGTCACCTGCTACAAGGAAGCCATCCGTGCCGTGGAGGAAGGCACCTTCTCAGCCGCGAAGGTGGAGGAATGGAACAAGCGTCTGGCTACGGTGTTCAACCGCGGTTTCTGGGACGGCTACTACCTTGGCCAGCGTTTGGGCGAATGGAGCAACGTCTACGGTTCGAGCGCCACCGAGAAGAAGCAGTATGTGGGCAAAGGGCTGAAATACTTCTCCAAGCTCGGGGTAGGGGAGTTCTACATCGAGGCAGGCGAGTTCTCGGTGGGCGACAAACTGCTCATCATCGGTCCCACCACCGGTGCGCTCTACGTCACCGCCACCGACATCCACGGCGACAACGGTCCTGTGGAGAAAGCCGTGAAAGGCATGCGCGTGTCCATCCCAGTGCCCGAGAAAGTGCGTCCCAGCGACAAGCTCTACAAGGTGGTGAAAAGTGAAACGAGTAAATAACGACGTTGACGAGTTTACGAAAAGAATCTTACCCCATGCATTTGCTCTTTGATTTTGGTGGTGTGCTGGTCGATCTCGACCGCGCCCGCTGCATGCAGTCCTTCCATGCCATAGGTTTCCCCGTTGAGGACTATCTCGGGGCATACAAGCAAGCCGGCATCTTCTCCCAGCTCGAGCGGGGCGAAATCACGATACCCGAGTTTTGCGAAGGCATCCGCCGCCTCGGCGCCTCGCCCGATGCCACTGACGAAAGCATCGTCCAGGCTTGGGAAAGCTTCCTGCCCGGAGTCCCTTCCGAAAGGCTCGACATGCTGTTGCGCATCCGCCGGCACTATCCCGTCAGCCTGCTCAGCAACACCAACCTCATCCATTGGCACCAGGCCGAACGCGATTTTTTCCGCTATAAAGGGCTTGAAGCTGCCGACTTCTTCGACTTCATCTTCCTCTCCTGCCGCTTGGGAGTGGAAAAGCCCGATGCCGCCATCTTCGAAGCCGTCACGCGATGCACCGCCCTGCCGGCTTCCGACATCCTCTTCTTTGATGATTCCGAGGTCAACTGCGAGGCCGCACGCCGTTGCGGCATGCATGCCCTCCTGGCCCCGGCGGGCAGCGCATGGTTCCGCTATTTCGATGCCGACGGCCGCCTCACGCCCGAAGCCATCGAGCTGACGAGAAAATCAAGTTGACAAGTAGACGAGCCAGCCCTGTAAGTTGCTTGCACTGTTTCGCCCGTCAAGCAGGCTGATCATACTTGCCCGTCCACTTAAATCCCTATACATATGGCAAACTATTCATTACATACCTTCCGCCGCGATTTCGATCTGCAGCAAAGCACATGTGCAGCCATCGGCTTTTTCGACGGCGTGCATCGCGGTCATGCCTACCTCATCGAACAAGTGAAGGCTGAGGCTGCCCGACGGGGACTTCAGCCCATGGTCATCACCTTCGAGGAACACCCGCGTCTGGCGCTCTCGCAAACGCACTACTGGCCCGAGCTGCTCACCACCAATGCCCAAAAGCTCCAGCTCTTGGAACAGACCGGGCTGAGCGCATGCGCCATGCTCCATTTCGACCATGCCATGTCGATGCTCACCTCGCGCGAGTTCATGGACCTCGTGCTCAGCAAGGAACTTCATGTGCGCTGCCTCCTCATGGGCTACGACCACCACTTCGGCTCCGACCTCAGTGCAGGATTCCGCGACTACGTGCGCAACGGCCATGACCTCGGCATCGAAGTGCTCCGCGAACGCCCCTTCGACGATCACGAGCTGCGCATCAGCTCCTCGGCCACGCGCCGCTTCCTGGCCGCTGGCAATGTGGAGATGGCCCGCGCCTGCCTGGGCCGCCCCTACGTGCTCGAGGGCACCGTGGTGGAAGGCCACCATGCCGGCACGCTCATGGGCTATCCCACGGCCAACCTCCGCCCCGACTGCGAAGAGCAGATCGTGCCCGGACGTGGCGTGTATGCCGTGCGTGCCGATGTCGACGGGTTCAGCTACATGGGCATGCTCAACATCGGCTGGCGCCCCACGCTCAACAATGGCGACGACCGCACCATCGAAACGCACCTGCTCGACTACTCCGGCGCCCCTCTCTACGGCAAGCGCATCAGCCTGCGCTTCATCCGCCGCGTGCGCGACGAGCGCCGCTTCTCCAGCATCGAGGAACTGCAGTCGCAGCTCGCCATCGATGCCGACCACGTGCGCCAAATGCTGAGTGAGCCATGAAGCGAGCCGTTGTCATCTTCCTGCTCTTTGCGCTTGCGCAGATCATCGGCAGTGCCGTGGCCCTGCTTTTCGGCAATGTCGGCAGCATCGGCCAGGGCCGTCCGCTGGCCGAACTTCCCGTGTCGCCCGAAGCCTGTGGCGTGGCCCTGTTCGTGGTGGAATTCCTGCTTACGCTCGGCCTGCTCTGGTTCTATGGCTGGGCCGACCGTTCCCTGCCGCGTCCGTCGCTCCCCCCCCTCGGTGCAGCGCGCAAGTGGCTTGCCCTGGGCGGCATGATGGCATTGAGCGTAGCCCTCTCCCTGCTGCTCGATCCGCTGCAGCTCGACGACGGCGGTGCGCAGCTCCTCTTTGAAGGCATGAAGCACAACGGCCTGTGCGTGCTGCTGCTCTGCCTGGTCGGGCCGGCCTGCGAGGAACTCGTGTTTCGCCGTGGCGTGCTGCAAGGAATGATTCAGGCCGGGTGCAGTCCCCTATGGTCCGTGGTGCTCAGCTCCGTGGCGTTTGCCCTGGTGCATGGCAACCTCATGCAGATGGTGCCCGCCTTCGTTTCGGGCATCGCCTTGGGCTTCTGCTTCCTTCGCACCGGCAATCTCCGCCTCTGCCTTCCCCTTCATGTGGCCAACAATGTGCTGGCCGTGCTGCTGATGTATTTTCCCCAAGTGGAGCAGGGCATCACCGCATGCGGCACCTTCTGCTGCATCGCCTTGGGCCTCATTCTGCTTCTGCTCTCCGTGGCAGCCCTGCGCAGGGCATTGGCCGCTCCGGCCGCCTCCGGTGGCGCGAAGCCCGCGGCCCCAATCTCTTCATCCATTTCCAACGACAACAACCGAACCGACTCATGCAGATAGGAACACTCAACTTGGGGCCGCGCCCCGTGCTGCTGGCCCCGATGGAGGACGTCACCGACATCGGCTTTCGCCTGCTTTGCCGCCATCTCGGCGCTTCGATGGTCTACTCTGAATTTGTGGCTGCCGATGCCCTCGTGCGCATGGTGAGCAAAAGCTTGGACAAGCTCACCGTGTGTGAGGAGGAACGCCCCGTGGCCATCCAGATTTACGGCAAGGACCCCATAGCCGTGCGCGATGCAGCCCAGATTGTGGTGGAGAAAGCCCACCCCGATGTGCTCGACATCAACTTCGGCTGCCCCGTAAAGCGCGTGGCCGGCAAGGGAGCCGGAGCCGGACTGCTGCAGGACGTGCCCCGCATGCTCAGCATCACGCGCGCCGTGGTGGAGGCCGTTGATGTGCCCGTCACAGCCAAAACGCGCCTCGGCTGGGATGCCGAGCACAAGATTATCGTGCCGCTGGCCGAGCAGCTTCAGGACTGCGGCATCCAGGCCCTCACCATCCATGGGCGCACCCGTGCGCAGATGTACAACGGCGAGGCCGACTGGAGCCTCATCGGCGAAGTGAAGCGCAACCCTCGCATGCGCATCCCCATCATCGGCAACGGCGACATCACCTCGACCGAGCGTGCGCGCGATGCCTTCGACCGCTACGGGGTGGATGCCGTGATGGTGGGCCGGGCCACCTTTGGCCGGCCTTGGATCTTCAAGGAAATCCACGACCTGCTCCATGCCGACGACCACAGTGTCGACCATGTGGTGCCCAGCCGTTATGCCCCCATGACGGCCGACTGGAAACTCGATGTGCTCAAGGAACAGGTGCTGCAGAGTGTGGCACGCATCGACGAGTATCGCGGCATTCTCCACATCCGCCGTCACTTGGCCGCCACGCCCCTCTTCAAGGGTCTGCCCAACTTCCGCAACACGCGCATAGCCATGCTCCGTGCCGAAACGGTCGGCGAACTCTTCGACATCATGGAGAGCACCCGTCCCCTCATCCGTCAGGCCGAAGCAGAATCAGGGGCCGAATCGTGAATCCGGTTGGCTGCAAGGCCGGCGTTTTCGGAGCGGGTGAACGGCTCGTGAATACACGCGCTTGGCGCAATCCGAATTCGTTGAGGCTCCTTGGATGTTTAGAACGTATTAATTAGCAAATGAATAGGGTGTCCTGTTAGGGGTACTCATTTAGCATGCATCAAGGGCGGGCTGAAAGCAACAGTTGGGCTTTCTGTCCGCCCTTTCCATACCCACTCATACGAATGCTCGTTGAATTGAAAATGCGAACGCCATACTGGATACTCTGGTAACCAATGATCACGCGAGCCATTGCACTGATAGTCATTGCTGTCATATTTTGCCGCAGGGCTTCGTGCTTCTTCGCGGCCCTTGGTGGTAAAGACTCCGTCGCATGGCTTCGCGGCCCTTCGCGGGAAAAAGACACAACGCCGAGTCCGCGGCTAGGAAGCCGCGGCTCCCCAAGCATCTTCGTTGGATATTCTGCCGCAAGGCTTCGTGTTCATTCGTGTTTCTTAGTGGTAAAAACTCCGCCGCAAGGTTTCGCGTATCTTCGTGTTCCTTTGTGGTAACCCCAAGTGAAGTATGATGTCCTATCTGATTGCTCACACGATTCGTTGTAGGCCCCATATTTCATGTTTCCTTCATTTCAGTACAGTTGTTTGTGAGATAGCTCACCTGTCTATATTTCCCACCGGCAATCAGGCCTCAAGTCACATTGGTCTCGTGTACATTCAGGGCATATTGCACGAAGTTGTGCCCCCATCGCATGCGCATCCCAAAAACATTTCGTAATTTCGCAGTCAAAATCAATCGACGCACAGATGATACGCAAATTCGATTTTCTGGTAATTGGTTCCGGTGTGGCCGGAATGAGTTACGCCCTCCAGGTGGCCGCCTCGGGCAAAGGCAAGGTGGCCCTCGTGTGCAAAACCACCATAGAAGAGGCCAACACGGCCAAGGCTCAGGGCGGTATTGCCTCTGTCACCAATCTTGAGGTGGACAACTTCGACAAGCACATCAAGGACACCATGATCGCCGGCGACTACATATCCGACCGCCGTGCCGTGGAGCAGGTGGTGAAGGGAGCCCCCGAAGGCATCAAGCGCCTGGTGAAGTGGGGCGTGAACTTCGACAAGAAGGACAACGGCGACTTCGACCTTCACCGCGAGGGCGGCCACTCCGAATTCCGCATTCTGCACCATGCCGACGACACGGGATTTGAAATCCAGCGCGGACTCATCGAAGCCGTGCGCAACCATCCCAACATCACCGTGCTGGAGAACCACTTCGCAGTGGAAATCATCACGCAGCACCATCTGGGCATCGAGGTGACCCGCCGCACGCCCGACATCGAATGCTACGGTGCCTACGTGCTCGACCCCGACACGCAGAAGATCGACACCTTCCTTTCGCGCGTGACAGTGCTCTGCACCGGCGGCTGCGGTGCCGTGTATGCCACCACCACCAACCCCAACATTGCCACCGGCGACGGCATTGCCATGGCCTACCGCGCCAAGGCCACGGTGCGCGACATGGAGTTCATCCAGTTCCACCCCACAGCCCTCTACCATCCGGGCGAAACGCATCCGGCCTACCTCATCACCGAGGCCATGCGCGGCTACGGCGGCATCCTGCGCCTGCCCAACGGCGAGGAGTTCATGCAGAAGTACGACAAACGCCTCTCGCTCGCCCCGCGCGACATCGTGGCCCGTGCCATCGACAAGGAGATGAAGATCCACGGCATCGACCACGTTTGCCTCGATGTGACCCACAAGGATCCCGAGCAGACGAAGCACCACTTCCCCAACATCTACCAGAAGTGCCTCTCCATAGGCATCGACATCACGAAGGAGTACATCCCCGTGGCCCCCTGTGCCCACTATCTGTGCGGCGGCATCAAGGTCGACCTCAATGCCTGCTCCTCCATCCATCGCCTCTACGCCGTGGGCGAGTGCTCCTGCACGGGGCTGCACGGCGGCAACCGTCTGGCTTCCAACTCGCTCATTGAAGCCGTGGTCTATGCCGAAGCTGCGGCCAAGCACTCCTTGGAGCATATCGGTGAATATGCGTTCAACACGCAGGTGCCCGAATGGAACGACGAGGGCACGATGACCAACGAAGAGAAGGTGCTCATCCGCCAGGACGAGAAGGAAGTGGAGCAGATCATGTCGTCCTACGTGGGCATCGTGCGTTCCGACCTCCGTTTGAAGCGTGCCTGGACGCGCCTCGACCTGCTCTACGAAGAGACCGAGGAACTCTTCAAGCGCGTGAAGGCCACCCGCGACATCTGCGAGCTGCGCAACATGATCAACGTGGGCTACCTCATCACCCGTCAGGCCATGGAGCGCAAGGAAAGCCGTGGACTGCACTACACGATCGACTATCCACGCCACGCTTACGACCAGAACTGACCGTAAAGCGAGTTGACAAGCACGTTTCGGAAGCAGCCTGCCCCCCTCTTTTTTTGTGGGGGGGAATGCCTCTCTTCCTCTCATCCATCCGGCCAGCAAGCCTTCACTGATGCCATGCAATGCGTGTTTCGGCACTGCATGGCTGTCAGCCGGGACTTGCTGGCTGGTGCGTTGTTACCCTTCCTATCCATTGATCCAAACAACATCCGCACATCATGGCACAGACAGACACTTACAATCTCCAACGCTTCATTCAGGCACAGAACAACCAGTACACTTACGAAATGGCACTCAGCGAAATCCGGAACGGCAAGAAACGCTCGCACTGGATCTGGTATGTGCTCCCTCAGCTGCGTGGCCTCGGCCATAGCTACAACTCGCGCTACTACGGCATCTCCGGGGCCGATGAGGCCCGGGCCTATCTGGCCGACGAAGTGCTTTCCGCCCGCCTGCGCGAGGTGTGCGAAGCACTGCTGCAGGTGGTTGATGCCGACTGCAGCGTGAGCAGCGTGATGGGCCCGATCGACACGGCCAAAACGCGCTCCTGCCTCACGTTGTTCGATGCCGTATGTCCCGGCGACGTGTTCGGCCACTGCCTCGAACACTGCTTTTCAGGCAATCCCGACCGCGAAACACTCCGCCGCCTCAATCTGGCAGGCGAGTGACGTAAAGCCCCTGCATATCCCCCTCAATAACCACAGCCCCACATTTCATCCCCTCACAGTTTCATGACCGATCTCGATTCATTCATACTCCAGCACCGCACCGATGCCATCGACCGCCTGGCACTGCAGCTGTCGGCGCGTCGCGACATTGATGCTGCCTACGTGCTGAAGCAGGTGGAAGGCTGGCAACGCCTGCGCGTGAAAGTGCCCACCTGGGCGGCCGTCGACGGACTGCACTATCCGCCGCGCCTGGCCCTTGAGCAGTGTTCGGGCGAACCCGCCGCACGCCACAAGGCCGCACTGGTGGCGCGCCTCATGGCCGGCAGTCCCCGTCCGTGGAGCATGGCCGACCTTACGGGCGGGCTGGGTGTGGACTTCTCGTTTGTGGCCCCGATCTTCGACCGTGCCACCTATGTGGAGCGGCAGGAAGTGCTGGCCACTCTGGCCCGCCACAACTTTCCCCTGCTCGGGTTGCCCGAAGCCCAGGTGGTGCATGCCGACGGCGTGGAGCACCTGCGGCAGATGGAGCCCGTCAGCCTGCTCTTTCTCGATCCCGCCCGGCGCGACGGCGCTGGGCGCAAGACGGTGCTCATCGAGGACTGCCAACCCGACGTGTGCGCCCTGCAGCAGCTGCTGCTCGCCAAGGCCGAGTGGGTGGTGCTCAAGCTCTCCACCATGCTCGACATCGTGCAGGCGCTGCGCTCGATGCGCCACGTGAAGGAAGTGCACGTGGTGGCCGCAGGCGGCGAATGCAAGGATCTGCTCATGGTGCTGCAGCGCGGCTGGGAAGGCGAGCCGCTGCTGCATGCCGTGGAGGGCGAAGCCGACCTGGCCTTCACCCTGACGGAAGAGTCGGCAGCTCCCTGTCCGATGGCCCAAGGGGTGGGGCGCTATCTCTACGAACCGGGCCCCGCGCTGCTCAAGGCCGGTGCCTTCCGCCTGACGGCCGCGCGCTTCGGGCTGCAGAAGCTGCATCCCAACTCCCATCTCTACACGGGCGATGCCCTTGTGCCCGCATTTCCCGGCCGCTGCTTCGAGGTGCGGTCGGTGTGCGGATTCGGCAAGCGCGACCTCAAGCAGCTCAAGGCACGGCTCGAGCAGGCCAACCTCACGGTGCGCAACTTTCCGGCCTCGGTCGATGCCCTGCGCAAGAAGCTCAAGCTGCGCGAGGGCGGAAACGCTTATCTCTTCGCCACCACAATGGGCGAAAACGAGCATCTGCTCGTGGAATGCGTGAAGGCGCAGCGGGTGCGGTGAAAAGTTTCCCCCGACTTGTTTGCCACTTCAAACGGCAAGTCGTAACTTTGCACAACCATTGTGACAGAACCTTCATGGCCACTCCCCGTTGCGCCACGAGCGTTCGGACAGAAGAAAAGAACAAAAACGACATAAAACGCAAACTATGAATTTCGTAGAAGAACTCAAATGGCGCGGCATGCTCCACCAGATGATGCCGGGCACTGAGGAACTCCTCTCCAAGGAGATGGTGACGGCCTATGTGGGCATCGACCCCACGGCCGACTCGCTCCACATCGGTCACCTCTGTTCGGTGATGATGCTCCGCCATTTCCAGCGTGCCGGCCACAAGCCGCTGGCACTCGTGGGCGGCGCCACCGGCATGATCGGCGACCCCTCCGGCAAGAGTGCCGAACGCAACCTGCTCACCGAGGACGTGCTTCGCCACAACGTGGCCTGCATCAAGAAGCAGCTCTCGCACTTCCTCGACTTCGATTCCGACGCGCCCAATGCCGCCGAACTCGTCAACAACTACGACTGGATGAAGGACTACACCTTCCTCGACTTTGCACGCGAGGTGGGCAAGCACATCACCGTCAACTACATGATGGCCAAGGACAGCGTGAAGCGCCGCCTCAACGGTGAGGCACGCGACGGCCTCTCCTTCACCGAGTTCACCTATCAGCTGCTGCAGGGCTACGACTTCCTCCACCTCTACGAAACGAAGCATTGCAAGCTGCAGATGGGCGGTTCCGACCAGTGGGGCAACATCACCACCGGCACCGAGCTGATCCGCCGCACACTGGGCGCCGAGGCCGATGCTTACGCCCTGACTTGCCCGCTCATCACCAAGGCTGATGGCAAGAAGTTCGGCAAGACGGAGCAGGGCAACGTGTGGCTCGACCGCCGCTACACCACCCCCTACAAGTTCTACCAGTTCTGGCTCAATGTGGGCGATGAAGAGGCTGAACGCTACATCAAGATCTTCACCTCGCTCTCGCACGAGGAAATCGACAACCTCATTGCCGAGCACCGCGCCGATCCGGGTCGACGCACGCTGCAGAAGAAACTGGGCGAAGAGGTGACGTGCATGGTGCACAGTCGCGAGGACTACGAGATGGCGCTTGAAGCTTCCAACATCCTCTTCGGCAAGGCCACCAAGGAAAGCCTGCTCAAACTCGATGAAGACACGTTCCTCAGCGTGTTCGACGGTGTGCCTCACTTCGAGGTGGGCCGCGACCAGGCCATCGGAGCCAAGGCCGTCGACCTCTTTGCCGAAGCCACCCAGTGCTTTGCCTCGAAGGGCGAGATGCGCAAGCTCACCCAGGGCGGCGGCGTCAGCCTCAACAAGGAGAAGCTGGCAGCCTTCGACCAGGTGATCACTTCCGACGACCTCATCGACGGCAAGTACCTGCTCGTGCAGCGCGGCAAGAAGAACTACTTCCTCATCACCGTGAAGTAAGCACAGTTTCCTTTACGCTACAAACACAAGGCCCTGCGGACGCTTCCTGCGTCCGCAGGGCCTTGCTTTTCCAAAAGGACTTCCCAATGATCACCCAAGGTATTGCACGATAGTCATTGCAGTCATATTCATCCGCAAGGCTTCGTGTCCATTAGTGTTCTTCGTGGTAAAACTTCCGCCGCAGGGCTTCGCGGCCCTTAGCGGCCCTTAGCGGCTCTTCGCGGATAAAACCGTATAGCATCCACGAGCCCGCGGCTGGGAAGCCGCGGCTCCCCAATCCCTCATCGCGGAACAGTCCGCCGCAAGGCTTCGTGCTTCTTCGTGGCCCTTGGGCCCTTCGTGGTAAATCTTCATCCGCAAGGCTTCGTGTCCATTAGTGTTCTTCGTGGTAAAAACTCCGCTGCAAGAAGTGAATCCGACTGCCCACATGATTCGTTATAGCGCCTGGTTATTCTATACATAGCAATCACGTTTTTTGCTGTCATCTGTCATTTCCTGGCTGGAAAAGATACTGTGAATTCGTGGTAACGCGCACAGGCTCAGCTTGTTGCACAGTTGCTGTCACACTGTCATTTTCGGCAGAGGCTCCTACCGAAGCAATCCCACGCGTCATTTACTGTCAGCTTTCACGCGCGCACCCTTCAGCTAGTGTTTTGGCTGCCTCCAAAGGCCATTTCGGGTGTGCGTCGCACATTGAAACACAAGCCCCAGACTTTTTCAAACTCTTAGGGGACTTGTAAAAATTCTACCGCGGTACTGTAAATCCTCCACCGGCATGCCCTAACTGCTCCGTGGGCCCAAAGTGACGGATGAAAGCAGAATGTGCAATTCCCTTGTAACGCGCGCGCGTAGGCACCATCCGGGACTCCAAAGGCCGGCTTGCGTGCCGTGTTCGAGTTTGCTGTCAACCCCGCTGCACCGCCTGCAGATGGCCCCGCGGATGAGCGTCACGACAAGTGTCATGCCAAGCCAAGGGGAGTGGCGCGATTCGGGCCAAACGCGGCGACAATCGCTCCTCCTTCAGCACAAAATGGCGAAAAATGCCGATGCTAAGGGAAAAAGAGCCAAGGAAATACCCTTCAGTCGGAAATAAATAGCTATTTTTGCGCGATTTACAGAAGGTAAAACAAAAAATCAACAAAAAATAATTCGATGAACGTGATAACCAAGACCGTCGAGTTGCCTGATGGACGCACCATCAGCATCGAGACTGGCAAGTTGGCCAAGCAGGCCGACGGTGCTGTGATGCTCCGCATGAACAACACCATGCTCCTGGCTACCGTCTGCGCCGCTAAAACCGCTCAGCCCGGCACAGACTTCATGCCCCTCCAGTGTGACTACAAAGAAAAGTACAGCGCAGCAGGCCGCTTCCCCGGTGGCTTCACCAAGCGTGAAGGCCGCGCCGGCGACTACGAGATTCTCACTTCCCGCTTGGTCGACCGTGCACTCCGCCCCCTTTTCCCCGCTGACTACCACTGCGAGGTGTATGTAAACATCACGCTCTTCTCCGCCGACGGCGTGGACATGCCCGATGCCTTGGCCGGATTTGCTGCCTCCGCAGCACTTGCTGCCAGCGACATCCCCTTCGAAGGCCCCATCTCCGAAGTGCGCGTGGCCCGCATCAACGGCGAATATGTGATCAACCCCACCTTCGAACAGCTCAAGAGCGCCGACATGGACATCATGGTGGGTGCCACTGAGGAAAACATCATGATGGTGGAAGGCGAAATGGACGAGGTGCCCGAAAGCGCCCTGCTCGAAGCCCTCAAGGCTGCCCACGAGGCCATCAAGCCCATGTGCCGCCTGCAGAAGGAACTCTCCAAGGAACTCGGCACCGACGTGAAGCGCGAATACGACGACGAGGTGAACGACGAGGAGCTCCGCCAGCAGGTGAAGGACGAGTGCTACCAGCCCGCCTACGCCATTGCCGAAGCCGGTGACCACGACAAGCACCAGCGCGAGGATGCCTTCACGCAGATCCGTGAGGACTTCAAGGAGCGCTATGCCGCCGCCCATGCCGAACTCACTCCCGACGAGATCGAGGAGAAAAACGCGCTCATCGACCGCTACTACCACGATGTGGAGCGCGACGCCATGCGCCGTTGCATCCTCGATGAGGGCAAGCGCCTCGACGGCCGCGGCACCACCGACATCCGCCCCATCTGGTGCGAAGTGTCGCCCCTGCCCATGCCTCACGGCTCGGCCATCTTCACCCGTGGCGAAACACAGGCACTGGCCACTGCCACTCTCGGCACCAAGCTCGACGAAAAAATGGTGGACGATGTGCTCGACAAGAGCTACATGCGTTTCCTCCTTCACTATAACTTCCCCCCCTTCTCCACCGGCGAAGCCAAGGCACAGCGCGGCGTGGGCCGTCGCGAAATCGGCCACGGCCACTTGGCATGGCGCGCCCTGAAGGGACAGATTCCTGCCGACTATCCCTACACCATCCGTGTGGTGAGCGACATCCTCGAGAGCAACGGCTCTTCGTCCATGGCCACCGTGTGTGCCGGTACGCTTGCCCTGATGGACGCTGGTGTGCCCATCAAGGCTCCCGTGAGCGGCATTGCCATGGGTTTGATCAAAAACCCCGGCGAAGAGAAGTATGCCGTGCTCTCCGATATCCTCGGCGATGAGGACCACCTCGGCGACATGGACTTCAAGACCACCGGTACGGCCAAGGGTTTGACCGCCACCCAGATGGACATCAAGTGCGACGGCCTTTCCTACGAAATCCTCGAGAAGGCACTCGCACAGGCCAAGCAGGCCCGTGAGCACATCCTCGGCAAGATTCTCGAAACGATGCCCGCTCCCCGTCCCGAACTCAAGCCCCACGTTCCCCGCATCGAAGCCTTCGAAATTCCCAAGGAATTCATCGGTGCTGTTATCGGCCCGGGCGGAAAGATCATCCAGGGCATGCAGGAAGACACCGGTGCCACCATCACCATCGACGAGGAAGACGGTGTGGGCAAGATCCAGGTGTCGGGTCCCAACAAGGAGAGCATCGATGCTGCCGTGGCCAAGATTCGTGCCATCGTGGCCATTCCCGAAGTGGGCGAGGTGTACGATGCCAAGGTCATCAGCATCATGCCTTACGGCTGCTTCGTGGAGTTCATGCCGGGCAAGGAAGGCTTGCTCCACATCTCCGAAATCGCTTGGAAGCGCCTTGAAACGGTGGAAGAAGCCGGCATTAAGGAGGGCGACACCATCCAGGTGAAGCTCCTCGAGATCGACGAGAAGACGGGCAAGTTCCGCCTCTCGCACCGTGTGCTCGAAGAGAAGCCCGAAGGCTGGGAGGAGCGTCCCGCACGCCGTCCCCGTCGTGAAGGCCGCGAAGGTGGCGAGGGCCGTCCCCGTCGCCAGCACCGCGACTAACCGACCGTCATCCGATTCCTCCGCAACAGCCGGAGCAACCGCGATGCATCCTGTCATCGATTTGAATGAAACAAAGCCATAGATGAAGCGTCAGTCCCCTTGCTTGCACACCGCATCCGAGGGGGCTGATTTTTGTTGGTGCTGAATGGTGACTTTGTGAAGGTGCGATTCGTTTTTACTAGATGTTCTGTTCTATGCCGAAAATTATGAAGCAATTTGCATTCATTGTATTGTTTTTCTTGTGTGTTTCTGTACAGTCTTCACCTTGTCAGGTGCAAGATAGTTTGCCTTATGTGGAGCAAATAACGCGTTTCCGCAAAAGCGGAAATAAGGATTCATTGGTTTACTATCAGAGTAGGCTCATTTCTTTCTATCAAGGTGAAATCTCTTCCATACATGATGCTGAGCAACGAAAATTAGCCGGCAAAGAGCGGATGCGTGACATTCTGCTAATAGAGTGGGGGTGCTTAGGACTGCTTTTGGTGTCAGTTGTTGTGGCAGTTGTCCTTTATTCCTATCGTAAAAGAATGGAGGCGAAGGGCCGTTATGCATTGCTGCAAATGAAATTTTCCCTTTACATCAAACGCTTGGTCTCGCAAAAGGACTTGCTTTCGTTGGATGAAGAAGTAAGTCCACTGTTGCAAAAGCATTTGCGGGCTGAAGTGGATGATACGAACAGGGCTATCGAACAGATGAAATCGGGACTGTCCGAAGCCGAGTTGGAACAGATGCTGGTGGCGCAAGCACAGCAGTTGGAGGTGGTGAAGCACTTTTTGAATTTGGCGGCAAATGATTCGCGTCCTGTGCCCGATGATTGGACAATGCTGCATGATGGTTTGCATGTCATCTATGACCATGCGGTGACTTTCTTGGACGGGAAACGGAAAGACTTGTTGGAAGAGGATTATCGGATGTGTTTGCTTATCTTGGCGGGCTTTCTTCCCAAACAGATGGTTCGACTACTTTGTTGCACGCCTCAGAAAATATCCATGCAGCGAAAGCGGCACCTGGCTTCTTTCTTCAACGAGCAAGGAAAACCTGCTGATTTCGACCGCAGGTTGCGGTGCTTGTAGCGCATATATGGTTATGCAAGTCTTGGTTTTATGCCCAATCAGTTTCACAATCCTTTCACAAACCCCATTTCAGCATCCTTGTGAAAGGATTGTGAAAGGATTTATGGGGAATGACAGTCGTTTAACACCTAATTTTGCAGCGTGATTCAAACTTGTCTAACTTAATGATTTGCATGATGAAGTACATGATTTCAATGTTGTGCGCAATGCTTCTCTTTGTATCTTGTAGGGAAAACGACTATTGCGCGCCAATTCGTGAAAGGCAGAATGCTTTAGCTTTTCGCCTTCAATCAATTAATGACAGCCTCATGAGAAGCCGAAGCGGTTCAGAAGCCAGAGGTGTTTCTTCGGTAGCCCGTTTCTTGGGGGTTGCAACAGCCGATATTTCGGGTGCTTTGAAGTTCGGAAAATTGGGAGGGAGAATTGGTTCTATTTTCGGTCCAAAGGGAACGGTAGTTGGAGCAACGATAGGAGCAGTTGCCGGAGGAGCTGGCTACTCTTATGTAGCCTATGAAAGTACTCGTCCCCGTAGAGCCTTAAATCCGGATTCAGTGAAGGTGGGGAATTGGACTTTGGTTTCTCCCATTGCGATAGATTTTTCTAAAGATCCATTTGATGATGAAAACTCGTCACAATGGGGCATGACCAAGTCATTGCAATTTCCCGACAGGTTTAAGCATGTGCAAAGACGGGGCGCGGAACATAATGCGGTCTTAGATGTGATAAGGAATGGCAATAGCAAGTATTGGGAATGCGAAATGCCGGAGTTGACAGAGGAAGAGAAAAGCATTATAAATTCTCCAGAATTAGCATCCGAGTATCAGAGAGACATTGAACTTATTGAATGTGGAAACATGAAATATGGTCAAACTGATGACCCAATGACAAATGTTGCGATAGGCCTGTTTCTTGAAGTGTATAACTCTTATCCGCAAAATGGTGATGACGTTGTAGAGCTTGTCAATATCTATGCAAAAGAAATTGCCGATAGTCCGGATTTTTCAGATGAAGAGAAGTCTTCGATTTTGAGTAGCCTATCTGTAGCAGCATATAGCTTTTTCTATTGGCAATCTGATAAAAGCGAAAATTGAGTTTTATGGGTAAGTTTAATTTTGATACAATGGCGAGGATCTTATTCAAATGCATCCATTCGGGTGTGCTTAACACGGTGCTTGATTTGGCTGCCTTATTCTATTTTCTGGTGTGTTTGAATATGTATTTCCAAGGAAATGAAGCTTGGCATGAAGTCCCCCATAATGTGGTTTTCTTCATTCCGATGGTTGTGGTGTGTCTGGTTGCAGTGTGTGTGCTCGTCTATCATTTGGCGAAAGAACTTGGCACACGTCGCAGCAGATGAAGAGAACATCTGAATCATAGATGAAGCGTCAGTCCCCTTGCTTGCACACCGCATCCGAGGGGGCTGATTTTTGTTGGTGCTGAATGGTGACTGTTGCGTGGCTTTGGGGGAAAGCCTTTCGCTGGCAATATTCCTCGGCATCGGGCGAAAGAAAGTGCTGGCATCGCTGCAGACCCAGACGGGGCGAATATGTGAAAGGTAGAATATGCTGAAGAGCATGTTTTGAAAAGCATTTCTTGCAAATGTGCAAAGAATCTCGACAGAATCGTCATTTTTCGATGAAAAGCCTTAACTTTGTGGGGTGAAAGCCAATCTGCGGCACAGATTCGGCCGCCATCGCGGGGCAAAAGCCCGTGAGGGCGGGCGGAGCGGCCGCAAGGAGGCCAAGTGAAACATCCTTTTGGCACGACGTGATTCTGCCAACCAAACGACAAAAGCTTTACACATATGACGAGATATGCCATGAAGCCCGATTTTCTCACACCGAGAAGATTGACTGCACTCATGCTCCTCGCTCCGCTGGGCGTGGGGGCATGGGCTTTCCAACCCACAGCCGTTCCTGCCACCGAAGGATCGGCTGTTTGCATTTCTGCGGCTGATGCGCACGGCACGGATGCCGTGCAGCAGACACGCAAGGTGTCGGGCACCGTCACCGACCAGACGGGTGAACCCCTCGTGGGGGCCACAGTGGTGGTGAAGGGCACGAAAGTGATGACCGTGACCAATGCCGACGGCCGGTTCACGCTCTCTCTGCCCTCGGGCAAGGACGAAGTGACGGTGTCGTACATCGGGGCCAAACCGCAGACGGTGAAGGTGGGTGCGCAGAAACAGCTTGAGGTGAAACTCGAGGTGGGCGGCAACGACCTGGGCGAAGTGGTGGTGACGGCTCTCGGCATCGAGCGTAAGCCCGACGAGCTGACCTATGCCACGCAGAAGGTGAAGGGCGACGAGTTGACACGTGCCAAGGATGCCAACCTCATCAATGCCCTGCAGGGCAAGAGTGCGGGCCTTGTGATCACGCCGAATGCTTCGGGCGCCGGCGGTTCATCGAAAATCACGCTGCGTGGCAGCAAGTCGATCATGGGCGAGAACCAGCCGCTCATCGTGATCGACGGCGTGCCGATGCCCAACCTTCAGAGCACGCAGATCGGCGATGCCCTGCTCTCGGGCGGCAACACGACCGACAGCGGCGATGCCCTGTCGAACATCAATCCCGACGACGTGGAGAGCATGACCATCCTCAAGGGTGCCAATGCCGCTGCCCTCTACGGATCGAAGGCAGGCAACGGCGTGATCATCATCACCACCAAGCATGGCCACGAGGGCCGCGTGCAACTCAACCTCTCCAGCTCGATGCTGGTGGAAACACCGCTCGTCACCCCGAAGTTCCAAAACACCTACGGGGCCAATGTGGAGGACTTCTCCAACACCTGGCGCAACCCCAACCAGCCCGTGGCCGACCGCCGCTTGGGCATCTACTCGTGGGGCGAGCCCATCGGACGCCTTTCGCAAAACTCGCTGGCCGCCGTGCCCTATGCCCGCAATGCGGCGCAGGACAACGTGGGCAACTACCTGCAGACGGGCACGAACTTCAACAACACCATCTCGGCCTCCTTCGGTTCGGAGCGCGCCACGAACTACATGTCGTACTCCAACACCAACTCCAACGGCATCATTCCCAGCAACAAGTTCAACCGCCACATCCTCACCTTCCGCGAGAGCATCAAGATGTTCCACAACCGTGCCGAGCTGAGCCTGGCGGGCAACTACGTGTATCAGGATGCCAAGAACCGTCCCGGCTCGGGCATCTATGCCAACCCCCTCTACGACCTCTACCTCATGCCGCGCAATGCCGACATCCGCTACTTCAAGGACCATTCCGAGGAGTGGGGGCCGCTCTACTATGTGAACGCCGTGAACGGCACTTACCCGCGTGCCACCAACCTGGCCGAAGGCCCCGTGCAGTTGTGGCCGTGGAGCAACGAGGAGAACCGCAACTCGCCCTACTGGTACCAGCACCGCCTGAGCCGCGAGCAGATTCGTGAACGCTTTTATGGCACCATCGGCCTGAAAGTGGACATCATGGAGGGACTGTCGGCACAGACGCACTTCAAGATTGACCGCACGAAGGACACGAACGAAACGAAAACCTACCAGGGCACCCGAGCCAAGACGTTCTACAACTCCATCTACGAATATGGCAAGACGGAGCACAACGAGGTGTATGCCGACTTCCTCGTGAGCTACAACCGCAAGGTGCGCGACTTCGACCTCGGGGCCAACTTCGGCGGCAGCACCACCAAGACGCAGGATGCCTACACGGGCTGGAACTACTGGATGAACGACTCTACGGCCACGCCCAACGTGTTCGACCCCACGAACCTCATCACCTCGAAGGGCGACGGCGCGCACGTGCCGGTGAGCAAGACGAAGGCCGAGGACTGGGAGAATGCCCTCTATGCCACCGTGTCGGTCGCCTGGCGGCAGATGGCCTTCCTCGACGCCACCTGGCGCACCGACTGGGCCAGAACCTACACGCAGTTCTACGATGCGGGAGCCAGCAGCAAGCGTTTCTCCTACTACAGTGTGGGCGGCAACGTGCTGCTCGACAAGCTCTTCCGCTTGCCCGAGGACTACTGGCTGACGCACTCCAAACTGCGCCTGTCGTACTCGGAAGTGGGTACGCCTATCCCCAACATGAACTACAGCTCGATGATCCGCAGCTTTGCCACCGGCGGACTCACGGCTTCGCAATACCGCAACTTCAAGCACATCGCACCCGAGCGCGTGCGCTCCACGGAGCTCGGACTTGACCTCCGCTTCCTGGAGGACCGCCTGACCTTCGACATCACTTTCTACAACGCCCTCATGGTGGACCAGTGGCTGCCGCAGGCTTCGGCCACGGGCGGCACCATCCCGATGCTCAGCGGACGCATCCGCAACCGCGGTGTGGAAACTTCACTCGGCTACACCATGCGCTGGCCGGCACAGCAGCTGCAGTGGCGCACGGCGGTGAACTATTCGTTCAACAAGAACAAGATCCTGCGCACCTACGAGGATTCGAACACGCCGATCATCAACGACCTCGTTTACCAGGGCGGACTCAAGGTGCACTATGAAGTGGGCAAGCCCTACGGCGAACTCTACGGACGCGGATTCCAGTATGGCTCCGACGGCAAGATCCTGCTCGACGGCGACGGCGTGCCCATGCTCAGCGGCGACTACGACACTTACCTGGGCAATGCCAACTCGCCTCACCACTTGGGATGGAGCAACACGCTCACCTGGAAGAACCTCTCCTTCTACTTCCTCATCGACGGCAAGATCGGCGGCAACGTCATCTCCTACACCGAGGCGCTGATGGATGCCTACGGCGTGTCGGAACGCTCGGGCAAGGCCCGTCAGAGCGGCCTGACCTACACGAAAAAGAGCGTGGTGGGCGGAGTGGAAGTGATGCAGACCGTGCCCGGACTGCGGCTGCCCGACGGTCAGGTGGTGTCGGCGCAGGACTACTACCAGAAGGTGGGCATGGGTGAACCCTTGCTGCAGAACTACACCTATTCGGCCACCAGCTTCCGCCTGCGCGAAGTGTCGTTGGGCTACACCTTCCGCAACGTGTTCGGCGACAGCCGCGACCTGAGCCTCTCCTTTGCCGCGCGCAACCTCTTCTTCATCTACAAGGATTCGCCCGTCGACCCCGACATCTCCGTGTCGACCACCAACTCCTACAGCGGCATCGATGCCTTCAGCATGCCCACTACGCGCAGCTACGGCATCACGCTCAAGGCCAACTTCTAAATCCTGAGGTAACATTTCCCCAAACATTCCTACAATGAAAGCTTTTCATCTCTCCATAGCCCTTCTGGCAGGCTGCCTGTCCTTCGCCTCGTGCTACGATTCCGTGCTCGACTACGAGGGCAATGCCAACGAGGAAAACAACGGCGGCAACTCCTCCAGCGAAGGGGCATTGGCTTCCGTCGACCAAGCCGTGGGATTCCTGCGCCAGGCACAGATGCTGGTGATTGATGCCCGCGAACACAAATACCAGTTCCAATGCTCCTTCATCGGCGATGACCCGGTGGGCTACGTGTCCACGCCCCACAACTTCGACGGGCGTCTCGTGTCGAGTCTGGCCTACTATTCCAACTTCGCTTCCGGCCCCGAGGCCAACCTCCGGTGGGTGGCGCAGCAGGTGGTGCCCGTGATGCGTTCGCAGGAGGCGCTCGGCATCAATCCGCTCTCGGCCTTTGCCTCCATCCTCTTTGCCGACGAGGCCTTGCAGTACACCAACACGCACGGGCCGATGGCCCTCAACGACTACAAGGCGCTCAAGGAGAAGCATCCGCTCACCTACGAGAAGCAGAGCGAGGTGTATGCCCAACTCTTCCGCGACCTCGTGCGGGCCGACTCGCTCCTGGCCGACTATGAGCAGCACCCCACCGACCGCATGGACGAGTACATCGTGGGCACCGACCGCCTGACGCAGCAGACCACGGCCAAGGCAATAGTGGGCATGTGGCGCAAGTATGCCAACTCGCTCATCCTGCGCATGGCCATGACGGCCGTGAAGGTGGACGGCTACACCGTCAGCATCGACGGCACCGAGAAAACGGTGCGCCAGCTGGGCGAGGAGGCCGTGGAGCGCGGTGTGCTGCAGCCCGGCGACAAGCCCATCGCATTGGTGTGCGGCTCGGGCACCGACGTGGGCTACCACCCGCTCTACAAGATTGCCAACAACTGGGTGGATGCGCGCCTCAATGCCAACTACCACAACTATCTGGTGCGCACGCAGAACCCCATCCTCGACTTCTGGTTTGCCAAGAACGAGGGCGACATCAAGAACGACAAGGGCGCCACGGTGAGCAAGGACACGCGCTACCTGTCCGTCCGCTCGGGCATGAAGCTCAACACGGCGGGCACGACCTCGCAGACCTATCAGTACTACTCCAAGTTTACGCTCAACTTTGCGGCGGAGCCGCTCTGCCTCTTCAAGGTGGAGGAGGTGCAGTTCCTCCTTGCCGAGGCTGCCTTGCGCGGATGGAACGTGGGGGGCACCGACGAGGACTTCTACAATGCCGGCATCCACGAATTCTTCCGCAACCATGCCTTCTCGGACGCACAGTATGACGAATACATGGCGTGGAAGGGCATGGGCAACATCGGGGTGGATGCCTCGCAGTATGATGGTGCCATCTACCGCGACTTCCTCAACTCCGAGAACGACCTGCCGCACTATTCGGGCTACTACCAGCTCAACAATGCGCTCGGCCTGCCGGCCAATGCCGACACCAACCCCTATCTGAATGACTCGAAGGAGCAGCGCCTGCAGAAGATCATCACGCAGAAGTGGATCGCGCTCTTCCCCATGTCGCTCGTGGCATGGACCGACTACCGCCGCACGGGCTATCCCGTGCTGCTGCCCTATTGCCCCTTTGCCTACAACTATGCCGACGGTTCGCTCGACGAGCCGCGCTACAACTGGCTCACGGGCGAGATCACGCACGAAGGGGTGACCCTGCGCCGCATCCCCTACGACACTTCCAACAACGAGGTGGCCGATGAGGTGGAGCAGACGGCCATTCCCGCCCTCAATGCCGAAACGTCGGGCGCTGCACAAGGCAACCGGCAAGGCACGCGCCTCTGGTGGGACGTGCAGGGCAAGCGCAATTTGTGAAAAGGGTGGGGAAGTGGACTTCCCCGCTCCTGCATTTCCAGAAATAATCCAATCACTGATACCTTTGGCGAAGGGCGGGCCCCTCAGCCCGTCTTCCCGCCAAACCATTGACTAACACCCATGAGACATTTCCTCTTCACAGCCGCCCTGATGGCCTCTACGGCCACGATGTGGGCGCAAAGCGTGCCGACGCACGACATGTATGTGGACTTCGGTGTGACAGACAAGAGCGACATCGTGTCGATGCTCGACAAGTGGACACCCGGATCCAAGTTCAGCAAGGATGCCAACTATGTGGATGAAAACTTCTTCATCTCGCGTGTGCCCCTCAAGCAGCGTTTCACCAACACTGCCACGCAGGCCAACGCCAGCCTCACGGCCGACAATGCCAAGAACCTGTGCTGGTGTGTGCCCATCGGCGAAATGACCAAGAAGTGGGGACCGCTGCCCCGCTGGAATTTCGATGGCGACAACTTCAACATGTGGCAGTACATCAACATCCACGCCAACTGGTCGAACTCCTGGTGGCGCGCTCCGGGTGCTTTCAACGATGTGGCACACAAGAACGGTGTTCGCACCGGCTGCCTCTACTTCATCGACTGGGCATCGCAGGTGACCGAATCGACCGATGCGGGCAAGATGCTCGCCCAGCTCTGCGCCAAGGACAGCAAGGGCAACTTCAAGTATGCCAAGAAGCTCATCACCTTCCTCCGCTACTACGGCATCGACGGCATCGGACTCAACCCCGAGGGACAGTGGAGCACCACGCTCAACAACAATTTCTCCTCCTTTCTGGCCGAATGCCACAAGGTGGCGAAGGAGATGAACTTCCCCTTCCACGTGGAATGGTATGCCTTCGTGTCGAACACCGGCAATCTGTCCGACAACGGCTGTACGCTGAGCGTAGGCGGCAACGACAAGTGGTTCCAGAAGGACGGCAACCCTGTGACTGACGTGTTCTTCCTCAACTACAACTGGTCGGAAAACGCCCTCAGCACCTCTGCAGCCGCTGCCAAGCAGCTGGGCCGCAGCAGCTTCGATGTGTATGCCGGATTCGACCAGCAGGGACGCGGCTACGGCAAGTATGGCAACGCAGGGTGGAACGCCCTCATGAAGTATCCCGTGAGTGTGGTGGTGTGGGGCGGCCACGACCGCAGCCAGCTCTATGCCGGATCCACCGAGGGCGGCAACTCCGACCTCAGCGTGCAGAAGGAATACCAGACGAAGCAGGAAATGCTCTTCACCGGAGCCACACGCAATGTGCTCAACACGCCTGCCATCTACGACGGCGTGGTGACTTCCTCCTATTCCGACCTGCAGAAGTGGCATGGCTATTCGAAGACCGTGCTCGAGCATTCCACGCTCACCGAACTGCCCTTCGTCACCCGTTTCAATCTCGGCAACGGACAGTGGCTCAAGAAGGACGGACAGACCACCTTCGCCCACAAATGGTACAACATCGGCATGCAGGACTACCTGCCCACTTGGCGCTGGTGGATCGACAACGGCGACGGACACACCGTGCCGGCCGATGCCATCCAGGCTGACTTCACGTTCGACGATGCCTGGACGGGCGGCTCTTGCCTCAAACTGCACGGGGCCACGCAGAAGTCGCACATCCGCCTGTTCGACACGAAGTTTAAGGTGGAAAGTGCCGACGATGCCCTTTCCCTCACCTTCAAGGTGAACAACGGCAACGACCCCAAGCTCCGTCTGACCGCTTCGTGTGTGGGGGCGGAGAATGAGTTCAAGTCGGTGGCCGTGCCGGCCGACGGCGTGGTGCAGGGACAGTGGAAGACCGTCACGCTGAAGGCTTCCGACCTCGGACTCGCTGCAGGCGATGTGATTGCTTGCCTCGGACTGGAAGTGGACGGCACCGATGCCGCCTATGAAACGCTGCTCGGCGAGTACAGCTACATTCCCTCCAACTTCAGCGAAACGCCCGTACAACCCGAAATCACCCATGCCGAGGTGATGAAGCGCGTCTACAACCGTGCCGACGTGAAGGTGGTGTTCAACGTGCCCTTCAGCGGCACACGCAAGGCGGAATATGCCGACTGCCCCGTGTACAACGAGGAAGTGGGTGCCTGGTACTACGAAATCTACGTGAAGCAGGGCGATGAGCAGAAGCTCGTGGCCAACACCACCTCTTGGGCCTCCTACGTGGTGGACGCTCCGCTCAACGGCAAGGACGACAAGCTGCAGATCGGTGTGCGCACCGTGGGACGCGACGGCAAGACCGTGTCGCCCATCACCTGGAGCAAGGAACTGAGCAGCGACCTCTCCGTGATCGAAACGCTCACGCTCGACAAGGACATCATCAAGCCCAACGAGGAGTTTACCGTGGGCTTTGAGGATCCCAACCATGCCGTGGCCGACATCCAGATTCAGAACTCGCTCACCGGCGAGGTGATGGCTGAGGCCAAGGGTCAGCTTTCGCTCACGGCTTCGCTGCCCGAAACGGGCACCTACGATGTGCAGGTGACCTCGGGCGGAAAGACGACCATCAGCCGTGCGCTCATCCTCGTCACTCCCGAAGCCACCGGACGCTTGCCGCAGGTGAACAGCCTCACGGCCGACCGCACCGAGGTGGACGGCACCGACCGCGACGTGCACTTCAAGGCCGAAGTGAGCAAGGGCAACACCTTCAAGCGTGGCGGCAAGGATGTGCCTTGCACCGTGTCGAAGTCGCTCTACATGAAGGAACCGTACCAGCTTACGGTCGATTCGAAGATCATGAGCGAGTACAAGAACACTTCCTTTGCCTTGTGGTTCAAGGTGGAGAAGTTTGAGCACGCTTCGCTCGGCACGCTCCTCATGACGAAGGTCAACCGCAACTATCCCGGCACTTGGACCGAGAAGGTGTGGGGTGAAATGTGGACCGCCATCCGTCCGGCCGGATACGGCAACAACATGCCCAACCGTCCGAAGGTGAACAACGGCGAGAATGAACTTTCCGTGAGCGTTGATGCCCCTGCCGCCGGAACGGCCAGCTATGAGCACAACAACGACGTGGACGGCCTGACCAAGGGCTACGAGCTCTCGCCCAACACGTGGTATCACTGCTGCGTGGTGAAGGAGGGACGCAACGTCAAGCTTTACCTCAACGGCAAGTGCGTGATCAACACCGTCAGCCGCGGTGCCGGCCCGAAGGACTGGAAGGGCGCCAACTTCTATGTGGGCGGATCGATGACCAACCTGGCCAGCTTCACCGGATGGGTGGACGAAGTGCAGATCTGGAGCAAGGCTCTGAGCGAGGATGAGGTGCGCGAGGCCATGAACGGCTACGTCATCGCTCCCGACAACCTTGAAGGCTATTTCACTTTCGAAAACCAGCAGACGGATGCCGACGGCAACATCTACTTCCCCAACGAGGGCAATGCCTCGTCTGTGGTGAAGGGTGCCTACATGACCACCGGACAGGACAACAAGGGCACCAACGTCGACGTGAAGCAGAACCAGCTCACCACGGCGCTCGGCGTACCGGCCATCGAGGGCACCCTGCCCATTACCTTCGAATCGAGCAAGTGGATGCTTGACGGCGCCCAGCTCAGCCAGGCCACCGAAACGGAGGCTACGGGCACCTACCACAACGAGGGTACCTATCCCGTGACACTCACGCTGACCAACTCTTGGGGCTCAACCACCAAGACCATCAACGACTACATCGTGGTGAAGAACTCCACGGGCATTGACAATGCAGCCAACGCCGAGGGCTATCGCGTGTATCCGCGTCCGTTCGAAGGCAAGGTGAGCCTGCTCTTTGCCGAGGAAGGCAACTACGAGGTCATGGCATTTGATGTCAGCGGACGCCGCGTGGCACAGCGTGCCTACCAGGCGCTCAGCGGTGAGGTGAGCGAACTCTCCATGCAAGGCGCCAAGGGAACTTACGTCATCACCATCCTCAAAGACGGCAAGTGCGTGCGTTCCGTGAAGGTGAGCATGAAGTAAGCCAGCACTCAGAGGGAGTTTGGGGAAACCGCGGCGCAGGCCTGCCGGCCAGCCGGTTTCCCCCTTCTGCCCCCGGATTTTCCCAAACTCCATTCCATCACTCCAACATTCTCATCATGTACAAGAAACTCTTGAAATATGCACTGCCCCTTCTGGCGGCCTGCTCCTTGGCATCGTGTTCGGATGAGGGGGATCTCATCACTCCCTCCTACAACGACGGGGCACACTTCATCGCCTACAATGCGGCCGACAACCTCAAAGGCTCGCACGAAGTGCTCCTGGCCCGTTCGTCGGCCATTGAGCTTTGCCAGGTGGAGGGTGTGCAGCCCACCGACGAGTTTGCCGCACGCCACAAGCAGACGGGCGAACTCACTTTCCTCAAGTGGGGCTATAAGTATGCCGGCCTGCAGGGCGATGCCGAGGGCCACTACCAGCGCGTCTACTACAACGACACCATCCTCATCGGACTGGGCTTTGCCGACAACTGGCGGGTGGCCGACTACGACCTCCTGATGCTGCGCGGCCATGAGGCACAGACGCTCGATGCCTTCCATTTTGCCATTTTGGGCGATGTGGAGTGCGACCTCTCGAAGGTGCAGGGCGGCGTGGTCAGCGTGAAGGCACGTGGCTGGGACGATCCCGGTTCGGGCAATGCCATCGATTCGCTGCAGTTCATCGACAGTGCCACGGGCCGTGTGGTGGTGAGCAAGGCTTCCGACCTCAAGGGCGACGGAACGGCCTACGAGGTGGTTGCCTTCCCGCGCGACAGCTTTGCCACCGGCCACTACGAGCTGTGGGTGAAGCGCTGGGCGCAGGGACTCCGCCAGCAGCTCTGCACGTTTTCCTACTTCAACTATGCCTTCACCGATTCCGACCCGATGCAGCGTGATGCCGAAGGACGCTATGTGCTGAAGTTCTTTGTGAACGAGTTCCACGACGGCGACACCTTCACCGTGGCCGACCGCACGAACAAAGGACGCTCGTATGTGGAGCGGAATGTGCCTTTCGATGCCGCCTGCTTCGACGAATCGACCCACACCTATACTTACACGCTCAGCGACGATTGCTGGCGTGGCGAGCCTGAAAACGGCCTTGAGTTTGATGTCAACCTCAACATAGGTGGTGTGCGAACCAACGTGAGCGGCACGGCACGCATCTGACCCTCCAGCGCGTAGGTCAGTGACCGTTGCAAAAAGGGAATCCCCCGCAAGCCAAACTCGGCTTGCGGGGGATTCCCTTTTTTGTGCTTTCTGTATTCTCGTCGTGTGCTTTTCGGCGTGTTCACTCACCCAGCTTGCGGCACCATCGTCCACCAAGCAGGCAGTAGAGGCCGAGAGCCACGAACGGCAGGCTAAGCAGCTGGCCCTGGTTGATGCCGATGGCGTGCTGCATGGCCATTTCCCAAGGTTCCTGCACTTCCTTGAAGAATTCCACTACGAAGCGGAAGGCGAAGATGGAGGTGAGGCAGAAGCCGAAGAAGAAGCCCGTGCCCACACGCTTGGGGAAGCGGTGGTGGAGCCAGAGGCCGATGAAGAAGAAGCAGAAATAGGCCACAGCCTCGTAGAGCTGTCCGGGGTGACGGGGCAGCGTGTCGCCGTTGTGCACGAACACGAAGCCGTAGTCGGAGTTGGTGAACTTGCCCACGATTTCGGAGTTCATGAGGTTGCCCAGTCGGATGAAGCAGGCGCAGATGGGAGTGGCTATGGCAATGTTGTCGAGCACACGCATGAGGTTGACCTTCGTGCGGTGCACGTAGAGCCACAGGGCAATCATCAGTCCGAGCGTGCCTCCGTGCGAGGCCAGTCCGGCATATCCCGTGAAGTGCCATGAGCCGTCGGGCAGCTGGCGCATGGGAAGCACCATTTCGAGCGGATGGCTGAGAAAATAGCCCGGCTCGTAGAGCAGGCAGTGGCCCAAGCGTGCCCCCGCCAGAATGCCGATGAAGCAGTAGAGGAAGAGCGGGTCGAACTTTTCCTGCGGAATGCGTTGCTGCTTGTAGAGCTTGTACACCACGATGTAGCCCAAAGCCAGGGCGATGCACCAGCAGATGGAGTACCACCTCACTTCAAAGTGGCCCAATGAGAAGGCGGTGATGGATGGATCCCAGATGATCATGTCTTTTGCTTGTCAACTAAAAACGCATCATACATTGAACCGGAAGTGCATGATGTCGCCGTCCTGCACCTCGTATTCCTTGCCCTCCACATGGAGCAGTCCGGCATCGCGTACGGCAGCTTCCGAGCCCAGGCGGATGTAGTCGTCATACTTGATGACCTCGGCACGGATGAAGCCCTTCTCGAAGTCGGTGTGGATGACGCCGGCGCACTGCGGTGCCTTCCATCCGCGGTGGTAAGTCCAAGCCTTCACCTCCATCTCGCCGGCAGTGATGAACGTTTCGAGGTTGAGCATCTTGTAGGCAGCCTTGATGAGGCGGTTGCAGCCGCTCTCCTCCAGTCCCACGTCTTGCAGGAACATCTGGCGTTCCTCGTAGGTTTCGAGTTCGGCAATGTCGGCCTCCGTCTGTGCGGCCAGCACAAGCACTTCTGCACCTTCCTCCTTCACGGCTTCGCGCACCTCGTCCACATAGTGGTTGCCGGTGGCGGCACTGCCTTCGTCCACGTTGCACACGTAGAGCACGGGCTTTGAGGTGAGCAGGAAGAGGCCTTTAGCAGCCTTCTCTTCCTCCAGCGTGTCAAACTGCACGCTGCGTGCGCTTTTTCCCTCTTCCAGGGCGGCCTTGTAGGCCAGCAGCACGTCGTATTCCACTTTGGCGTTCTTGTCGCCGCCCACCTTGGCCACTTTCTCCACACGCTTGATGCGGTTCTCCACCGTTTCAAGGTCCTTCAGCTGCAGTTCGGTGTCGATGATTTCCTTGTCGCGCACGGGGTTGACGCTTCCGTCCACGTGCACCACGTTGCCGTCGTCGAAGCAGCGGAGCACATGGATGATGGCATCCGTTTCGCGGATGTTGCCCAGAAACTGGTTGCCCAGTCCTTCACCCTTGGAGGCGCCCTTCACGAGTCCGGCAATGTCCACGATTTCCACCGTAGTGGGGACGATGCGTCCGGGGTGAACAAGCTCGGCCAGTTTGGTGAGGCGTTCATCGGGCACGGTGATCACGCCCACGTTGGGCTCGATGGTGCAGAAGGGGAAGTTGGCTGATTGTGCCTTGGCATTACTCAGGCAGTTGAACAAGGTGGACTTGCCCACGTTGGGGAGGCCCACAATGCCGCATTGTAAACTCATATGGTGTTGTTTTGTTTTGTTTCTGAGCGGCAAAGTTACTAAATAATCACTATTCCCCGCCCGCAAGCATGGCAGATTCTTGGGCCAAGTGCTTGCGATTTCCTCCGGCAAGTGCTAAGTTTGCACTTCCAAAACCGTTCGGCTTGGCTGGAAGTCCCTTTGCAGGCACTTGTTTGGCCCGGCCGGCATAGCACATCCATTCACCCAATGAAAGCAATTCTCCACACTTCGGAAGGCGACATTACGGTCAGCCTGCACGATGGCACTCCGCTGCATCGCGACAACTTTGTGAAACTCGCCCGTGAGGGCTATTTCGACGGCACGCTGTTCCACCGCGTCATCCGCGACTTCATGATTCAGGGCGGCGATCCCGACAGCATCGGTGCCCCTGCCGGCAAGATGCTCGGCACGGGCGGCCCCGACTACACGGTGCCCGCCGAAATCGATGCACAACATTTCTTCCACCGCCGCGGCGCCTTGTGTGCCGCCCGTCAGGCCGATGAGGTCAATCCGCAGCGTGAGAGCAGCGGCAGCCAGTTCTACATCGTGTGGGGACAGACCTACAAGCCCGCCCAGCTCAAGCAGCTGGAGCGCCAGCTGGCCATGCAGCAGGAGCAGCAGGTGGCCAACGAACTGATGGCCGAGCACCGCAGCCAGATCATGCAGCTCCGCCGCGAACGCAACCGTGAGGGGCTGGCTGCCCTTCAGGAACAGCTGCAGCAGGAGGTGAAGGACCGTTGCCGCCAGCTGGGCAAACCTGCGTTCACCCCCGAGCAGGTGGAGGCATACACCACCGTGGGCGGCACGCCTTTCCTCGATGGTGCCTACACCGTGTTCGGACAGGTGGAAACGGGGCTTGAGGTGGTCGACCGCATCCAGCAGTGCGACACACGACGCGACGACCGCCCCGTGGCCGACGTGGTGGTCCGCTCCGTGGAAGTGGTGGAATAATCCTTAGGTGTATCGTAGGGCGCCATGCCCTCTCCCATTGTAGGCAGAAAAACAGGCCGACGCGCAGCTCCATTTGCTGCGCGTCGGCCTGTTCCGTTAAGTAGGGTGCCCGAATAAAGTCGTTCAGTCGCCCATGCCGGCTTCTTCCTCCACAAAATAGCGGGGGCGGCGCTTCACCTCCGTGTAAATCTTTCCCACATATTCCCCGATGATGCCGCAGGCCAGCAGGATGGCTCCGCCGATGAACCACAGACTCACGATGAGCGACGTCCATCCCGTGATGGTCCGCCCTTCGAAGTAGGCCACCAGCCCGTAGACGATGGCGCAGCCGGCAATCAGCATGAACAGCATGCCCAGCCATGTGATGAGCTGCAGCGGACGCACGCTGAACGAGGTGATGCCGTCGAGCGCAAAGGCCAGCATGCGGCGCAGCGGATACTTCGATTCGCCCGCCTGGCGTTCGCTGCGGTCGTAGTAGACCATGGCCGAGGGGAAACCCATGGCCGACACCATGCCGCGCAGGAAGAGGTTGCGTTCGGGATAGGTGACGAGCGCCTGCATGGCGCGTCGGCTGAGCAGGCGGAAGTCGGCGTGGTTATACACCACCCCCGT
This sequence comes from Alloprevotella sp., assembly GCA_036802405.1. Lineage (GTDB taxonomy): Bacteria > Bacteroidota > Bacteroidia > Bacteroidales > Bacteroidaceae > Alloprevotella. Next base: position 47,093 of record DAIRWG010000002.1, read on the forward strand.
GTGCATCGCCCGCATCATGCGGTAGAAGGCCAGCGCGGTGGAACGCTTGAACCACGTGTCGGTGCGCCGCTCGCGCCGCACGCCAAACACCACGTCGATGCCGCGCCCGAAGTAGTCCACCATGTCGGGAATCACCTCCACATCGTCCTGCAGGTCGGCATCGATGCTCACCGAGGCATCGGCATGCGCGGCAGCCCATTCCAGTCCGGCCCAGAGTGCCTGCTGGTGCCCCACGTTGTGGGCCAGTTTCAAGCCGCAGGCCAACGGGCTTTCCGCTGCATAGGTGCTGATGAGGCTCCAGGTGCGGTCGCGGCTCCCGTCGTCCACATAGAGCACCCGCCCTTCGCTCACCCGTCCCTCGTCGGTCAGGCGGCGGAGCATGGCGGTGAGCACGGCATGCGTGTGCGGCAGCACTTCCTGCTCGTTGTAGCAGGGAACGATGATGATCAGTTTCATAGCGATAGCAGAGATTTGGGAGTTTTTTCGGGAGAAGGGGTAGGGCAGAAGTCAATGGCGCTTGAACACGAAGCGCACCAGCACGAAGTTCACCGGAATGGCCACGGCAAACACCGGTGCCGGTGCCCACACCGCCGGCACGCCAGCCCACAGGAAGAGATTGAGCAGCACGATGTGCAGCACATAGTTCACACAGTGCGCCCCGGCCATGCCGATGAAGCGTGGCCACGAAGGGCGCGCACCGAAGGTGAAGTAGGCCGTGAGGTAGAAGTTGGCCACAAAGCTCACCACATAGCCCACGGTGTAGGCCACACTGGGCGGCAGCAGGTGCAGCAGGAGCAGATAGAGGCCATAGTGCAGGGCCGTGGCCATTCCTCCCACCAAGGCAAAGCGCAAGGCTTCGCCCAAGGTCTTTTTCGATTTGAACGGCATGGTGCAAATGCTAACGGGTGGAAAAGTAGTAAAGCTTCAGCATCTTGTGGTCGTCGCAGCTGCGGTGCTCGAAATCCTTCACGAGTCGCACCTTCATCAGCGGGTGGCGCTGCTTGAAGTCATCGATTTCGTCGTTGCCCACGATCAGATAGCCCGCTTCGGGACGGAAAGCCTCGAAGGGCACCACGCGGTCGGCCAGATAGTAGTTGATGGTGAAGGGATGCATCGGGTTGCCTTCCACCACGTCCTTCCGGAAGGAATAGATGCGTCCCGTGGGCTGCAGGCGGGCGATGAATTCGGCTTGCGGCTTGTCGCTCTTGACATTGAGCACCAGGGGCTGGAACACGCCGTCGAGCGCGAAAAAGATGCCCGCCACCATGCCCACCATGCCCGCCGTCATCCGTTTGTGCCAGTGCCATGCCGCCAGCACGGTGAGCAGCGGCACTGCCGAGGCCATGACCTGCAGCCAGTCGAGCGGTGTGTCGCGCAAGGCGGCCAGCATGGCCGCATTCTGTGCGGCGTGCGAGCCGTGGCCGAAGATGCTTTCAGGCACGAGTCCGGCGCGCACGGCCGAAAATGCCATGGTGAGGAGCAGGGCCAGTGTGGCCAGCAGCCTGTTGAACCAGCGGATCACCCGCTGGTGGTTGTGGCGCAGCCACATCACATATTCAGCCAGGAAATAGGCCAGGAACGGATAGATGGGCAGCAAGTAGACGCTGCGCTTGCTCTTGGGAATGCAGTAGAACACGAAGATGATGGCGAAACTCAGCAGCGAGTACAGCCGTACGTCGTCCATCCGGCCGATGCGTTCCTTCAGCCGTGTCCACCAGGTGGAGGGAGTCGGGCAGAGCGAAGGCTTGCGCCATTTCAGTGCAAAAAGCGAGAAGAGCACCAGCAGCGTGTAGGGGGCAAACCCCGTCAGCACGGTCATCACGTTGTAGGGCCAGGGGTTCACATGGCTCTCATAGGTCATCTTGCCCAAGAGGCGCAGCACGTTTTCCTCATACACCAAGTGCAGGAAACGTTCGCCGCCCTGCTCGTAGGCCGCCACATACCACACGGCCGGAAGCAGCAGTGCCAGCAGCCCCGTGAGCACGAACTTTCCCGTCACGCGCCAGAATCCCTTGCCCCGTATCCAGGCAAACACCGCCGCCACCAGGCAGGGAAGGGCCAGTCCCACCGGCCCTTTGCTCAGGAAGGCCCCGCTCAGGCAGAGTATGCCCAGCAGCGGCAGCCCCTTCATGCCGCGCTCCACCCAGCGGTAGAGGGCAAACAGAGCCAGCACCATCATGCAGGAGAGCACCATGTCGACGCGGCAAGCCACTCCGGCACGGTGCACCTCGAAGTTGGTGAGCGTGAGCAGAGCGGTGAGCAAGGCCAGCATCACGCCCCTGCGGCGGGCATAGAAGGCATAGGTGCCCAGAGCCATGGCCGTCAGCCCCAGGGCCGAGGGCAAGCGGGTGGCATATTCCGTCACGCCGCCCGTGAGCAGCGAGCAGAGGGCCGCCAGCCAGTGGAAGAAGGGCGGCTTGTAGGCCATGTCCACACCGTTGTTGATGGGCAGCACCCAATTGCCCTTTTCGATCATCGACAGCGCCACCACCGCTTCGCGCGGTTCGCCTCGGGTGTTGAAGAGCGTTTCGCCCAGAAAGCAGCACAGCGTCAGGGCGCAGAAGGCCAGCAGCATCCAGCCCCAGCGGCGGGCCGCTTGTGGTTCGTAAGTTGATGGAATGTTCATCGCAATAGTAGTGGGATAGGTTCTTTTCAGTGGGAAAAAAGATAGGGAAATAATTGCGTACGTCAGAAGTCCTCGTCGGTTTCCTCGTGCCGCCTTTCGGGCAGAGTGAGCAGGAAAGCCTCCTCGTTGCGCCTGCGGCCGAAACTCAGGTCGATGCCCGCCTCCAGCAGCTGTCGTGCCAGGGCCGGGCGGCCCCGGAATCCGTGCACCGTCCACTGCACCGTGGGGCGCAGTGCCTTGTGCAGACGCAGCAGGCGGTCGAAGGCACGCACGATGTGCAGCGTGACGGGCAGTTGCAGCCTTTCGGCCAGTGTCAGCTGCTCCACCAGCACCGTTTCCTGCACCTCGGCAGCCGCTCCCCGCAGCAAGTCGATGCCGCATTCGCCCAGTGCCACCACTTGCGGGTGACGGAGCAGTTGCGGCAGTTGCCTGAGCATGGAAGCCGTTTCCTCGGCATCGGCCGTCCACCAGGGATGGATGCCCGCCGAGTAGAGTGCGCCCCGACGTGGACAGAAGAGCCTCGGCTGCAGCATCCATTCGCGGGGCAGGTTGATGACGGCCTCTCCGGCGGGTGCCAGAAGGTTGTGCGTGTGAAAGTCCATAGGCATTTTTGGGGGGGGAGGGCAGAGGATCAGGGCCTCAGGGCACGGGGTCGTAGCCGCTGCCGCCCCAGGGGTGGCAGCGCAGGATGCGGCGGATGGCCAGATAAAGCCCCTTCACGGGGCCGTGCTTCTGTATGGCCTCCATGGCATACTGCGAGCAGGTGGGCGTGAAGCGGCACGAAGGTGGAGTGAGGGGCGAAATGTAGCGGCGGTAGATGCGGATGGGAAAGAGCAGCAGTGCCACCGCCACCTCGCGCAGGAATCGGATCATGGTGCAGGGTGTTGTGAGGAACATGCCGTTGGTGCCTTTCCGCATTTCTCAGCCAAGCGGTTGAGCACGGTGCGCATGCGTGCATGCACGAGGCGCGAGCCGACGGGCTGGTCCGACAGCCAGATGAAAGCCACGTTCAGCGCCAGGCCTTCGGGCAGCGCCTCCGTGAGCAGGTGCTTCTGCAGGCGGTAGGCCTCGCGCACCTGCCGCTTGGCCCGGTTGCGGTCGACAGCATGCTTGAATTTGCGTTTCGACACACTGATGAGCACCTTCACGCGCGGCCCGCTGCCTCCGTACTCCTTCGTGCGGAAGGTGGTGCGGAGCGGAAAGATCGTCACCGAACGGCTGCCGGAGGTGAAGAGTTCCTCTATTTCTTTTTTCAGGCAGAGATGCTCTGCCTTGGGGAAGGCGAATTGCTTCATGTGTGGAGTGTCTTCTGTGGGGGATGAATGCCTGTTGTCAGGCTTTGCAGGCAAAATTATAAAAAAACCGGCAATGACGTGGTGCCATTGCCGGTCAATCGTATGGGTTACGGTGCCGCATGCGCTTAGGCGCGCCGTTGCGTCACTGGTTGTTCTCTTCCAGATAGAGGTCGATGGCCGCCGTCATCGAGCGGGCCTTCTCGGTGGGTGCGCAGAGTTCGATGTCGAGTCCGGCATCCTCCATGGCCTTCTTGGTGGCCGGTCCGAAGCAGGCCAGCTTCACGCCGAGCTCCTTGAAGTTGGGGAAGTTCTGGAGCAGCGAATCCACGCCGGCGGGGGTGAAGAGAGCCACCATGTCGGCATCCAGCTTCTGGCCTTCGGGGAAATCGTTGCTCACAGTGCGGTACATCACGCACTCCGTGTGCTTGAGTTTCTTGGCATCGAGCATCTGGGCAATGTCGTCGTTGTGCACGTCTGACAGGGGCACGAGGTAGTTCTCCGTCTTGTGCTTGGCCATCACGGCCACGAGTTCCGGCCATTTTCCGGTGCTGCCGAAGAACACCTTGCGTTTGCGGTACTGAACGTACTTCTGGATGTAGAGAGCCACCGTTTCGGAAATGCCGAAGTACTTCATGTCCTCGGGGATGGCCACACGCAGCTCCTTGCACAGGGTGAAGAAGAAGTCGATGGCATGACGTGAATTGAACACGATGGCCGTGTGGTCGAGAATCTGGACCTTCTGCTGGCGGAATTCGCGTGACGTCAGTCCTTCAATTTTGATGAAGGGGTGGAAGTCGAATTCAACGTGGTGCTTGGCGGCAATCTCGAAGTAGGGAGATTTTTCGGAAGTAGGTTTCGGCTGCGAAACAAGAATCTTCTTGATCATGGACTACTTTTGTTGTTCAGCTGGATGGGGGACTTCATGGCATGGCGTTTCTCCGTCGGGCGTTTCCCATAATGGGGAGTTAGGCTGGTGCGGCAAGCGTGTGGCTGCAGCATGGGCCTAACTCCCGATTGGCAGGTTAACCTTCCGGGGAAGCGTGCGGCTCACGCGGCCCCCGTATGTTTGTAACTAATTGATTGTCAGTAGATAATTGTTGGCATAAGTCAGTGCCCGCCACAGAATGAGCAGGGGTGTGACTTCGAGGGTGCAAAAGTACAAAATTAAATGCACCCAGCCGAGCGTGTAGCTGAAAAATATGCGGTACGTCTTGTAGAGCAACAGCAATTTGTCGATAGCCAACAGAGTGAAGGTGAGCACGATGAGTGCGTGCAAGCTCAGGTCGAAATAGACCACGAGCAGGGCCACCGGAAAGAGCGAGGTGCCCAGTGCGAGCACGGTGAGCAGATAGGCCTCCTGCCAGCGTTCGCACTTGTCGCGGGTGAAGAAGATGCGGTTGACGAAGGAGCACACACCGATCTTGAGCAGATAGTAGAGGCAGCAGATGCCGGTGCTCACGCCCAGAATCTTGTAGGGCGACACCTGGTTGAACACGTCCACCTGCAGTTCCTGCGTGCAGTCGAAGAAGAGGATGCCCAGCACGAAGCACGTTTGGAAGATGAGGAAGAGCTGTCCGCGCAGCTCGTTGTCGGTGCGTTCGGCAAAGAGGTTCTCGCGCATCCGTTCGTGGAAGAAGTTCTTCACGCTGTGCGTCAGGAATCGCCGTGAGTGTGCAATCACCCACACCACCAGGAAGAAACTGGCCATCAGCACGATAGTCACGAAGTTGTCCGTGCGGAAGCGGTAGGGCACGGGGTCGCCGGCCTTGCCGTTCACCTGCAGCGAGGCAACGGTGCTCTCGTTTCCGGTGATGCTGTCGAGCGTTTGCAGAAACTCCGACTTTTCCACCCTCAGCAGTCCGTGTGCCCAGTAGTCGGGGCTGATGATGGGGGCCTGCGTTCGCACCACGCTGTCGGGGGCGAACGGCTTCATGAGGCGCGGGTCGGGTCTTGCGGTGTCGGCCCGTGCCGTCAGTGGGCGGTGATGGTTGGCGTGCACCGCCAGTGCTTCCTGCTCCGTCGGGTCGTCGAAGGAGTAGCTCTCGCTGCCTTGCGGGGCGGTGGAGTGGTGAATCGAATCTTGTTGCATGAGTCTCAACGGTTAGGGGGGTCACATGGCGGCAAACTTGCGCACCGACTTGTCCCAGATCGGCGTGCTTTGCGCCAGTTGCAGGGCTTCGGCCGGTGTTTCGGCCACTTGCCAGATGGCAGCATGCTGCGGACGCATGAATTGCTGCTCGATGGCGCGTTCCAGCTGTGCGAGGAGCGGGTCGAAATAGCCGTTGGTGTTGAGCACGACAATGGGCTTGAGGTAGAGCCCGAGCTGCTTCCAGGTGATGATTTCAAGCAGTTCCTCCAGTGTGCCCACTCCGCCGGGCAGTGCGATGCAGGCATCGCCCAGCTGCGCCATGCGTTCCTTGCGTTCGTGCATGTCGGCGGTCACCTCCAGGCGGGTCATGCCCTCGTGCTGCCAGTGCTGCTCCACCATGAACTGCGGTATCACCCCGACGGCCTCTCCGCCTGCTTCCAGGCAGGCATCGGTGCAGGCACCCATCAGTCCGGTGCGTCCGGCCCCGTTGACCAAGGTGATGCCTTGGGCGGCCATGAGTTGCCCCAGCTCGCGTGCCGCTTCCACATAGTTGGCCGGCACCTGTCCGCTCGAGGCGCTGTATACGGTGATGTTCATTTCTTAGTGAATGGGGTTAACGGGTGAGGTTGGCTGACGGGGCAACGGGCAGGTTGGGCCACCCCGTCGCCCCGTCAATGTCAGATGCCGAAAGCCTTTCGGATGTCGTCCACGCGGTCGAGCTTCTCCCAGGTGAAGAGTTCCACCTCCAGGCGCTTCACGCTCTTGTCGGGCATGACGAACTCCTTCACCTTCGTTTCGGGCGTGCGTCCCACGTGGCCGTAGGAGGCCGTTTCCTCATAAATCGGGTGGCGCAGCTTCAGGCTTTCCTCGATGGCTGCGGGGCGGAGGTCGAAGAGCTCCTTCACCTTCTCGGCAATCTCGCCGTCGGACAGAGCCACGTGTGAGCGGCCGTTCGTGTTGACAAACACGCTCACCGGTTCAGCCACGCCGATGGCATAGCTCAGCTGCACCAGCATCTCGTCGGCCACTCCGGCAGCCACCATGTTCTTGGCAATGTGGCGTGCGGCATAGGCCGCCGAGCGGTCCACCTTTGAGGGGTCCTTGCCCGAGAAGGCACCGCCGCCGTGTGCGCCGCGTCCGCCGTAGGTGTCGACAATGATCTTGCGTCCCGTCAGTCCCGTGTCGCCGTGCGGGCCGCCGATCACGAACTTGCCCGTGGGGTTCACGTAGTATTTGATGTCGCCCTGGTGGAAGAGCTGCTTGATCTCCGGCGTGTTCACGCGTTCCTCGATCACACGCGGGATGAGAATCTGCTCCACGTCGCGGCGGATCTGTGCCAGCATCATCTCGTCGGCCTTCTCCTGCGATCCGGCCTCCTCGGCCGTGATGAACTCGTCGTGCTGCGTGCTCACCACGATGGTGTCGATGCGGCGGGCCACATGGTCGTCGCCATACTCCACCGTCACCTGGCTCTTCGAGTCGGGGCGCAGATAGGTCATCACCTGGCCTTCGCGGCGGATTTCGGCGAGCACATACACGATGTCGTGGGCCAGCGAGAGGGGCAGCGGCATGTAGGTGTCCGTCTCGTTGTTGGCATAGCCGAACATCATGCCCTGGTCGCCGGCACCCTGGTCCTTGCGTTCCTTGCGCTCCACGCCACGGTTGATGTCGGGGCTTTGCTCGTGGATGGCGCTGAGGATGCCGCAGCTTTCGGCCTCAAACTTGTACTCAGCCTTCGTGTAGCCGATGCGGGCGATGGTGTTGCGCACCACCTTCTGCAGGTCGACGTAGGCTTCTGACTTTACTTCTCCTGCCACGACCACCTGGCCGGTGGTGACGAGGGTTTCGCAAGCTACTTTCGAGTTCTCGTCCTGAGCGAGCAGCTCGTCAAGCACGGCGTCAGAGATCTGGTCTGCCACCTTGTCGGGGTGTCCTTCCGACACCGATTCGGATGTAAAGAGATATCCCATTACGTTCTTTTGGTTTGTGTTGTGATGAATAGATAAAAAAAACGGCCTGCTCCCATCCTTCGTCGATGGATGCAGGCAGAGGCCGTGGTTGGCTTGGGCATGGTGCCAACAGTGCTCCATGCATTTTCCGCAAGGCGCAGCGTGGGCCGAGCCTTTCCCCGAGGGGCGGGATGCATGAGTTTTAGCATTGTTTTTGAGAGGTTGCAAGCAGCCAAATCTGTCCTCTGTCTCCTGTTTCGGCTGCAAAGTTACGAAGTTTTTCCCAAAGTGTACTCCTCTTTGATGGCAAAAATGCCCTTTGGTCAGCGCTTTTCGCTCGGGGAAAAGGCACGGACTGAAGATATTTGCCTACATTTGCAAGCAAAATTCTGGCACTTTGCTGTAGCAAACGCCCCTCAGCGTGCGTCAGAGAAGTAAAAACAGATTGGAACAAACCATCAACATCATAACCACAATGAACAAACTCAAAGCACTTTGGCTGTTGCTCCTGGCATGCATCGTGATGCCCGCAATGGCCCAGCAGATGCCCCAGTTGCCCATTGACCCGGCTGTGCGCTACGGTAAGTTGCCCAACGGGCTGACCTACTACATCCGCCACAATGCCCTGCCTGAGCACCGGGCCAACTTCTACATCGCCCAGAAGGTGGGCGCCGTGCAGGAAGAGGAAAGCCAGCGCGGTCTGGCCCACTTCCTCGAGCACATGTGCTTCAACGGCACCGACCATTTCCCCGACGACCGCCTCGTGAAGTACTGCGAAACGATCGGCGTGAAGTTCGGTCAGAACCTCAATGCCTACACCGCTTCCGATGAAACGGTCTACAACATCGACGACGTGCCCGTCACGGCCAACAATGTCGATTCCTGCCTCCTCATCCTGCGCGACTGGGCCGACGGCCTCACGCTCGATCCCAAGGAAATCGACAAGGAGCGCGGCGTGATCCACGAAGAATGGCGCATGCGCTCCAGCGCATCGGGCCGCATCTTCGAGCGCAACCTGCCCAACCTCTATCCCAACTCGCGCTACGGCCACCGCTATCCCATCGGCCTGATGTGCGTGATCGACAACTTCAAGCCCGCCGAGCTCCGTGCCTACTACGAGAAGTGGTACCGTCCCGACCTCCAGGGCATCATCATCGTGGGCGACATCGATGTCGACCAGGTGGAAGCCAAGGTGAAGGCCCTCTTCTCGCCCATCAAGATGCCCGAGAATGCGGCCAAGTATGAGCACTATCCCGTGCCCACCAACCTCGAGCCCATCTACGTGATCGACAAGGACAAGGAGCAGGCGCGCGCCTCCATCCAGCTGATGTTCAAGCACGACCCCGTGCCTGAGGAGTACCGCAACACGCCCATCTTCCTCCAGATGAACTTCATGCTCAGCGTGGCTGCCCAGGCATTCAACGCCCGCCTGCAGGAGCTCTCGCAGAAGGCCGACTGCCCCTTCGTGGCAGCCTATGGCGACGACGGCGAGTACATCATGTCGAAAACGATGGATGCCTTCACCATCGGCATCCTGCCCAAGCCCGGCCACGACGCCGAGGCCGTGCAGGCCGTGATGCAGGAAGTGCAGCGCATCGGCCGCTTCGGATTCAACGCCTCCGAGGTGAGCCGCGCCAGCGAGGAATTCCTCAGCCGCATCGAAACCATCTACAACAACCGCGACAAGCAGGAGAACTCCTACTATGTGCCGCAGTATGTGCGCCACTTCCTCGAGGGTAACGCCATTCCCGACATCGAAACGGAGTTCCAGCTCTACAAGGCCATGTCGCCCCAGCTTCCCGCACAGGCCTACAACGAGCTGTTCAAGGAACTCACCGCCAGCACCGACTCCAACTTCGTGGTGCTCGCCATGTATCCCGACAAGGAGGGCGTCAGCGTGCCCACCGCCGACCAGTTCAAGCAGGCTGTGGCTGCTGCCAAGGCTGCCAAGCTTGAGGCTTATGTCGACAACGTGAAGGACGAGCCCCTCGTGCCCAACCTTCCCAAGAAGGGCAAGATTGCCAAGGAGCAGAAGGCCGACTTCGGCTACACCTGCTGGACCCTCGCCAACGGCGCCCGCGTCTTCTTCAAGCAGACCGACTTCAACGACTCCGAAGTGCAGTTCCAGGCCACCAGCTTCGGCGGCAAGAGCCGCGTGGCTGACAAGGACCGTGTGAACATGGAACTCATGCCTACCGTGATCGGCAACACCGGTCTGGGCAACTTCACCAGCACCGAGCTGCAGAAGAAGCTGGCCGGCAAGCAGGCTTCGGTGGAAGTGGATATGGGCCAGGCCACCGAAAACCTCGTCGGCACCTCCACGCCCAAGGACCTCCGCACCCTCTTCGAACTCATCTACCTCCGCTTCCAGGCTCCCGCCAACGACGTGGACGGCTACAACAACACCATCAACCTCCTGCGCACTCAGCTCGAAAACATCGAGAAGAATCCGCAGGCTGCCTTCTCCGACTCGGTGAAAGCCACCATCTTCGGCCACAATCCGCGCATGGAACGCATCCACCTGGCCGACCTCGACAAGGCTGACTACGCTGCCATCCGCCGCATCTACAGCGAGCGCTTCAATGCTGCCGGCGATTTCGACTTCTACTTCACCGGTGCCTTCAACGTCGATTCGCTCCGTGCCTTCACCGAGCAGTACATCGCTCCGCTCAAGGCCCAGAAGAAGCGCGAAACCTACGATGCCGCACGCATCGTCACCATGGTGGAGGGCGTTCACGACAATCACTTCCGCCGCGTCATGGAGACTCCGCAGGCCAACATCATCCAGTACTGGAACGGCCCGCTGGCCTACAATGCCAAAAACGTGGTGGTGGCCAACGCCCTGGGCGAAGTGCTCACCCAGCGCTATCTCAAGAGCATCCGCGAGGATGCCGGCATTGCCTACAGCGTGGGCGCACACTGCGTCGCCCAGTATGGCACCCGCGAGAACTACTCGCTCCAGGTGTACTGCCCCGTGAAGCCCGCCAAGCTCGACTCGGCTCTTCTGCTCATGAAGCAGGGCCTCGAGGACGTGGCCAGCAAGGGCGTGACGGCTGAGGAACTCGACAAGGTGGTGACCTTCGAACTGAAGGACTATGCCGACAGCCAGAAGAAGAACGCCTACTGGCAGGGCCTCATCATGGGCAAGACCCGCTGGAACAAGGACGAGCAGGCCGGCTACGAGGCTGCCCTCCGTGCCCTCAAGCCCGCCGACGTGCAGGCCTTTGCCAAGGACGTGGTGCTCAAGCAGATGAACCGCTGCACCATCAGCATGCTGCCCGCCGACTTCACCGAGAAGGACGGCACGAAATGACCCTTAGCCGCTGAGCGGCAAACCAACATTTGACCAAAACGGAGCCGTGTGACACGGCAGCTGCCCCATCGGGCGCTGCCTGTGCCGCACGGCTTTCTTTTTGGGGAAAATTCTATTACGAATGGTGTGGACAACAAATTGGGCGCTCACTCATCCGCATGGCTTCGTGCGCCTTCGTGCATCTTAGTGGAAAACACTCATCCGCAAGGCTTCGCGTGCCTTCGTGCATCTTCGTGGTAAACACTCCGCCGCAAGGCTTCGCGTATCTTGGTGGTCCTTGGGCCCTTCGCGAAAAAAATCCGCCGCAAGTTCTTCGCGGCCCTTAGCGGCCTTCGCGGAAAAACAACACTGAGCCCGCGGCTTCCTAGCCGCGGCTCCCCAAGCATGCACACGATTCGATGTAGAGCCCTTTTTCCCTCGCGTGCGCGCACACATATACACTGCAATCACGTTTTTTACTGTCATCTGTCATTTTCGATTGGGAAAGATGCGGTGAATAGAGCGTAAAACGCACTGCCACAATCAGTTGCACAGTTGCTGTCACTCTGTCACTTTCGGCTGTGGCTCCTTTTCCAACATTTCAACGCGTCATTTGCTGTCACCTCTCGCGCGTGCATCCTTCAGGCCATGTTTTCGCCGCTTCAGAGGGCATTTCGTGGGTGCGGTGTACCGCGGTGAAAAAGTCCCAGACTTTTTCAAATTCTACCACGGTACCGTAAAAACTCTACCGCGGTGCCGTAAAAACTCTACCGCGGTGTCGGAACAACCGCGTAAGTGGTGTGAAACGACCGATGCACCCGGCATCTCCGCCCACGGCCCTCGGGACACCCTCCGGCGGTGAAAATGACAGAGTGAAAGCAAAAAGTGCAATTCGCCTGTAACGCGCGTGCGCGCGTAAGGCGCTGTTTTCCACCCCCCCCGTATCCGGATGCTGACAGAGAGCCCTCGCATCCGCAAAAATTGCGATTTTGCCAAATAAACTTACCACAGGCGCATAAAAGCAGCAGGAATCCGTGCGCATCCGACAGATATTTAGTAACTTTGCCTCGTGGCAGACTGTGCCTACATCTTCACTCCGGCCCGACGGGAAACGGGGACACCAGCCGGAGACGCACACGCAAGCCCAAACCCTTTCCACGATACCGAACATCTAACAAATACATTCACACCTCTACATGAAGAAATTTCTGAAACTCTCGCTCGTCGGCGCATGCCTGCTGCCGGGCGCGGTGAGCGCACAGAATGTCGACCGGACGAAGTATCCCGACTACTCCGACCGCGTCAACCCCGACTGGTCGCTCCTGAAGCCCATGCGCAAGGCAGGTGCTAAGGCCGAGGCCACACGCCCCGACCACTACAACAATGCCGACACGCCCTACTTCCCCCCGGTGTTCAACCAGGCTGGCGGTTCGTGCGGTTCCGCATCGCGCATCTGCTACATGTTCTCGCATGAGATGAACTCCTTCCGCGGCACCGACGGCCGCGATCCCCACAACTACTATCCCTCCCACTTCGTGTGGCTCCTCACCAACGGCAACTCCGGCAAGGACGAATTCGTGCAGCACGTGGGTGTGCCCTCGGCTGCCACCTATGGCGGACAGACCTATTCCAGCCTCTTCGGCTACCAGGAGGAAACCAACAACGACTTCGGCTGGATGACCGGCTACGAAAAGTGGCACGAAGCCATGTTCAACCGCATGCTCAAGCCCTCCAACTTCCCCATCAGCGTGGAGACCGAGGCCGGACGCGAAGCCGTGAAGAACTGGCTCTGGAACCACAACGGCGACTCCGACTTCCATTCCGGCGGCATCGTCGGCATCGGCGTGGCCAGCGGCGGCATCTGGTACAACATCGCCTCCACCCCGACCAACGACGAAATCGGCGTGACCGGACAGTACTACGTGAAGGCCTGGGGCCAGTCGGTCGACCACGCCCTGACCATCGTGGGCTATGACGACCGCATCGAGTTCGACCTCGACGGCAACGGCGTCTACGGCGAAAAGGACAAGGACGAAGTGGGCGCCTGGATTGTGGTGAACTCCTGGGGCGACTGGTGCAACGGCGGTTTCATCTACTGCCCCTATGCCAATGCCGGTCCCTCCTTCGCCAAGAATGCCACCAAGCCCAACGGTTACTGGCAGCCCGAAATCTACCGCGTGCGCAAGAACTACGAGCCCAAGCGCACCATCAAGCTCCGCATGGACTATTCGCGCCGTAGCGAACTCTACCTCAGCGCAGGCGTGAGTGCCGACCTCAATGCCGAAGAGCCCGAAATGAGCCAGGCATTCGACCACTTCAAGTATGCCGGCGACGGTGCCAACGGCGACACCAACCCCGCACCCGAAATCCCGATGCTCGGACGCTGGGCCGACGGCAAGCTCCACACCGAACCCATGGAGTTTGGCTACGACCTGACCGACCTCTCGGCCGGCTACGACATCAACAAGCCCCTCAAGTATTTCTTCATGATCGACACGAAGTCGTGGGCACAGGGCGAAGGCCACATCTACAATGCCTCCATCATCGACTACGTGCAGGACAAGCTCGGCGTGGAAACGCCCTTCAACACCGGCGAAGGCGGTGTGAGCATCAAGAACAAGGGCAACCGCACCATCATCTCCGTAGTGGTGCAGGGACAGGGCATCTATGCTCCTGAAAACGTGGCCGTGAGCGACGGTCAGCTGCAGTGGACTGCCCCCAATGCCTCGGGCAACAAGCTCACCGGCTACAAGGTGTACGAGAACGGCAACCTCGTGGCCACGCTCGGTGCCACCGCCACGAGCTACGACCTCACTTCCACCGAAACGACCACCTATGCCGTGACCGCCGTCTATGGCGACCGCGAGTCGAACAAGGTGAGCGTGGTGGCTTCCGCACCTGCCACCGACAACGTGGTGACTGACTTCAAGCACTCCGGCTTCAGCATTCCCGACATCTTCGGCACGAAGTATGAGAATGCCACCATCGAGTACTGGATCCGTCCGAACTCCCTCGTCAACTGGAACCAGAGCGCCGGACCGGGCTGGGGCACCTTCATGTTCCACGCCAATGCCGACGGCCGACTCACTGCCGGATGGGACACCAGCAACCGCACCGATGCCTCCTCGGCTCTGGCCAAGAACACTTGGCGCCACATTGCCATCGTGGTGAAGGGCAACCGCCTGACCATCTACGTGAACGGTACGCAGAAGGCTTCCATCAACTCCAGCAAGTACAAGGGTGTGGGTGGATTCGGTGCCCTCGTCTTCTCCAACGGCTCGGGCAACAACTCCTACCAGGATGCCCAGTACGACGAGATCCGCATTTGGAAGACGGCCCGCACGGCCACCGAGATCAAGAACAACTACCGCGTGGAGATGGCCGATGCCGGACTTCCCTCCGACCTCCTGGCCTACTACAAGGGCGACATCATCAACGTGGGCGGCGCTCCCATGCTGCGCGACCACACCACCGGCCAGCATCATGCCACGCTGCTCGATGTGAACTATGAGAACCTCACTTCCACCCAGCCCGTGCTGCAGCATCCCTCGACGGTGAGCGTGAAGATCAACGAGCCTTCCACCGAGGTGCATGCCGGACAGCCCGTGACGCTTACGGCCACGGCTTCGGCCGGCACCGAGCAGCTCACCTGGACGGCTGAAACGGCCGGAGTGAAGTCCACTCATGCCGTGAGCCCCACCTTCACCTTCCCCACCGAGGGACAGCACAAGGTGACCGTTGTGGCCAAGGGTCGCGAAGAGGCTGCCGACACGGCCGAAATCACCCTCAACGTGCTGCCTGCCGTGGCTCCCGACGCTTCCTTCTCGGCTACTGCCTTCACAGTGCCTGCCGGCGAGCGCGTCACCTTCCTGGCTGACCATCCCGTGGTGGGTGCAACGTACAAGTGGGAGATTCCCGGTGCCGACATCACCGAGGCCACCAGTGCCAACGTGGCCACTTCCTACGGCAAGTCGGGCACCTACACCGTGCGCCTCACCGTGACTTCACCCTCAGGTGCCACTGCCACCAGCGAGAAGCAGGTGACCGTGACCGAGGTGGCTCCGCAGGCTGACTTCACGCTCAGCAGCGACGTGGCCATCGTGGGCGAACCGGTGGTGATGAACGATGCTTCCAAGTATCAGCCCACTTCCTGGCAATGGAACCTCGTGAGCGCCCAGCAGAATGCCATCACGGGCAAGGGTGCGCAGTTTGGCTTCGTGGCCGAGCATCCGGGCGTTTACGACGTGACGCTTCTGGCTTCCAACGGTGCTGGCCAGACGGTCAAGACCATCGAACGCGGCCTGACCATCTGCAATGCCGATGCCCAGACGGGACTCAACTTCGGCTACGATGCTGCCCGCGTGACGGCTGCCAAGGTGCCTTTCATCGAGGGCCTCAACACCTTCACCATCGTCTGGTGGATGCGTCCCACCCGCCTCGCTTCGGCAGGCAACTTCATGGGCGACTCCAACGAAACCTTCTCCATCCACACCAACGCCAACGGTGCCATGGTGGTGAACATTGCCGGCAAGACGTTCACTACGTCCAACGACTTCGTCACGGCCAACCAGTGGCACAGCTATGCTGTGGTCATGGGTTCCGGCCAGCTCCGCTTCTACCGCGACGGTGTGCAGTTCCAGTCGGTGGCTTGCGGTGCCACCACCAAGATGCCCGCTCTGCAGAAGTTCGTGCTCGGATCGGATGCTGCCCCGATGAGCGGCATCGTGGATGAGTTCAGCGTGTGGAACAAGGCTTTGAGCCTCAGTGCGCTGAAGGGCTACATCAATGCCCCCATTGCCGATGTGGCCGCTGCCGAAGGCAAGGGCCTGCAGCTCTACTACCAGTTCAACCAGACTTCCGGCAACGTGAAGGATGCCTCCTCCCACGCCAACGACGGTGCGCGCACCGGCTTCGGTCCCGAGGGCGATGCATGGGTGGATTCGCGTGGCGTGTTCTGCCTCAACTTCTCCGACAAGAACGTCGACGTGAGCACACGACTGATGAACCGCATCGAGCCCTTCGCCTCCAGCAGCGAAGTGATGAACGACAAGGTGGAAGGACGCTTCCGCGGCATCAACAGCTGGACTGTTGAAAACGCCAGCGTCAACGGCAATGTGACCACGGGCTGCTATGTCGACGCTTCTTACTCCAACGACATGGCATTCATGACCACCAGCAACGGATTTGCCGACGCACTGGCTGACCACAAGGTTTACCAGACCGTCACGCTGCCCGCCGGCGTGTATGTGCTGACGGCCAAGTATGGCAACAATCCCGCCCAGTCCGACGGCTGCTACCTCGTGGCTGCCGAAGGCACCGGCCTGCCCAACACGGCCGACCTGGCCACTGCTTCGCTGGGCTTCAAGGCCCTGGTGAGCAAGGAAGACGGTGCCACGGAGAATTCCGTAGCCTTCTCCTTGCCTGAGCAGGGCACCGTGAGCCTCGGCTTGCTGGTGAACATGGGCAAGGATGCCACGCTCACGCTCAAGGAGTTCAAGCTCATCCGCTACACGAACGTCGACGTGAAGGTGCCCGAAGGCATTGCCGACGTGACGGTGGACGGCGTGAAGACGCACACTATCTACGACATCTGGGGCCGCCGCGTGCTCAATCCCGTGAAGGGAGGCCTCTACGTGATCGACGGCCAGAAGGTGTTCGTGAAGTGATGCCCTACATCTATTAACTCTCCATCGCGGCACCCCCGTGCCGGCGATGAGTGAGTGACCCAAGCGAAAAGCCGGGAAGCGATGCTGCTTTCCGGCTTTTTCGTTTCAGGTGGGTGGTGGCTGCGATTATCTGCAGTTTGTGGGGCGGCACTGCCTGCTTTTTGCTAAATTTGCATCAAAATCAGAAAGTCGGTAACGTATGAAATATCCTATTGGCATACAGAGCTTTGAGCAAATCGTGGAGGGTGGTTACCTTTACATGGACAAGACGAAGCAGGTATATGACTTGGTGCACAATTCCACCATGTGCTTTCTGGGACGGCCGCGGCGTTTCGGAAAGTCGCTGTTGGTGTCCACTTTGGAATGCTATTTCCGTGGCCGGAAAGATCTGTTCAAGGGGCTGGCTATGGAGGGCTTGGAAACAGAGTGGAAAACGTATCCCGTGTTTCATATCGACTTCAACGGACAGAACTTCACCAAGAGCGGGGAGCTTGAGGCTGCTTTGCTTGAGTTCGTCGAAAGGAAAGAGCTGACCTATGGCCGTGATCCTTTGGCCGTGACGTTGGGCAGCAGGTTCAGGGCCGTGTTGAGGCGTGCGCATGAGCAGACCGGACTCCGTGTGGTGGTGCTGGTGGATGAATACGACAAACCTTTGCTCGATGTGCTTGACATGGGCTTGTGCGCGGAAGTCGACGGCGAACGGCGCTTGCTGGAGGATTGGCACCGGCAGGTGTTGAAGGGGTTTTATGGCGTGTTTAAGGCGGCGGCCGAAGATTTGCGCTTCGTGTTTCTCACGGGTGTCACGAAGTTTTCGCAGGTGAGCGTGTTCAGCGATCTCAACCAACTCGACGACATCAGCATGGACGAGCGCTACGAGGCCATTTGCGGCATTACGGAGGAAGAGCTGCTGGAAGTGCTTGGCGGACCGGTCATAGACATGGCTGTGAAGTGTCGGCTGACAGAGGAGGAAATGAGAAAGAGGTTGAAGCGAAAGTACGACGGCTATCATTTCAGTCAGGCGATGCTCGATGTGTACAATCCCTTCAGCATACTGAATGCGCTGAGCAAGCAGCAGTTGGCCGATTTCTGGTTTCGGACGGGTTCGCCTACCTATCTGGTCAGGCTGCTGGCTCTTGGCAACGAAAACCTGAATGAGCTGACGGGCAAGTATTATTCCACGGGAGCCTTCATCGATTATAAGGCTGACGTGCAATCGCCGCTGCCCATGATTTATCAAAGCGGTTACCTCACGATCAAGGACTATGATTTCGAAACGGATTCTTACCTCTTGGACTTCCCCAATGACGAGGTGAAGAATGGCTTCGTAACCATGGTGGCAGCGCATTATTTGAAATCCTCTACGGATGCCGGGGCATGGATACTTGAGGTGGTGAAGGCCATGAAGATGGGAAATCTTGCGCAACTGAAAAGACTCTTTACCTCATTCCTCGCCAGCATCCCTTACAGCCAGCGACGCAGGGAAAGCGAACGAGAGAAAGAACGCTATTTCCAATATACGTTTTACCTCATCATGCGTATGATCAGTTCTTATCTCGTCATGGTGGAGAAGGAGCAGAGCGAGGGAAGGGCTGACTGCATCATAGAGACAAGTAGCGATGTGTATGTGTTTGAATTCAAACTTGACGGTACGGCAGAGGAAGCACTGCAGCAAATAGAAAAGAAAGGGTATGCTCGGGAATATGGTGCCGACGGGCGTCACATACACAAAATCGGGTGCAGTTTCTCGTCGGCAACGGGCACGATCGCTGAGTGGATGGTGCGGTGAACGGATGCTTCATTGCCGGAACAAAGAACTGCAGCCTTTCTTATGCAAAGATAGTGCAAGGTGAGAGAAAAACGCCAAGCTTGCTTGAGCGTTCTTCCGAACCGCAGCCTATCTTATGCAAAGATGCCCGGTGCATCCCCATGAGGCAATGGGGTGCACCGGGCATCGTGTTTCTCACGAATCCGTGGCGGCAGAGATGTCCGGGCCGACAGGATGCGCTCACTGCATGCGGAAGTTCACGGGCAGGACGAACCACACGGGCACGGCCTTGCCCTGATGGCGGGCGGGCTTGAAGCGGCCGAGCTTGCGCACGGTGGCGGCGGCAGCCTTGTCACACTCGAGGCTGAGGCTCTTGAGCACCTTCACGGCGACCACCTTCCCTTTCTCGTCGATGGCGAACTGCACGACCACGCGGCCTTGCAGCTGCTGATCCAGTGCCGTGGCGGGATAGACGAGGTTGCGGGCAATGTCCTTGAGCATCTCGGCATTGCCTCCGCGGTAGGTGGCGGGCTTGTCGGCCTTGGAGTTGTCCATCGCTGTGCTCCAGTCGAAGGAGGGCTTCTGATCCGGGGCATATGCTTGGGCTGCAATGCCGAATGTGTTTCCTGCCACGGCATCCTGTGCGGTGGCCATGGCCATCAGCGAGGCAAGGGCCAGGGGAAGAATCAGTTTCATCATGTTCAAAAGTGTTAGGGGGATAAGTTTCGATTGTCAGTTAGCGTGGAAATACAAAAAACGGCCGATACTCAAGGAGTGTCAGCCGTTTTTGTGCCCCCAGAGCCGATATTTGTACCCAGGAGCTAAGGCTAACTAAAGGGATTAAAGTGTTTGAAAATCAGCTGTTTGTGGTGATTGGCTTTACCTCTTTATTTCATAAATAATACTATGTTTTCACGCTTTTGGCTACCCAGATGGATTTAAATTCCTCTCTTTACAACCAAGAGAAAGCAAAGGAAAGAAAAATTGCAGACATGGCAAAATAGGAATAAAAAAAACAAAAATTATAGTCAAGCAAAAATGGTCTTGAAATAGTCAGCCACGTAACCTTTCGTGTGACTCACCCCGTCAGGGGTGAAAT
>DAIRWG010000003.1:0-57199 GCA_036802405.1 Alloprevotella sp.
TCATGAGTGAATGGACGTGTTAACGGGTTGACTTCGGCTTATTCTGCTTTGCTGGCAAGGCATTGTCCTTCTTCGACGAAATCGCCCAAGCGAACGGTGGTTACCGAATTGTCGTCCACCTGCAGCCCTGTGGGTTGGAGCACGCGGATGTAGTTGTCAGTGAAGCCGTGCATGGGTTCTCCCTCGCGGGCATGTTCCCATAGCACAGGGCGGTCGGTGCCGATGAAGCGGGCGTAGTGCGTGCGGCGCTTCTCTTCGGAGAGGGCCAGCAACCGCTGGCTGCGTTCGTGCTTCTGTTGCGGAGTGACCACCAGAGGAATGTCGAGCGCCTTGGTGCCCGGCCGTTCGCTGTAGGTGAACACATGGAGCTGCGAGATGTCGAGGCTCTGGATGAACCGGTAGGACTGCTCGAAGCATTCGTCCGTTTCACCACGCATGCCCACGATGACATCCACCCCGATGAAGGCATCGGGAATCGCCTGCTTGATGCGCTGGATCTTGTGGGCAAAGAGGCTTGTGTCGTAGTGACGGTGCATGAGCCGTAGCACTTCGTCGGAACCGCTCTGCAGGGGAATGTGGAAGTGAGGCATGAAGGCCCTTGAGCGGGCACAGAAATCAATGATTTCATCGGTCAGCAAGTTGGGCTCAATGCTTGAGATGCGGTAGCGCTCGATGCCTTCCACTTGATCGAGCGTCTGGATGAGCTGCAGAAAGTTTTCGCCAGTGGAGCGTCCGAAGTCGCCGGTGTTGACTCCAGTGATCACGATTTCGCGTCCGCCTTCGGCAGCCACCTGTTGGGCTTGCTCCACCAATGAGGCAATGCTGCCGTTGCGTGAGCGGCCGCGTGCGATGGGGATGGTGCAGTAGGTGCAGTAGTAGTTGCAGCCGTCCTGCACTTTGAGGAAGTAGCGGGTGCGGTCGCCGCGTGAGCAGGAGGGAACAAAGGTGCGGATGTCGCGGGTGGGCACGGCTATGGCTTCGTGGCAGGCATCGCCTTCGGCCATCGTGAGCTTTTGGGCCAACCGTTCTTCGATGAACTGCACCACCTGCCCTTTTTGCTCCATGCCCACCACGAGGTCGACCCCGGGGAAGGTGGCAATCTCGCCGGCCTTGAGCTGGGCATAGCACCCCATCACCACCACCAGTGCACCGGGATGCTCACGGGTGAAGCGGTGAATGGCCTGCCGGCACTTGTGGTCGGCCACATCGGTCACAGAGCAGGTGTTGATGATGCAGATGTCGGCCTTCTCGCCATTGCGCGCAGTCATCACGCCTTGGCGCTCCATGATGTCGCGCAGAGAGGATGTTTCGGCAAAGTTGAGCTTGCAGCCCAGTGTGTGATAGACTGCTTTCTTGTTGTGGAGTATGGATGTCATCAATGTTTCCTTCAATATATAAATGTAATGGGTGGTAATCGCACCCGCTGGGGAGGCCCTAAAAGTCCGGGCATCGTGCACAGGGCGAAATGCAGTGCAAAGTTACGTCTTTGCACACAATAATGCTTGGTGTTTGGACTAAAATGTAGTGCAGCGTGCTCCCGATGCAGTGTCAAGCCAGAGGCTGCATAATCATGCACAACTTGAGTGCTGCAGATGAAAGATGCAGGATTTGCTATCCTTGAGTGCCAGATGAGCTATTCAGGTGAATTGTTTGTTAAATGCGAAACTTTTTCTGCAAAAAAAGTGGGGCAAAGATTTGGCCGTGTTGAAAAAGTCCGTACCTTTGCAGCGTTTTAAAAAGGCAATTGATTGTTTTACTTAAAAATTTAAAGACACAATGAAAAAGTTAGTTTTCATGTTCGTAGCTTTCGCTGCTATCTCTTTCGCTTCTTGCGGCAACAAGACTTCTGACGCTGCTGCTACTGACTCTGTAGCTGATTCTGCAGTTGTTGATTCTGCTGCTGATAGCGTAGCTACTGACTCTACTGTAGCTGACTCTGTTGCTCCCGTTGCAACTGACTCTGCTGCTCAGGCTTGAGAACCTGAAGCCTAAGCTCACAGTAGCTTAAGCGAACTCGCGAACAACGAGAGACTGAAACCTGTAGGACCGCGTTCTGCAGGTTTTTTTGTGTACCTATACGTCAACCTTGAATCTATCCGCAATGCCGCAATTTCCTGTTAGAAGATGCCGAATAGCCTTTTCCGATTGCTTGAAGAGCGTGTTGGCATTGTCTTTATGCTTGTGGTAGGTGAGATTATGTGTCAGAAGGATGTTTGTGTGTGTATTTGTAAAGAATAATGATCTATATGTCGGTGTAATGCTTGTCGGAATGATTATTTTTCATAAATTTGCAGCGATACTTGATTTTTAAGAAATAACCTTGCCGAAAGACTTGATAGCGGCATTTCAGCATCACCCATCAGATAGAATCATCAAACAATAACAGATACAAGCTTATGAAGAAATCTCTACTACTCATGTGGGCTTTGTTGGCGGGGGCTGCCTCACAGCCCGTCCATGCCCAAGTGCCTGTGGTGAAGAAGCATGCCACCATGCAGCTGGTGAAGAAACGTGCAGTAGGGCAGTCGTTCCTCAAGGTAAACGCTGCCGAAACAGCCACAAGGGTAAACAACACCGTGTTTGCCGGCTATTATGAAGCATCAGGTTCCGGCGTTGCAGGCTATGAGAATTATTACCTTCTGCTCTCGGACAAAGGCGATGTGTCCTACAGTGCCACCGATGGAATGGTGAAGGCAAGCAACGCCCAGGTCGTGGCGCTTGACCTTTATGCGCCCGAGGGTACGGGCATCACGCTGCCATCGGCTGACTTCTCGGCTGGAACCGGAACGTACTTCTACGATTCCGATTACTCATATGTGGAGCGATATGATGCCAACGGCAATGGGGATGGGGGCATTTCGATGGCCGGCAACGTTGCAGTAAAGCGCGATGAGGCAACGGGGACCTATACGGTGGCTTTTGCCGACGCGAATGGGGTGAACTACACGTTTGAAGGTGAACTTTCCTTCTCGAACATGTCATCGGGAAGTACAAATGTCTATCCGCAAATCTCGACCGACATCCATACCACCTTTACGGGAGGATTGGGCTACTACTATGGCAATCTGATGGAATCGCAAACGGGCAACCTGGTGCTCAACCTTTACGACTGCGATTTTGATGCCGAAACGGGTGGAATGCAAGCTAAGGGGCATGATCTGGTGATCAACCTTTTCAACCGCCTCTTCGGTGATCCCAAAACGGCCACGGTGATTCCGGGCACTTACACCGTGGCACGCAACTTCAAGGTGAACACCTTCTTCCCGGGCATGGAGGTGGACTATGCGGGCATGACGGTGGTGATGGGCACCTATGTGAAGCGTCGCAAGGCCATGGCCGGACTCGATTCCGACTACGACTATTGCTACATAACCGATGGCACCATCACAATCAGTGCCGGAGAAAAGGAAGGCACGTTCGACTTTGTGATTGACTGCATCACCGACCGTGGACACAAGGTGACGGGAACGGCGCGCGGCATTTCCTTCGCCATCAGCGACTTGTCGGACTCGAGCGAGAAGGACGTGGACTCCAATCTGACCGAGGACGTGGAGCTCAACTTCGATCGGGTGGACAAGGCACGCATCTATTCGCTTGGCGAACAAAACGGGGTGCAGGTGTTCACCGTCGACCTCGGTTCGCCCAGTGGCAAGGATGACCCCGACGGACGAGGCGACCAGGATCTTCTCCGCATGGAATTTCAGACTCCCAAGGGCAGTGCCTATCTGCCGGAAGGCACTTACACCCTGATGGACGAGAGCCATCTCTACACCTCACTCTATGCCCCCTTCCAACTGACGCGAGGCTATTTCGACGACAGGGGCGGACGCACAGGCACAAAGTATGAGCATTTCCGCGAGAATCCCGATCCTTCCACCCGCCTGTGGTGGGTGGTCGACCAGTGGGCCACCGTGTATGCAGGCACCGTGGGTGTGACGAAAACCGATGAAGCACACTACAAATTTGTGATCAACCTTTTCGACGGAAAGGGGTTCCGGATTACGGGAGAATACGACAAGGAGATGGAGTACTGCTACAATCCGCAGGACATCCTCAGCGGCATAAGCTCTGCCGCGGAAGGATGGCAAAGCCACATGGTGGAAGTGTATGGCCTCGGCGGACAGCTGATGCGAAAGGTGGAGGCTGTGCAGGCTCAGCATGCGCTGAACGGACTTCCGGCCGGCGTGTATGTGGTGAAAGACAATGGTAAAACCCTCAAAATCGTGAAAAGATGAAGAAAATTATATGTACACTTGCATGTAGCCTCATGGCCTTTGCACCCGTGTGTGGACAAACCACGAAACAATTGATGACAGTGGTGCATACTGATGGAAGCACCAGTGTGTTCAAGGTGGACCAGGTGGCGGAAGTGAACTTCAGCCAGGTGCAGCTGGTCGCGCTGCAGAACCAGTGGGCCTATGGGCAGGAAGTGACTGACATATCGCGTGTGACGATGACGGATGCCGATGGGGCTTATGCCTTCTCGCTCAGCGGCCAGGATGCGGCATCTGCTCTCCATGTCATTGTACCGAAGGAAATGGCCGGACAGAAGGTCGATTTGGCTTCGGAGAAAGCACATGGTGTGAAGGTGGTGGCCGGAGGCGACACGCTGGTGCTGACGGGCACGCTGCAAGTGCGCTTTGACAAGAGCGGAAAGAACGTGGCACTTACGCTGGAGGCAGAAACGGCAGACTTGACTGACGTCCGCTGCAAGTGGAACGGTGCATTCGTGCAAACTTTTGCTGCTTCCGACGAGATGCGTGTGACGAATGTGAATGTGGCAGACACGTTTGCCATCGCTTCGGCACTGGTGGTGAACCCGTCAACCATCGGAGCTCCAACCCACTTTGCCTTTGGCGATGTGGAGGCTACTTCCGCTGAACAGCTTAAGGCGGGACACGTTGCAGTGACATTGGGCATTTCGGCCTCAAAGCTTTATGCCGGAACAATAGACATGGCTGCAGAGCCGGAGAGCTATACCTTCCGCTATGTGGACTATGATTCCCGCATCGTATACGACAAGGTGAAGGCCGGCACCATCGTGACGGCACAGAATGCCGAGGGACATATCTATGTGAAGGTGGAAGCCACGATGGACGACAACCGATTGGTGGAGCTGGAGTATTTCGGCCCTGTGGCCGAAGTGGAGTCGCTGGATGCAATGATTCCTGAGGCTGTGGCGGAGAATGGCTACAAATACTACAATTCCGATGGCGATGTGGCCATGAACAAAACGCTTGGCACCTCGTATGTGGAGGAATACAAAGGCAACTACACTTTCTACTTTGTGCCTGAAGGTGAATCGAAGTTCTCGTCCGACCGCGTGACGCTTAAGGTGAGCGCAGACTTGGTGAATGCCGGCGAAGTGAACATTGCGGAGCTGGATGATGAGGCTATTTTCGACCTGAAGTTCAAGAGCATCGGGCTGCAGTCGGTGGCTGCCGGGCATGGCTACGGCAATACGCCCAACAATGGCGTGCTGAGCATCAGCCGCGATGATGACGGCACCTACAGCATTTCGCTCGAGATTTCCAACCGCTACAAGAGCCCGTGGGGCGATTCGGTGGCCGGCGACAACACAAGACTTGTTCTGCGCTACCATGGCGTCATGGAGAATTATTGATTACACGAAATGATTTTAATGAAAAGAAACGCAATATTGACGATGGCCCTGTTGCTTTCGGGCAGCGGTGCTTGGGCGCAGAAACTCTCGCCAAGCACCAGCCTGATGCTGCAGGATGTGCGCGCCGATCAACGGAAGGCCCGGCAGGCCATTGGGACCGAACGTGTGGTGAGCGCTTTCGTTACGCTCCGTTCGCCCGAAGCCATCGGACTGATGGAACAGTTGGGTGCCAAGGTGAACACGAAGGTGAGCGAAACGCTTGTAACGGCCTCGATTCCGATGTCGGCCATTGAACCCATTTCCGAACTAGATGAAGTGGCGTCGGTGTCGGTCGGCACCGATGTACGCCTGCTGATGGATCAGGCACGCAAATGCATGCAGGTGGACGAATGCCACAAGATGGAAACTTCTGGCGGTCCATTCACAGGACGCGGAGTGGTGGTCGGCATTGTCGACAACGGATTCCAGTACGACCATGTGGACTTCATGAGTGCTGATGGCACGGGGTCGCGCGTCAAACGCGTGTGGGACCAGCATGCCATGGGAAATGCTCCCGAAGGATTCAGTTACGGGGCTGAGTACAAGTCGCTTGACGAGATGCGGGCGGCGCGCTATGACTTGGCCAACGATTATCATGCCACTCATGTGGCGGGCATCGCTTCGGGCAGTGACCGTTCGACTCCTTACTATGGGGTGGCGCCCGATGCCGATCTGGTGTTTGTGAGTTTCAAAAGCACGAATGCGCAGATTGTGGACGGCATCAAGTATGTGTTTGACTATGCTGAGAGCGTGGGCAAGCCGGCTGTGGTGAACATCAGCCTTGGCTCGCATATGGGGCCTCACGACGGCACCTCGGATTCCGACTTGGCATTTGCCCGACTCGTGGGCCCCGGCAGGATCATTGTAGGAGCTGCGGGCAATGAAGGACTCAGCAATTTGCATGCTTCGAAAACCTTCACCGAGACCGACCGTCAGATGAAAACCATGTTTGCTTATGACGGCATGCAGGATGCCAGCTCTTACAAGCAGGCAAACATCGACATCTGGGGTGACAGAAACTCGCCGATTGCGGTGAAGGCCGTGGTGGTGAACACTATCAGCGGAAAGGTGATCGCTTCCTCAGAGGAGATAACCACGGAAGGTGCTGCCGACGAGGTGAAATGGATTGCGCCCGATGGCTCGGGGGTGGTGGCTCAGGTGGGACTGTCGAAGCAGGTGAATCCCAACAATGGCCGTACCGAAGTGCTGCTGATGAGCCGTGCCACTGCCATCAACACGGGTTTTGCCCTGGGCGTAGTGGTGACGGGCGAATCCGGAAAGATGGTACATATGTGGAACAATGCCTACGGTTCGTTTACCAACTACAACAAACGCGGATGGACTGACGGCGACAACCAGTGTTCGGTGGGCGAATTGGGAGGTGTGAGTCCCGATGTGATCAGTGTGGGTTCGTACAACTCGAAGATGTATTTCCAGCCATTGGGCTTGGTCGGCGGCGATGAGGCTTACTTTGTGAGTCAGGACTACGTGGGCAAACAGTATGAGTACTCCCGTTTCTCCAGTTTCGGACCGACAGTGGACGGACGCTGCAAGCCTGATGTGTCTGCCCCCGGATGCATTATCGTTTCGGCGGCCTCGCGCTATTGCTCGGGCTGGAGCGATGACTCGAATGTGGTGGCTCGCTCGGGCGACGACGTTTACACCTATGAGCTAGGCACTTCGATGGCTTCGCCTAATGTGGCGGGGTGTGTGGCCCTGTGGCTGCAGGCCAATCCGACACTTACGCCCGAACAGGTGCGCGATGCCATCGCGCACACGGCCATGTCGGGTGATGAATTCATGGAGAAAGGGCTGTCGTTTCCCAACAACACTTGGGGCTATGGCCGCATGGATGCCCTCTCAGGTCTGAAGTATGTGATGTCGGCCACGGGTGTGGAAGATGTGGCCATGATGGATGCCTCCTACAAAGTGACGGTTGATGCGCGGAAACGTACGGTCACTTTGCATTGTGGCGCCGGAAAAGGCACAGCGCAGTTGGACGTGTTCAATGCAGCCGGACAGCGGGTAGCCGAACGGCGGAACGTGCATAACGGCGAAACGGTGCCATTGACCGAACTCCCGAAGGGCATTTATGTGCTGCGCATCACTCAAGGGGAACACGTGCATGCGGTGAAGACCGTATTCTGACGATGGGATGACCGTTGCAAGAAACGGGTAAAGATGAATCCCGCCCACCCGAATTGGATTCGGGCGGGCGGGATTTGCTATTGTTTTACTCTTAACTTATTTTCTTGGTGGTGAAACCCGTTCTTACGGGCAATTGATGGAGATGGTTACGGTGCCTTGGGGCGCCGTAGGGGCTTGTATGCCCGATTGGGCTTCCATGCGCGAGCGTGCCAGCTGCAGATAGTTGTGCACGAAGGGGTGTGCGAGGAAACGGCTGGGGGCTTTGTCTACAATGCGTTGTATCTGGTCGGTCATGATGGGGGTGGGATACTGGCGGCAAAGCAGCATGAAGAAGCCAGGACCGAGCACGTTGTCGTAGTTTTCCATCACGAAGCGTGTTTCCATATCTTCTGCTTTTTTGGAGAGCTTCTGTGCCTTTTCGCCTACCTTTCGCTCAATGTATTCGGGCGATTCCCCGTTGCGGATCATACGTATGGTGCGCTGCTGAAGCTCCCACATCTCATTTTCAAGACGGTTTTTCTTTTGGAAAAACCGATAGAGCTTGTCGTTGAGCGGCCCTCCGCTCACGCGCTGTCCCACGTTGTCTACCTGTACGCTGAGGTTGCCGTTTTCGATGACCATCGGCATCACGCATTGGCTGCCTGAATAGAGCAGCGCCATGCGGGCCGAGTCCACATCACCCACAAAGCTGAACCGTCCGTGCACCACCTTGCAGGAATCGATGCAGGAAGTGGACATCTGCATGCTGACTCCGTGCTGCGCCATGTCCTCGGAGGTGACGCGCAGGTACATGGTGCGTCCGTCAAGACAAGGCACCGAGGAACTGCCCGCAATGTTGTACTGCTCAGCACAGGAGGTGAGCAATAGCAGAGAGGATAGGAGGTAGAATAGTCTGTTCATGTTGAAAATGTAGTACGATGATACCCTATGGGATGGTTCGTTGGGAGAACTTTCCTGCGGCCTCGCCAAAGTGTAGATGCATGTATCTGCATACCGTTCATCCTTCACTGGCTGGGGCTTGCGGCTTTGGTTCGTCGTTTTCAACCACAAATATACAATCTTCCTCTCGGATTGGTGCGTGGGCACTGGAAAAGAATCGGCGAAATAAGTAATTTTTGAGAATTCGAAAGTCAAGTGTTATTAAACGAGCCTCGATTTTCACAAATAGGAAGAGCTTTTCAATCTTCCATTTGCCGATGGGAAAACGTTCTGCTGGCTATGCCTTAGAGGTCATGCTGCTGCAGTCGGTATTCTGCCAGTTTCTCGTATTTGGTGCCGGGGCGACCATAGTTGGCATAGGGATAGATGCTGATGCCACCGCGCGGGGTGAAGAGTCCTGTCACTTCAATATATTTGGGGTCCATCAGCCGGATGAGGTCCTTCATGATGATGTTGACGCAGTCCTCATGGAAGTCGCCGTGGTTGCGGAAGCTGAAGAGGTAGAGTTTGAGACTCTTGCTTTCCACCATTTTCTGGCCCGGGAGATAGGCAATTCGGATTTCCGCGAAGTCGGGCTGTCCGGTGATGGGGCAGAGGCTGGTGAATTCGGGACAGTTGAAACGCACCCAATAGTCGTTGCCTGGGTGCTTGTTGTCAAACGTTTCGAGCACTTCGGGTGCATAGTCGCTTTTGTATTCTGTTTTGCGGCCAAGGGCCTGCAGGCTGAGGTCTTCTCGCATGATGTTTGTGATGGGGATGTGTGAATAAATGTGTGATGCCTTTTGCTTGGTGCGGAATCATTTGTTGGCGTTCTCTCGCGCTTCCTTGATGCGTAGGTATTGCTGCAATCCCTCGCGGCGGAGTTTGCAGGCGGGGCAGTGCCCGCAGCCGTCGCCGGGAATGCCGTTGTAGCATGTAAGTGTGCGGTGGCGCACAAGGTCGAGCACGCCCAGCTCGTCGGCCAATGCCCAAGTGTCGCATTTGTCAATCCACATGAGTGGCGTATGGATGACATACTGCTGTTCCATGGCCAAGTTGAGCGTCACGTTGAGCGAACGGATGAAGGAATCGCGGCAGTCGGGATAGCCCGAAAAATCCGTTTGCGACACACCCGTCACGAGGTGACGGATGCCGTGTTCGGTGGCATAGACAGCTGCAATGCTCAGAAAGAACAGATTGCGTCCGGGCACGAATGTGTTGGGAGGGCCGTCGGCAGGTTTCACCTGATCCATCACGATGCTTTGGTCGGTGAGTGAATTGTGGGCAAGCTGGGAGATGAAACTGACGTCCATCTTGTCGAAATGAACACCTGCTTCGTGAGCGATTTCCTCGGCCAGTTCCACTTCATGGGCGTGCTTCTGTCCGTAAACGAAACTCAAGGCATACACTTCCTTAAAGTGCTTTTTTGCCCAAAACAGGCAGGTGGTTGAGTCCTGGCCGCCACTGAACACGACCAAGGCTCGTGTGTTGTCGAGCTTTTGCATGAGTTGAAGTTATTGTATGGAGTGTTTGTCAATCTTTCAAATAAGGGGTGCTTAATCAAAAGCCAATTCTTTGTGCCTCACGTTGCACTGGCTTATCGCAAGTCGAACACTTTCCATGGTTTGTAGCTGATGCCTGTGTCGTAGACCTCTGTGCCTTCGATGCGCTTGAGCAGTCGCACCACGCGCAATGTGACGGGCAGGGCAATCACTTCATAGGCCGTTTTGAGCAGCACTTGATTGAGCATCAGAAAGGGCATCACCGGCCAGGGCACCACCCCTCCGAGGGCGAGGGGAAAGAATACGAGGGAGTCGGCAGATTCGCCCACAATGGTGGAGAGGATGGCACGGAGCGAAAAACGCTCTTCGCCCACGGTGTTGAGCTTCATGCGGCTCATGACGTAGGCGTTCAGAAATGATCCCACCAGAAAGGCTAAAAATGAAGCTCCGGCAATGCGGGGGGCAAGCCCGAACATGGCATGGAATCCTTCTTCCCCATGCCAATATGGCGCGCCAGGCAAGGCATCGGCTGCCAGCCCGAACACGACGAAGAGAAAGTTCATGAAGAAGCCTAACCAGATGATGAGACGGGCACGCTGATAGCCCCACACCTCCACCATGCAGTCATTGATGATGTAGGACACGGGAAACACGATGAGGCCTGCCGTCAGGTCAATCGGGCCGACGACAATCTGTTTTGTTTCAAGAAGGTTGGCTGCAATGAGGCAAACGCAGAACAGCACTCCGAGCAGCATGAACGGAATGCTGACCATCGGACGATCCCGATGGATGGGGGAGGATGAGGGTTTTATCATAGAATCTTGTTTTTTACGAGGTTTGTCAAGCACTCGGGCCGTCTGGTGAACCTATATAAATCGGTCAATTCAGACTTTTCGGGCGCAAAATTAGGCATTTTTGTTCACACGCACGCCTTTCCTGCCTAAATTCCCGATGAAAGGGCGTAATTTTGTGCAAGAGCTTGCGCAGGGCGGAGCATGTGTTCCGCTTCATTCCGCACTCCTAACCCCATAATCATGATGTCTATATTTCGACTTATCTCCATTCCCCTTTTGCTGGCTTCATCGGTGCATGTCCATGGACAAGGCACCATAGCCGATTACAAACGCGCCTATGGCTTGCGCGAGAAATTTAGTGCCAACCAGATGTATTACAGCCGGATGAATCCGCATTGGATTGGCCGGGGTGCAGACTTCTGGTATGTGCGAAACACGCCGCAAGGTGAAACCTATGCTTTGGTGAAATCTGACGACGGGCAGCGCACCCAGCTCATGGATGCCCATAGCTTGGCAGAGGCATTGCGTGGGCAGGGATTGACCGACGTGAACGACCGTTGGCTCAATCTTCAGCATTGCGAAGTGAGTGCTTCGGCTGATACGATTCGCTTTACGCGCAATGGTCGGTATTGGCTCTACGCCATTCCGAGCAATCATCTGGAATGTACGGGCACGGTGCCGCCGGCCCAACCATCACGCCATTGGATGGAAACGGACGATGAGAAGGATTGGGGTCCGGTCGTTTCTCCCGACGGCACGAAGGAGGCCTTCATTCGCAACGACAATGTGGTGGTGCGCACGATTTCCACCCGCCAGGAGTGTCAGCTCAGCGACGACGGCACGCCGGGCAACTACTATTCTTCGCACCTGGTGTGGTCGCCCGATTCGCGAATGGTGGCCGCTACCCGCATCCGCCCCGCACTGAAGCGTTACGTTTACTATGTGGAGTCTTCGCCTTCAGATCAGCTCCAGCCCCGCTTGCACAAACAGGAATATGCCAAGCCGGGTGATGAGTTGGACTTTCGGGTGCCGTGCGTGTTCAGTGCGGACGGGCAAAAACGTTTCATCCCTTCCACCCAGCTGTTTGATCATCAGTATGCAGTGACACCGCCCGTGTGGAATGCCGACAACTCGGGTGTAACCTTTGAGTATAACGAACGCGGCCACAAAGTCTACCGCGTGCTGGAACTCTCAGCCAATGATGGCACCGTGCGCACACTGGTGGAGGAAAAGGAGAAAAAGTACGTGAACTATCCGCTCATCTTCCGCCAGTTCCTTTCCGACAACCGCCATCTGATTTGGTCGAGCGAGCGCGACGGCTACAATCATCTTTACCTTTACGATCGGCGCACCGCCCGTCCGGTTCGTCAGATCACGAAGGGAAAGTGGTATGTGCGGGGTGTACAACGTGTCGATGAGGAAAATCGGCAAATATACTTTTCCGCCAATGGCGTGAATCCCGGCGAGGATCCCTATCTCATTCATTATTATCGCATAGGCTTTGATGGCCGTCATCTCACGAGTCTCACTCCCGAGGAAGGCAATCACGAGGCTTGGCTTTCACCCGATGGCCGCTATCTGGTCGATACTTATTCCACTGTGAATCAAGCTCCACGTAGCGTGCTGCGCAGCACCGACGACGGTTCGGTGGTGATGGCTTTGGAAGAGGCCGATATCAGTTCGCTCTTAAAGAACGGTTGGAAGGCTCCCGAAGTGTTTCATGCACCGGGTCGTGATGGCAAGACACAGATGTGGGGGCTGATCTATCGCCCCACCAATTTCGATCCTGCAAAGAAGTATCCGGTGGTGGAATACATCTATTCAGGGCCTGGCGGACAGTATGTGCCGAAATCGTTTTTACCCTATAATTGGTGGATGACTTCGTTGGCGGAACTGGGATTCATCGTGGTGCAGGTGGACGGTATGACCACTTCTTTTCGTTCGAAACCATTCGAAGAGGTTTGCTACAAGAATCTGAAGGACGCGGGACTGCCTGACCACATGGCTTGGATCAAGGCTGCGGCCGAGCGCTATCCGAGCATCGACACGACAAGAGTCGGAATCTTCGGTTGTTCGGCGGGCGGACAGGAAGCCATGGCAGCGGTGCTCTTTCATCCCGAGTTCTACAAGGCAGCTTATTCCGCTTGCGGGTGTCATGACAACCGTATGGACAAAATATGGTGGAACGAACTGTGGATGGGCTATCCGGTGGACTCCGCTTACAGTGCATCGTCGAATGTCGACAATGCTTGGCGTTTGATCCGCCCGCTGATGTTGGTGGGCGGAGAACTGGACGACAATGTCGATCCGGCATCCACCATGCAAGTGGCCAATGCCTTGGTGAAGGCAGGAAAGGATTTTGAGCTGGTGATGATTCCCGGAGCCCATCACACGATGGGAGAGGATTTCGGTGAACACAAGCGCTACGACTTCTTCGTGCGCCACCTGATGGGAGTGACTCCGCCATCGTGGGAGAGCTTGAAATAAAGGTGTGGATGGAGTCGGAAGCGCATTTTGCTTGCAGGTTTCCGCGAAAAACCGATATTTTTGTGTAAGTTTGCAAGCAAAAACTTACAGAACCCAGATTCAAAAGCACATGATTGGCAAAAAACTCTTGGCATGCCTGTGCTGCACCCTGCCTTTGTGGGCACAAGCAGACAGCGTGCTCCCGTTGGTGCCGCAGCCACAGCAGGTGACACAGGGCGAAGGCACTTTCCAACTACCTCATAGACTGACAGCCTATGCTGATGCCTACGCTGGCGACAGCATTCAATGGGTGCTCAACCGTTTTGAGCAAAAAGTGGCCCCAATTACGGGCATTTCATTCAAAGACGGAAAGGCCGGCAAGGCAAAACTGCAGCTTCGTCACAATAGCGCATTGGCCTCAGAAGCCTATCGGCTGACAGTCAGCAAGAAAGGCATCGTGATAGAAGCCGCGCGCCCCGCTGGATTCTTTTATGCCTTGCAGACACTTCAGCAGCTGCTTCCATCGCGCTCCGTGTTGGCTGGAAAGGCTGACGACGCAGTGAAGCAATGGTCGCTTCCTGTGGTGAGCATTAGCGATGAACCGCGTTTCGGATGGCGTGGCTTCATGTTGGATGAAGGCCGTCATTTCTACGGCAAGGAGGAAGTGAAGAAGTTGCTGGATGTGATGGCGGCTTACAAGATGAACCGCTTCCATTGGCACCTTACCGAAGACCAAGGCTGGCGCATTGAAATCAAGAAGTATCCTCGTCTGACCGAAGTGGGTGCATGGCGTGAGAGCAAGGTGCTTGGGTGGGGCGATGTGAAGCCCGACGGTCAGCACTACGGAGGCTACTACACCCAGGATGACGCACGGGAAATCGTGCAGTATGCACGTGATCGCTTCATTGAAATCGTGCCTGAAATCGACATCCCCGGACACTCACAGGCAGCCGTAGCTGCCTATCCCGAGTTTCTGTCGTGTGATCCGCAGAACAAGCATGAAGTGTGGCTTTGGCAAGGAGTGTCGACCGATGTCATCAATGTGGCCAATCCCAAGGCACTGCAGTTTGCCTGTGATGTGGTGGACGAAATCACCGACATCTTTCCATTTGCCTATTTGCATTTGGGCGGAGACGAATGCCCCACACAGAAATGGGAGAACAACGAACAATGCCGCCATCTCATGTCGGCACTCTCGCTCGACAAGTACCGCGACCTGCAGACCCATTTCTACCACAACATCCTGCGGCATATGGCCCGGCAGCCAAAGGAACGCCAGCGTCATCTCATTTTCTGGAACGAGGTGCTGCATGGCAATGTAGCGCAGCTGGGCAAGGATG
This sequence comes from Alloprevotella sp., assembly GCA_036802405.1. Lineage (GTDB taxonomy): Bacteria > Bacteroidota > Bacteroidia > Bacteroidales > Bacteroidaceae > Alloprevotella. The sequence goes on from DAIRWG010000003.1 coordinate 14,831, forward strand.
TCACCATCATGGCTTGGGTGGGAGCCGATCCCGCTGCCAGACAGGCTGCGCAGAAGGGATTCAACACGATTCTCTCGCCGCAGATACCTTACTACATCAATCGCCGTCAGAGCAAACTCAGCACGGAACCCCGTTCGCAAGGCACCGGCACCGAAACGTTGGAAGCCGTTTATGCCTATGTGCCCATGAAGCAAGTGCCCGAAGACTTGCAGCAGCGCTATCTGGGGGTACAGGCTAATTTCTGGACTGAATGGGTGGAGGATGCTTCCACTGTGCAGTATCTGATGCTGCCCCGTTTGGCTGCCGTGGCTGAGGCCGGATGGACTCCCCAGTCGGAACGCCATTACGACCAATTCTTGCAGCGTTTGCAGCAAGAACCGTCGTTCTACCGTTTCAGCGGGGTGAACTATGGCAAACATGTGTTTGAAACCGGTGGACAGCGTTGACTATAGAATCGCATGGATTTTGACCCAGCGAAAAGTGACAACAACATATGGGAAAAAGAATCAATCGCGTGCTGCTGGCCATCTTTCGCCAGAAGTACTTGTGGACAATCGTCGTCTTTGCCGTGCTGGTGGGGTTCCTTGACCCCAACAGTTACTATCATCGCTACCAGCTGGAGCAGCAAAACGAAGAATTGCGTGAACAGATCCGGGAATATGAGGCACGTTACAATGCCGACACACGTGAACTCAACGAACTGCGGCATAGTCCTGAAGCTGTGGAACGCGTGGCACGTGTCAATCTCCAGATGAAAACGGCTGATGAAGACGTTTACGTGGTGGAGTGAATGAGAACTGTTGACCAAACACACAATGGAGAGACCGCACATCATTTTGCGCAGCCTCTCCATTGTGACTTTTCCGTATAATTCAAATACTATTTCGACAGAATGCTTCGTAAAATATGCTATAGCCTCGGCGGCTTGTTCTTGGTGGCAGGAGCCATCCTTCCGTTGATCTCACCCGACGCTGCACCTTATGTGTTTGCATTGGGTGCCTTGCTGTTCTCGCCCATGCAGATGAGCGACCGCTATGAAGGCCGCAACATCGTGATTCGCCGTCTTCGGCGCCAGCAGGTGATGGGTGCCTTCATGTTGCTGTTGACGGCTGCGCTGATGTTCATGTCCTTATGGCAGATATCTCCGTTTAGGGGCCGCGAATGGCTGATCACGCTTATGATTGCGGCTTTACTGGAACTTTATGCCATTTACCGCATTGCGCATGAGGAAGAGAAAGAACACCGGAATTGAACCACCTGGGATAGAGGCGTTTTGTTGGTGAAAGTTTTATCCAGCAGTTGGCCCCGTACGCCCCAAAAGAGGCATTCGTTCGAGAATATTCAATCCGAACGGATGCCTCTTCCTTGTTGTTTGCGATGCAGTTTTGCTGTGGCCTGCATTCTGCGTAAATGCCACTTGTGTGCGTGACGCTTCTGCTGCTTTATTCCCTTTGTCTTGAGTAGGTACTCATTCGATGGTGAAACGCAAACCGCCTTGCATGTTAAAGTTCCACGGGTGTTCGTGCCGCACGTTGGGCAGTGAACTTCCATCGGGGATGAAGTAGCTCACACCGGGTTCGAAATAGATTCCCACGTTTCGGGTGATGTTTAGCTGAACTCCGGCAGAAACGTTGGCCGACACTTGCCATAATCCGTTGGCAAATCCATCGGCTTTTGATTGGCTCGAACGGCGTTGGTCCGTGTTGTCAAAGGTGGTGGTGCGTGTGGCCTTTACGCAGTTTTCGATGAGCATCCCCATGTTGCCATACACATCCAGATAGCGTGAGGCGTAGATGGCATATCCAGCCGCTACGGGTATGCCCACGTAATGCAGTCGTTGCTGCGTGGTGTAGTAGGCCACTTGGCTTCCGGCTTGTATGTCGGTGGAAAGGAGTGTGTAAGTCAGTCCCGTGCGCAAACTCCAATGTCTGTTCATCGGAATGCTCACTTGCAGTCCGGCCGTAAAAGGTGTGTGGTGTTTCACGCGGCTTTCCACTTGCTTGTCGAGGTTTGAACCAACGATGTGGGCAAATTCGAATTGCTCCATGCTCATCACAGTGGCATGTCCCGGGGGAATAGCTACCGGCGGATTATAGTAGGTGCCCTTTTGGCTCATCATTTGTGAGTTGGAAGTGCTCATGTGCAGTGCAAAATGCGGCATATGCCTGCGTTCATGTGTCAATTGGTGGGTATGTGCCGAATTTTGGTGTGCATGAATGTGGGGGGGCTGATGTGAAACGCTTTTCGATTGCCGGGAATTGCGATTGTTGGCAAACTGGCTGCCGGCATCCTCACCGGTGTGCTCGTTTGTTGTTTGAGATGCGTTGTACGATCCTTCATTCTCCTGAAGTGGAACAGCCTCGTCTCCTGCATAGGCAGGCGTGGCTTCGCTGTCCGGCGCGATGGCCGCAAGTAGAGCTATAGGGGAACCGGAATCAATCGTAGGCTGCCCTTGCCTCACAACCTTGTGCTGCAGATGTTCAACCTCATCAGCCACCGATGCCAATATTCCCGTTCCACGCCCCGTGTTTTGGCTTGAAGCGTCAGGCCTTGTTTGCAGATTCCTGTTTTGTTCTGCATACGGTTCCTTTTGCTGGTGACTTGCCACCGGTTGTGAAATCGCCGAGTTGTTTGCATCGTTCATCACCATCACGATGGCTACACTGGCAGCCACAGCGGCCGAAGCTATTCCGACAGCACTCCAGCGCCAATGGAGCAGTGGCAGGTGTCGGGCTTGATGCTTTTTCTCAAGTGAATTTACCCCATTCGTGTTCTTGGAGTTGCTGCCGTTTGCATCTGGTGCGGAAACGGCAGATGAGTTGAGTGCCTGTTCAAGTTTCTCCCACCCCATGGCAGGAGGAGTGACCTTGTGGTGTTCAAGGCCTTGGCGGATGCTTTCTTCCCAAAGGTTGAGGTGGTTCATGATTCTTGGTTTTCGATGTATGTTTGAATTTTAGCTTTCAGCAGTTTCTTGGCTCTCAGATACTGCGATGCTGAGGTGCTTTCGCCGATGTGCAGTTTCTGTGCAATTTCGGCATGGCTCCAACCTTCAATGAGGAAGAGGTTCAGCACAGTGCGGTATCCAATGGGGAGTTCACCGATGAGGCGGTGGATTGTGTCCATGTCAATGGCTGGAGGCGGGTCGTCGTCATCGGGGGTGTCGGGAAGTTGCTCCACTCCGTCCACAGCCAAGTGACGTTCACGTTCAAGATACGACAGCACATAATTGGTGAATACCCTGCGCAGCCAAGCCGTCAGTGAACCGTCCCCACGCCAGGTGAACCGGTGTATGCTCACGGTGAACACATGAATGAATCCATCGTGCAGCACATCCCGAGCTTCTTCGCGGTTGCCCACGTAGCGTTCCACAAGCGACAACAATCCCCCGGCAAAGCGTTCGTACAACTCTTTGCGTGCTTCATTGTCGCCTTCCTTGAGGCGCTTTGTCAGTTGCTCTTCAGTCACGGGAAGTATGTTGTTGCGTTGGGCTGCTTGGGTCCTGTCGTATGGATGGTTTGTTAGTAATTCAAAAAGTCGTGCCCGCGGGGGCATCAGAAGAAAATATCGCCTTTCTGTAGCCGGCCTTGCTGCGTGGCCACAACCGATTTTTGCGCGGAACCGTCGTTCCACACGTAGTTCACTCTGACGCTGGAGGCCTTGGCCGTGGGGCCATTCAATCGGAAGGAGGCATAGGCAGCGGCTGATATGCGGTCGTGTCCATCGCCGTTGGCATGATGGCAGATTTCCACCACGGGGCGTCCTGCACTGTCGGGCTTTTCAAGTAGCCGGGCATCGAGCGTATGCTTGGCATCGGTCGAGGAATAGTAGATGCGATAGATCACATTGAGGTATCCTCCGCCCAACCACGCTCTTTGGATGTAAACATCATCGCTCCCTTGGCCTGCATCGTTTGTAGGGAACTGGCCGTTCGTCAAGTCTTTGGTCAGCACTTCGCGCAGCCTCATCACGAGAACGGCCCCGTCCCCCGCACCGCGATATTCCGCGAGCAATCGCTGGCCGGGTGTGTTGAGCTTTTTTTCGGTCAATAGCACGGGGTTGGCCAGTGCATAAGCAGTGACGCCGTCTATGGCATCAGGGATGAGCACATATCCACCGTTTGCTATGGCCACAGTGGCCATGCTGGTCACTGTCGTTTGTGACACTCCATTGTCAGCACTTCCGTTCGTACCTCCTGCACAGGAGTAGTCGTTTGTGCAGCTGCACAATGCCAATGAACTGGCCAAGACGAAGATGGAGGTGCTGAGAATTCTAATCATGTGCGTAGGTGGAAAAATTGTGTTCAGTCCATAGAGCGGGAACCCATGTTCCAGTGGACGTTCAATAAGATAACTTCCGCCTATGCACAATCTTGCATCGCCCGAGTAAAAAGTTTGTCACGTTTTCAGCGAAAAGGAAACGGCCCGTGTGCCTTGCATGGCACACGGGCCGGACCAATTCATTGGCTGTCAGCACGATTGTCTGAAATGTGGCAGGATCATTTCAGCATTTCGCCCAATTTCTGGTCAAGTTCTTCCGAGCTCAATCCGCCGGCCACCACTTTGCCGTCGGGGCCGAAAAGCAAGGTGGCAGGAATGGCATTGATGCCGTAGGTAGAGGCCGCAGCACTTTCCCAACCTTTCAAGTCGCTGAGGTGGTGCCAAGGCAGCTGCATCTTTTCAATGGCTCCCTTCCATGCCTTTTCGTCATTGTCGAACGAGAGCCCCACGATGTCGAATCCCTTGGCATGATACTTTTCGTAGAGAGCCTTCACGTGGGGCATTTCGCGACGGCAAGGGCCGCACCACGATGCCCAAAAGTCCACGAGCACATAGTGCCCCTTTCCGATGTATTCCGACAATTTGTGTGGCTTGCCGTCGGGGGCGTTCATTTCCAAATCGGTGAATGGCGTGCCGGGCAGTTGCCGTTTCCATCCGTTGATAGACGAACGCAGACGGTCCATCAGACTCACTTTCATATAGGCAGGGTCGCCCGTTTCGGCCAGCTCGATCACATCCTGTTTCTCCATGGCTGATGCGGCCGTGCGGAGAAAATAGGCGGGAAACTTGTGCTGCTTATTCTCTTGGCAAATCTGCTTCGTGGCTGCCACCATTTCGTTCTGCACCAGTTCGTAGGCATGCTCCAGGCGGCTCATCACGCTGTCGGGCACCTCGCCCTTTTGCTTGTAGCTCATGTATTCCTGGTTGATGGCCTGCATGCGTTCCTGCAGGGGCTTTAGCCTTTGGCAACCGGCTGTGAGCCCATCGTTTTCGGGCGATCCGCCGGCTGTCATTTTCTCAAGGTCCACCTTCACCGGCCCGTCAAGCAAAGCCAGAGCAGCTTCACCCCGTTTGTCGGTGAAGATAAAGGCAAACAGCTTGCCGTCAGCCTCTCCGCTGAAACGGAAGGTGCCGTTCTCCACCAAAGTGCTGTCTGTGCCCTGTCCCTGCAAGTTGCGCATGTATACGTACTTCGCGGTTGAAGGGGCGGTTCCTGTCACTTCATATTTTTGGGCCATAGCAGGAGTGCTCACTCCGAATGCCAGTGCGGCAATGGCCAACATGTTCTTTTGTGTCATGCGTGTGAATGGTTGTTTTGTGAAGTTTCGGGCAAAAGTACGAATAATCTGTCATATGAATTGGGTTGTAAACATAATTTATGTCCATATGTCATGCTGATTCCCTTGCGCAGCTGTTCCCGGAATCGGGTGCCCCCCCGCCTGGCAGGCTGCACCTTGCCCATGAAAATGAAAGTCTTTCATCCTTTCCCTTTGCTTTGCGCTTGGTTTGCACTATCTTTGCACAACCAAAGGGGCAGGTGTTGACTTCACGCCCCTGAGAATTCTACGATATTATTGAAAGATATGGAAAAGAGTGATAGCGTTGTAATCATACCTACCTACAACGAGAAAGAGAATATAGAAAGCATCGTACGCGCGGTGTTGGCTTTGGAACATGGCTTCCACATTTTGGTGATTGACGATGGCTCGCCCGATGGAACTGCCGACATCGTGAAGAGACTGATGGCAACGGATTTTCCCCACGAGCTTCATCTGGTGGAGCGGAGCGGAAAACTCGGTTTGGGAACGGCATACATTGCAGGGTTCAAATGGGCCATCGAGCATGGCTATGACTTCGTGTTTGAAATGGATGCCGACTTCAGCCACGATCCGAAAGATTTGCCGCGGCTTTACGAAGCTTGTGCCAAGGATGGCTACGATGTGGCCATCGGTTCGCGCTATGTGAGCGGAGTGAACGTGGTGAATTGGCCCATGGGACGTGTGCTCATGAGCTATTATGCCTCAAAGTATGTGCGCTTTGTGACGGGAGTGCCCATTCACGACACAACTGCCGGATTCAAGTGCTACAAGCGCCGTGTGCTCGAAACAATTGACTTGGATGCCATCCGCTTCAAGGGATATGCCTTCCAGATCGAGATGAAGTTTACGGCTTACAAGCTCGGATTCAAGATCAAGGAAGTGCCCGTCATCTTCGTCAACCGCCAGCTCGGCACGAGCAAAATGAGTGGCGGCATTTTTGGCGAGGCCCTCTTTGGCGTGATGCGCTTGCGCTGGGATGCCATGATGGGACGGATCAAGCCACGCAAGTGAGCTGACGAGAATGGACTGTGATTCCGGGAGAATCTAGGACATGAAACTGAACTACACACCCACTGACAACTATTAGTAGACTATGCATTTGCGAATACAAATCAAGAATGTGACAATGGTGAACGAGGGACGACGTTTCCTCGGTACACTGGTGATTGACGATAATCGCATTGAGGAAATCATCGAAGGAACAGACAAGGAAAGTTCCATTCCCGTGGACGAAACCATCGATGGCACGGGGTGCTATTTGCTTCCCGGCCTGATTGACGACCATGTGCATTTCCGCGATCCTGGCTTGACGGAGAAGGGCGATTTCTGTTCCGAAAGCCGTGCAGCTGCGGCTGGAGGCGTGACCACCGTGCTCGACATGCCCAACTGCGTGCCGCAGACCACCACTTGGGAAGCACTGGAGGAGAAAATGCAGATTGCGGCAGCGAAGAGCGTGGTGAACTATGGCTTCTTCTTCGGTGCCACAGCTGGAAATGCCTATGAGTTGGGCAAGTTGAACCCACGCAAGGTGGCCGGCATCAAATTGTTCATGGGATCCTCTACCGGTGGAATGCTGGTGGACAATGAGGTGGCGCTCAAGGCAATTTTCGAAAACGCACGTTTGCCCATCATGGCGCACTGTGAGGATTCGCACTTGATCGAGGCCAATATGGAAGAGGCCAAGAAGCAGTGGGGCGATGATCCGGAGGTGAAACACCATCCCGAAATCCGCAGTGAGGAGGCTTGTTATGCATCAACGGCCTTGGCCGTCAGGCTGGCTCGTGAAACGGGTGCCCGACTTCATGTGGCACACATTTCCACACGGCGCGAACTGGAACTCTTTGCCGACCGCAACCCGCACATCACGGCCGAGGCTTGTGTGGGCCATCTGATCTTTTCGGAAGCCGATTATGCACGGCTGGGGAGCCGCATCAAGGTGAACCCGGCCATCAAGTCGGAAGCTGATCGCGATGCACTCCGTCAAGCCCTCTCCTCGGGACTGATCCGCACCGTAGGCACTGACCATGCGCCTCACAGATTGGCCGACAAGGTGGGCGGTTGCGCTAAAGCTGCTTCGGGCATGCCGATGGTGCAATTTTCACTGGTGTCGATGCTCGAACTGGTGGACGAAGGCGTGCTGACATTGGAAACGCTCGTTGCGCTGATGTGTCACAATCCGGCCGACCTCTTCCAGATCGAAAACCGTGGATACTTGCGCGAAGGATACATGGCCGACCTCGTGATGGTGAGGCCAAACGCCCCTTGGACGTTGACTCCCAACCGCATTCAGAGCAAATGCAATTGGAGCCCGATGGAAGGGCACACGTTCCACTGGAAGGTGGAACGCACCTTCTGCAATGGTTTCCCCATCTACAACCGTGGCCATGTGACGGATGAAAAGTTCCGTGGCCAGCAGGTGTGCTACTACAGATAAACCGATTTTCAAGTTTCTACGAAAGTGAACATTCTCTACAAGATTTATCAACTTTGCATCGCATTGCCCGTCATTCTGGTCAGCACGGTGCTCACGGCATTAGTCACGATGGTCGGTGGCTTGTTTAACGCCCATTTCTGGGGCTACTATCCGGGCCGTATATGGTCGAAAGTGGTGTGCCGCATTCTGTTGTTGCCTATCCATGTGGAGGGACGCGAGAACATTGACCACAAGCAGAGCTACGTGTTTGTGGCCAACCATCAGGGGCCGATGGACATTTTCCTCATTTATGGCTATCTGGGCCGTAACTTCAAATGGATGATGAAGAAAGCCTTGCGGCGAGTGCCTCTGGTGGGAATTGCCTGCGAGAAGGCACGCCACATTTTTGTGGACAAATCGGGACCAAAGGCCATCAAGGATACCATTGAGAAAGCTCGTGCCACACTTCAGGGAGGCACATCGCTGGTGGTGTTTCCCGAAGGCAGCCGCACATTCACCGGGCACATGGGACTTTTCCGCAAAGGCGCCTTTCAGCTGGCCGATGACCTGCAGTTGCCGGTAGTGCCCATCACGATCGACGGGTCGTTTGACGTGCTGACACGCATGGCTGGTGTGAACTTTGTGCATTGGCATCCGATGCGACTGGTGATTCACAAACCCATCTATCCGTCGTCACACAGTCCAGAGGACATCAAGCAAACGATGGAGGAATCCTATCGTGTAATCATGGCCTCGCTCCCCGAGAAGTATCAGGGATATGTGAAGAACGACGACCAGTGACGAAAGGGAATATCCATTACCTGAAGACGAAAGGCAATACGATGCAAATGCACATCGCATTGCCTTTCGTCTTTTTGTATGGGGCACAGAACGAAACGTATATAGTGGGAATAAATGGTTTCTACAACGAATCGTGTGGCCAGTCAGATAGGGCATTGTACTTCACTTGGGTATTAACACAAAGGGCCACAAAAAAACGCGAACCCCTTCGGCAAAATATGACGCAATGACTATCAATGCAATGCTTTGGGTGCTCATTGGTTACCCACACGAAACGTTACAGAGTTTTTTGTCCATAACTTGATACGTTTTGAAATTTTGTTGCTATCTTTGCAATATCCAAATTGCAGCGAGGTCGGGGAGCCTTCGGTTCTGATGAACGAAGGTCCGACGTCGCCTTTTTGTTTAAGGGAAGTCAAATGTCTTTATTTCAAACCCACCTTTATTGCTGTTGATAACACAGGCGATATGTTTAAAGGCAATATCCCAGCTTGTATTGGCAATCATGTATTCATTCCCTTTGGTCATATTTTCTGGTGCAAACATGGTTAGCTCGTCAAAATAGAGACATAGCGTGTCTGCAAGTTCGTGTACATCGGATCTTTGATTAAAGGTTCTACGAGAATTCGTGTGAGTTAACAAGCGAATACAGTTCTTAGTTGGGCATTGCTTGTATGTATGCTCTCATTTAAGGCTGTGCACAGCTCATTTCTTTAAATCATAGCAAAGATATCAAGTTCGTTGGAACTGTTCTTTGAATGTTGACTCACACCTATACAGTGTAATCACATTTTTTGCTGTCACTCTGTCACTTTGGGCGAGTTTGGAAATAAGAAAATAGGATAATGCGCACATTCTCAGTCGTTTGCAAAGTTGCTGTCACTCTGTCACTGTTCGCTTTAGGCGGGGGAAGTTTTGTGTCGAAGCACCGCGGTGAAAAAGTCCCAGACTTTTTCAAATTCCACCGCGGTAGTGTAAAAATTCTACCGCGGTACTGTAATTACTCCACCATGGTACTGTAATTACTCCACCGCGGTACTGTAAAATCCCTGTTTGAAAGGCTAGATTTGCTACATTGCGCTTTGCAAATTTCAGGCTTTTCAAGAATAATCCGGGACTATTTTCAACGTGGTGTCGGTGGTGTGAAAAAGCCAATCGGGAGTGTGCAGGGGGTGACGGCTATGACAGGTGACAGCAAAAAATGTGATTGCACTGATAGTGCGCGCGCGTACGCGCGTGAAACGCTCTGTGTCAAAACCCTGGTAAAGCCTGCGTAGCCAGAAAAAGGAGAATGCAAACTGCAGGATGGCTGTCCGACCGATGAACCGTTCATATCGAAAAAGCCCGGAAAGCATTCATGCGAATGGCTTTCCGGGCTTGTTTTGCTTTGAGGCAGTCTTGCCCCGCTTTCACCGATTAGCGGATGAAGAGCAGCTCGCGGTACTTCGGCAGTGTCCACATCTCATCCTCAACGATCAGCTCGAGCTTGTCGATGTGGTAGCGGATGGCATCGAGGTAGGGAGCAATCTCGTCGTGGTAGGCCACGGCCAGTTCGCGCACATCGGCAATCTTGTTCACCACCTTGCGTTTCTCAACCATGGCTTCCACATTTTCGGCCACAAAGCTGACATGCTTGTTGATCTTCTCGATGAGGTCGATGTTGTAGGCCGTGAGTTCCTTCACCTTGGCAGGGTCGGAGAATGCCAGTTGAATCTTGTGCACGTTGTCCACAAGTTCGCTCTGGTACTTGGTGGCCACGGGGATGATGTGGTTCATGCAGATGTCGCCCAATACGCGTGCTTCAATCTGAATCTTCTTTTGATAGGTTTCCCACTTGATTTCGTTGCGTGCCTCCAGTTCGTGACGGTTCATCACGTTCATTGATTCGAACATCTTCACGCTCGATTCGTCCAGATAGCGGTCGAAGATGACGGGACAGGACGTTTCACAGTCCAATCCGCGGCGGGCTGCTTCGGCCTTCCATTCATCGCTGTAGCCGTTGCCGTCGAAGTGGATGGGGCGGCAGGTCTTGATGTCCTCGCGCACCACATCGAGAATGGCTGCCACCTTCTTCTCGCCAGCTGCAATCTTGGCGTCAACGCGCGTTTTGAACTCGGTGAGAGCCTCGGCCACGGCTGTGTTGAGGGCTATCATGGCGCTGGCGCAGTTGGCAATCGAACCCACGGCGCGGAACTCGAAGCGGTTGCCGGTGAAGGCAAAGGGTGAGGTGCGGTTGCGGTCGGTGTTGTCGACCATCAGTTCCGGAATCTGCGGGATGTCAAGCATCACTCCGTGCTTGCCCTCCATCGTGAAGAGCTCATCGGAGGTGGAGTGCTCCACCTTGTCGAGCAGTTCGCTCACTTGCTTGCCGAGGAAGCTGGAGATGATGGCAGGAGGTGCTTCGTTGGCCCCCAGACGGTGGGCATTCGTTGCACTCATGATGGAGGCTTTCAGAAGTCCGTTGTGGCGATACACACCCATGAGCGTTTCCACAATGAACACCACGAAGCGGAGGTTGTCCTCGGGAGTCTTGCCAGGGCCGTGGAGCAAGGCACCGGTGTTGGTGGTGAGGCTCCAGTTCTCGTGCTTGCCCGAACCGTTGATGCCGGCAAAGGGCTTCTCGTGAAGCAGGCAGCGGAAACCATGCTTGCGGGCAATCTTGCGCATGAGGCTCATGAGGAGCATGTTGTGGTCGACGGCCAGATTGCACTCTTCGAAAATCGGTGCAAGTTCGAACTGGTTGGGGGCTACTTCGTTGTGACGCGTTTTGCAGGGGATGCCGAGTTCGAGCGCTTGGATTTCGAGGTCACGCATGAACTCCTGCACACGTTCGGGAATGGCTCCGAAGTAGTGGTCGTCCATCTGCTGGTTCTTGGCCGAATCGTGCCCCATGAGGGTGCGACCAGTGAGCAGCAGGTCGGGGCGGGCAGCGTAGAGTCCTTCGTCGACGAGGAAATACTCCTGTTCCCAACCGAGGTTGGCAGTGACGCGGGTCACGCTGGGGTCGAAGTACTGGCATACGGCTGTGGCGGCCTTGTCGACAGCTGCCAGGGCTTTCTTGAGCGGTGCCTTGTAGTCGAGGGCCTCGCCTGTGTAGCTTACGAAGATGGTGGGGATCATCAGCGTGTCGCCGATGATGAACACGGGCGATGCGGGATCCCAAGCGGAGTAGCCGCGGGCTTCGAATGTGGAACGGATGCCGCCGTTTGGGAACGAGGAAGCATCGGGCTCCTGCTGCACGAGTTCCTTGCCGGAGAAGTCTTCCACCATGCCGCCCTTGAAGTCATGCTCCACAAAGGCATCGTGCTTTTCGGCAGTGCCCTCGGTGAGCGGCTGGAACCAGTGGGTGCAGTGGGTGACCCCCATGTCCATGGCCCATTGCTTCATGCCTTGTGCCACATCGTTGGCCACGTTCAGAGGCAGTGGGGTGCCTTTCTCGATTACTTCGCGGAGCTGCTTGTAGACACGCAGGGGAAGATACTTGAACATTTTCTCCTGGTTAAACACGTACTTGCCAAAGTACTCGGACGGACGCTCGGCTGGCGCCTTCACTTCGACGGGGCGTTTCTTGAACGCCTCTTCCACGACTTTAAAACGAAGGTTGCTCATAAGTGTTTATGTTGGTTGGTTGTATTGGTGTTTCGTTGTGTGATTCTAATGGTTGTAGTTTGCTTCACGCTCTGGAGTGGGGAGAGGGTCAGTGCTTCATCCATTCCTTGAGGCGGCGCATGGCTTCCTCGCAGTCTTCGCGTCGGCCGAAAGCGGTGAGGCGGATGTAGCCTTCGCCCGCTGGGCCGAAACCGACCCCCGGAGTGCTGACCACATGGATCTGCGTGAGCAGTTGTTCAAAGAACTCCCATGAACCAATGCCATCGGGTGTCTTCAGCCAGATGTAGGGAGCATCTACTCCGCCATACACCTTCAGTCCCACTTCAGTGAGTGCTTCGCGCATGATGCGGGCATTGGTCATGTAGTAGTCAATCGTTTCGCGCACCTGACGTTTGCCTTCGGGGGTGTAGATGGCTGCGGCCGCGCGCTGTACGATGTAGGCGGTGCCGTTGAACTTCGTGCACTGTCGGCGGTTCCAAAGTTGGTTGAGCTGCACTTCCTCGCCGTTCTTGGCAAGCACGGTGAGTGCCTTGGGCACCACGGTGTAGCCGCAGCGCAAACCCGTGAACCCGGCAGTCTTGGAGTAGGAATTGAACTCTACGGCGCATCGCTTGGCTCCTTCGATTTCGTAGATGGAGTGGGGGATGTCGGCTCGGGTGATGTAGGCTTCATAGGCGGCATCGTAGAGCAGGATGCTTTTGTGCTCAAGGGCATAGGCCACCCATTTTTCCAGTTCGGAACGGCTCAGCGTGGTGCCGGTGGGATTGTTGGGGTAGCAGAGGTAGATCATGTCGGTGGCGTGGTCGGGCAGCGATGGCACGAAGTCGTTGGCTGCGGTGCAGGGGCAGTAGGTCACCTTGCTCCATGAACCGCGCTCGAATTCGCCGGCACGTCCGCCCATCACATTGGAATCGATGTAGACGGGATAGATGGGGTCGGTCACGCAGATGCTGTTGTCGCGGCCGAGGATGTCGCCAAAGTTTCCGGTGTCGCTCTTGGCTCCGTCGTTCACAAATATTTCATCGGCATCAAGCGTCACGCCGCGAGGGGCAAAATCGTTTTCGACGATGGCCTGACGCAGAAATTCGTAGCCGTGCTCAGGGCCGTAGCCTCTGAAGGTGTCGGCCTGCCCCATTTCGTCGACAGCTTTATGGAGGGCTTCAATCACGGCGGGGGCCAGCGGACGGGTCACGTCGCCTATGCCCAGACGGATGATTTGTGCTTCGGGATGTGCTTCCTTGAAGGCTGCCACCTTTTGGGCTATGTCGGCAAAGAGGTAGTTCTTTTGCAGTTTCAGAAAATTTTCGTTGATTGTTGCCATGTTGGGATTAATCGTTTTTTTTGTTTCTTTGGTGTTGTTCTTTTGCCGTTTACCTGGGCACCGTTGAAGTCTGGGCTGTAAGTGAACTGTCCTGAGCGGTGTGCTTGGGCGCAAAGTTAACTTATTATTTTTGTATGGCTTGCCTCGTCTGTGCCGAAGATGCTTTGTTGTGACATTCACGCTTTCACAAAGGCAAACAAAAAGTGCAGGTCGGCATTCGTAGGTGGCCAATCTGCACTTTCTTTTGGGGGCTTAGGGGTTGTCGGCTTCAATAGTGCCGTCGAACACTCGGGTGGCGGGGCCCGTCATGCGTACTCGGTTGTCGGCTTCGCTCCATTCGATGTGGAGGGTTCCGCCGTCCATCTCGATGTCGCTTTCACGACCGGAACGGTGGGTGAGTGCAGCCGCCACGGCTGTGGCGCAAGCGCCTGTGCCGCAGGCCATGGTGATGCCGGAGCCACGCTCCCACACCCGCATACGGATGTGCCCGTCGGGGGAGGCGGTGGCAAACTCGATGTTGCATCGTTCGGGGAAGATGGGGGCGAATTCGAGGGTGGGGCCGATGGTGGCCACGTCGAACCGTTCGGCATCCTCCACAAACACTACGAAATGGGGATTGCCCATCGACACGAATGTGCCCGTGTAGGTTCGCCCGTCGGTGGCGGTGACGGCGCCTTCGGTCAAGCTGCCGTCGGGGGTGGCAAGTTGGGAGGGAACGGACAGACGCGGGGCGTCCATGTCGACCGTTACACTGTTCACCTTGTTGTCAGCATCCACGTGCAGTTTCAGTACTTTCACGCCGGAAAGGGTGGACAAGCGGATTTCACGAAGTGTGGTGAGTCCGTATTCGTAGAGGTACTTCCCGATGCATCGCGAGGCATTGCCGCACATGCGTGCTTCGGAACCGTCGTTGTTGAAAATGCGCATAGAGAAATCTGCTTCACCATTGCCCGGGCCGATCAGCACCAGACCATCGCCGCCGATGCCCTTGTGGCGGTCGCTCCAGAGGCGCGACATCTCTTCGGGGCGCGTGATGGGGTTGTTCATCGTGTTGACGTAGATGTAGTCGTTGCCCGCGCCGTGCATCTTGGTGAATTCTATTTTCTTGTGCATCGTGAGTTCGCTGTTTAGTTGTTTTGTGTGTTAGCCAATTGGTTGGATCGCTTTCAAAAGGTAAGTGCTCGCAATCCTTTTGGCTAATTATGATTGCAAAGATAGCGATTTCCTTTTAGGCGTGGTAGGGCAAGGCGACTTTTTTGCTCCTTGAAAGTATTTTTTTTCCTTTGGCAGAAGATGCAAGCTTTGGCGTGCGTTCTAAATGGCGAATCGTGCCATGTGTGTGTGGCAATTCTTGGCTTTAGATGTTCCATCGCACCATTTGGTGCTTTCTCGAAAAGGATGTGTGGAGAGGTTAGGAAAAAGGAATATCAATGTGCCCCTTATCGCTTTTTCTCCTAAAAAAATATGTCGTTTTGTGTTTGCCAGTTGTCAAATGCTTGCGGTCGGTCGCAAAGTTTGCTAAGTGTGCACTTTTTGTGGAACGGTAGGTTGGGGAATTTGACTGCAAGCTGTAACTTTGTAGTCAAAAGGAATGGGACGCATGGCACGATGTATGCTTACGTTTCATTCATTGATTTGGAAGATTTGTAGAAAGGTAATTTGTTAGATGGAAAGGCTCATCGCGTTGAGTCGGTGGACGTGGTAAATGGACCACGCGCCACTTTGTAATGAAAAGGGCGGAAGCCCTTTTTTCTTTTTTATGGCTGTCGCTTCCGTATATGTGCTTGAGCAGTTCTTGCGGCTGTTTCTTATTCAGCTTTGAAATCCCTACGTCCCCACCCCCCGTATTTTCGTTTAGTTCTCAGTTACCGGGATGATTGGTATTCCCTTCCTTAACAACACACGCCATGCGCCTCTTGGAAGTCTGTGCACAGGCTTTTTAAGAGGCGCATGGCGCGAGTTGGTCAGAGTGATGATTTAGAAATCAATTTCAAGACCGAGTCCGAACACATCATTGGTGCGGTGGAAATTGTCGGTTCCGGCAGTGCTGTATCCCTGCAGGCCTGTGGCGATTTGCTGGGCGGCACCGAGTTCGTTTTGGAGTGTGGCGAGCTGTCGTGTGTAGAGTGCACGCTGGTCTTCGCTCAGCTTCTGGTCTTGAAGGGCTGCACCGAGTTGGGCGGCAGAGGCGGTGAGCTTTTCGGCCATCGGCTGAAGCATGGATGAGAATGTGCCCTTGAGCTGGTAGAAGTCGTTATGCTTGCGCTCGTAGTGCTTGTAGAAGGTTTTGAAATAGGCTACGTTGAGGGCCACCTTCTTGCGAAGTTGGAATCGGGCACCCAGACCGAGAGAGTTGGAGTTGGTCACGAAGCTCAGGTCGCTGATGAATTGGCTGTTGTTGCCCAGACCGTAGTTGGTGGTTTGCCATCCGGCACTTACGGTCCAACGTTTCGTCACGTCCACTTCTGCTCCGGCCAGCACTTCCCATCCGCCGTTCTTCAGATAATTGTGGCGGTTCTCATGTTGCGTGGCCTGCTTGTCGAAATAATAGTGGAATCCGGCATTCAGTCGCACATTGTTGAGAACAGAGTACTGTGCACCGACTGCCAGGATGGCGGGTACATCAGCCTTCACCTTGGTGCCGTCATCGTATTCTGCACGTCCGCTGGTGTTCACACCTGCCTGGTTCTTGAGGCGGAGACGTGTCTTGAATTCATAGCGGGCTGCCAGATTCAGTCGGCCGAGCTTGTAGTCGGCGCTGATGATGGGTGTGAATCCCCAGCCGCTCTGATCGCAGTTGAGTTCCTTGTCGCTCACGAGGTTGGCGAAGTCGGGCAGGTTTTGATCTTTGAAGAAGTCGCTGGCTGCCATCTCAACAGGGCCGGCGGCAGTGTTCACGTTCAGGCCGATGTTGCGCACATAGCCGTAGTAGTTGCATTGGGCATAGAGCACGCGGCCACCTACGCTGACGTTGAAGTTGGGAGTAATCTTGTAGCCTACGCCAAACTGGCCGCCGAAGTAGTATTGACGTCCCTGCATGTGGGTGTCCATCGAGTAGCCGTTGACGGCACCAGGTGCGATGGCGCCTACAAGCACGGGGAGCATGGCCACTTGGCTTTCGAAGGAGGGCAGACCGTCGGCAAACTTACACTTGCCGCCACCACCGGTGATGCCGAAGTGGAAGGAGGCAAACCAGCGTTCGCCCACGCGGGCCAGATCGAAGGAGGGGATGACGGGAGCCTTTGCCTTTCCTTCGAATTTCTTGTAGCCCTCGGCATTGTTCTTCACACCGTTCACTGTGCCCATGGCGAATGGAGCAAAATAGGTGGCATCTGAACGGGTTTGGTAAGCACTCTGGATGTCTACTCCCAAGTGCCATCCCGGAGCCATGAATCCGAGACCGGCGGGATTGGTGTAAGCTCCACCGATGCCGAAAGTGGCATCCTGTGCGGGATTGCGCAGAAATGCTACGCTTTGGTTCGTATTTGTCAGGTAACCGCCTGCTTGGGCTGTGGTGGCAGCACACAAAAGTGCGGCTGTGCCGAGGATAAATTTTCTCATTTTTCTTAATTCTTGGTCAAAACGTCGGCAAAAGTAAGACTTTGCTGCACACTGGCCAAATGAATTGTGCAAATAATCCATTCTGTACGGCAAATAATCGTGTTAACTTGCACGAATGTGTAGTGAAGTGTGCAAAGAGCGGTTGATGATGGGTTGCCTTTGCTGAAATCATTTGTTGGCATTTGCGGATTTTGCATACCCCGTAGTAATAGAGTCAGATATACCGGTTTCCCTCGCGCGCGTGCGCGCGTATATATAGTGTTAGGTTGGACATGTGCGGGGGGAGGGCTGCCGTGTGCCTGTCAGTATGGGTGTTTGGCTTTGTAGACTGACAAAACGAGCCTTTTCTTTTGTTGTCCTTCCGATTATGCGTAACTTTACGGCCTATGGTCAATATTTATTTAGCGCGCCATGGTGAAACGGAAGAGAACGTGGCGCAGATTCTTCAAGGTAAGCTTCCCGGACATCTTACGGCTAAAGGCCGCAAGCAGGCCGAGGTGTTGGCACGAGAACTTCGGCAGATGCCGGTGAAGTTTGATGAACTTTGGGTGAGTCCGCTTCAACGAGCTGCCGACACGGCTTTTGTGGTTAACCAATGGTTGAAACTCCCCGTGGTTGTCAATCCGTTGCTGCAAGAGCGCGATTGGGGAAGCATTACCGGCAGGCAATTGCCATTGCCGCGCGATTTTGAAATGCCCGATGACGTGGAAACAGTGGAACATATGTATCTTCGAGCGCGTAAATTGTTTCTCTTGTGGCAGAACACTTGCCTCGGAAAGAACCTGCTTGTAGTGGCTCATGGACTTTTCAATCGTGTGCTCCTTGCTGCATGGCAAGGGGTGACCATTGGTGAGGTGCCGCGTATGCAGAATGGGGAAGTACGCCATATGGTTCTCGATTCTATCCCACAGCACGACGCTCTCACGCAAGTGTATTCGTTGGGGCATGATATGCCTTCTGCTAATTGATTTGCAATACGCTTTGTTGATGGGTGGTGGAAATACTACACACATGCTATTAATAAGTGCTAGATAGAGTGGAGTAGTAATACAGGTGGACGATTCCTAGTGGTTTTGTATTAAATGCTTGAGACTTAATATTTACAGTGCGCTTCTTATGTGATGGATGTCTTTCTTTTGTTAGCCAATCGTCGTGTAGTACTGTTGATATAAGGATAAATGGCTACTATGTACAATGTATGTACACTTTAGTATATGTATGTTCGCAAATACATGAAATACTAATTCCGTGTTCATTCAAGACTGTAACATACAAGGTGTGCGTTGAACTGATTTCCGCTCTGTGCTACATTCGTTGGCTGTTTTAGGGGAATTTCAGCCAAGAAATGTCTGTTATGTGGCGATTTTCTTGTAAATTTGCAACGTAAAATGCGATGGTGCCGCTTGGCGTATTGCATAAGCTAAATTCATAATCTATGAAGATAAAGGATGTCGTTGAGGCCCTTGAACGGTTCGCTCCTCTGCCGCTGCAGGAAAGCTATGACAATGCTGGCTTGCAGATTGGATTAACAGGGAATGAAGATGTGTCAGGGGTCTTGTTGTGTCTTGATGTCACAGAGCAAGTGATTGAAGAGGCTGAGCGCAAGAAGTGCAACTTGATCGTGTCGCATCATCCGCTCATATTCCGTCCGCTTCGCCGCATCACAGGCAGTAGCTGTGTAGAGCGTTGCGTGGCGATGGCTCTACGCAAGAATATTGCCATCTATTCTGCCCATACTAATCTGGATAATGCACCGGAAGGTGTGAATTTCGAGATTGCCGAACGTTTGCAACTGAAAAATGTGCGTTTTTTGAAACGCAATAGTGACAACATGGGTGGAAGCGGCGTGATAGGTATGCTTTCTGAACCGATGCATTGGAGGAATTTCCTGCTCAAGGTGAAAGATGCCTTTGGGATAGATGCACTGATGCACAATGTGCCGTCGTCGGAACGCATGGTGAACACGGTTGCCCTTTGCGGAGGGGCTGGCGACTTCTTGCTTGATGAGGCTGTTGCCCAGCAGGCTGATGCCTTCTTGACAGGCGAGATGGGATATCATCACTATTTCGGCCGCGAAAACGAAATCCTGATTGGGGTGATGGGACACTATCAGAGTGAGCAATTCACTATCAAGTTGCTGCGTGAAATACTTCGGGTGATGCACTTGGAGGTTCGTGTGGAAGAAACGGAAGTGAATACGAATCCCATCCGGACGATTTGATTAAAATATAACATATTCATAATTTTCTGTTATGGCAAAAAAAGACGTTGCGGACATGTCCGTTGAACAGAAGCTGAAGAATCTTTACCAGCTTCAGACGATGCTTTCTGAAATTGACCGCATCAAAATCCTGCGTGGTGAACTCCCCTTGGAAGTTCAGGACTTGGAAGATGAGATCGAAGGTCTTACGCACCGCATTGGCCGTTACAATGAGGAAATCGATGTGATGCGTGAGGATATCGCAGCCAAAAAAGCGAAAATCAATGAAGCGCAGGCTGCAGTGGAACGCTATCGCGCCCAGCTTGACGATGTGAAGAACAACCGTGAGTACGACATGCTGTCGAAGGAAATTGAATTCCAGAGCCTTGAGGTAGAGCTTCAAAACAAGAAAATCAATGAAGCCCAACGTGCCATTGATGTGCATCGCGCCGACATCGAAAATGCCAAACGACAGCTGGAAGATCGTCGCGCAGACCTCGACATGAAGAAGTCGGAACTTGACGAAATCGTGTCTGAAACCAAGGCGGAAGAAGAGAAGCTTCGTGAGAAATCACACAATCTCGAGCAGACTATTGAGCCTCGTTTGCTTTCTGCATTCAAGCGCATCCGTAAGAATTCGCGTAACGGACTGGGCATCGTTTACGTGCAGCGTGGTGCCTGCGGCGGATGCTTTAACAAGATTCCGCCCCAGCGTCAGCTTGACATCCGCATGCGCAAGAAGATTATCGTGTGTGAGTACTGTGGACGTATTATGATTGATTCGGAGTTGGCTGGTGTCAAGGTTGACAAGCCTGCTGAAGATAAACCGAAGCGTCGCACACGTCGCGTGGCCAAGAAGGAAGATTGATTCTCTGCCTTTTCGGCTATTTTTGAAGCACAGCTTTGAGCATATTTGTGTTTCATCGTGTGTTCTTCTTTTTTTTACATTGCGCATTTTCCGTTGTAGCTTTGCGGAAAATGCGCAATTTTTTTGTCTCCCATCACTTCTTCTCGTACAAGGTGATTCCATCTGTAAGTGGAATTTATCGCCCAGTCCCGCATTTTTGCTATGACTGTTTCCGGCTGGATTCTAGGGGATGGCAATGAGGGGAAAATGGTACGGCTTGTCAATGATGCAGTAAAGCTGATTTTCAAGCTATTCTTGCTGTTCGTATAGTCTAATCGTTAGCCGTGTTTATGCTTGCAAAAAGTAGTATATGTATTGATGGTGTACAAATTTATTGCGATTGGTAAAAATCTAAAACATAATACCTGCCTATGTAAACAGTAGTATGTTGAATATAGTGGTATTGTAAGTGTATGAGGAGATACGTATGGTTGTGGTGTATAGTGGTTATCGCTTATAGCAGTTCGGCATAGGATGGAATGTCAGGAAGGAAGCGAACGGTCAATTGCTTGTAATCAACAAAGCAACAGTAGTGGACGAGCCCGTTGCTGACAATCAAGTAGTCTGCTTTCAGCACGCTATTGTATGAATAAATTTGTTGGAAAACCTTTTGTGTGATGGCAACGCTCGGTGCTTTGTATTCAATGATTAGTCGCGGTGTCCCTCCTTCCTTGCGGTAAAGCACGCTGTCGCATCGGCGTGCCACACCGCCTACCTGAATGGTGACTTCATTGCCGAGTAGGGCCTGTGGATAGCCTTTAGCCTCCACTAGGTAGTGTGTGAAATGCTGCCGTACCCATTCTTCGGGGGTCAGACGGATGTAGCGTTGTCTGAGGAAATCGAAAATGGCCTGTTGCCCGTTTTTTTGTGTAAGTTTCGGGGTGATCGGGGGGAGGTTGAGTCTGTCCATATATTGTTTTTGTGACGCTGGAGCTGTGTTCAAGGCTGGACGGATTGTTGTATCTCAGTCATGAAAGTAAAAGTCTTGCGGCCTTTCACTTTGCATTGCATTCGATTTGCACTATCTTTGCATAGGATAAGCCGTTGGCTGTTTTAGTCCAGCACTATCGTTTACAAAGATATAAATAAATCTTATGACCACAAAAGAAGAAATCACGGGCAATTGGCTCACCCGCTATACGAAGACCCGTTTGGAGGATTTCGGAAATCTGATCCTCCTTACTAATTTCAACAATTACGTCGACATTTTCTGCCGTCTGAACAATGTGGAGCCGGTCGGTTTTGATGCCAATATGCGTACTGCAACGGCTGATGGTATCACTATCATCAATTTTGGCATGGGCAGCCCCAATGCCGCACTCATTATGGATCTGCTCGGGGCTATCCAGCCCAAGGCCTGCTTGTTCTTGGGGAAATGTGGTGGTATTTCCGATAAAACCCATGTGGGGGATTATATCCTGCCTCTGGCGGGCATACGTGGAGAAGGTACGTCAAATGATTATTTCCCGCCCGAAGTGCCTGCCTTGCCGGCATTCATGCTCCAGAGAGCCGTTTCCACCGCTTTGCGCGATAATCAGCACGATTATTGGACCGGTACGGTGTACACCACCAACCGGCGTGTTTGGGAGCACGATGAGCGATTTAAGCAGTATTTGCGTGAAACGCGTGCTATGGCCGTCGATATGGAAACGGCCACGCTCTTTTCCTGCGGATTTTTCAATCATATCCCCACAGGGGCTCTGCTCTTGGTGTCTGACAGTCCGATGACGCCGGAAGGGGTGAAAACGGAAGAGAGTGATACGAAAGTGACCCGAGATTTTGCTGAAACGCATGTACGCATTGGCATCGAAAGCATGAAGCTGATCAAGGGTGACAGAAAGACGGTGCGTCACCTAAAGTTTGATTGGTAATAGAAGCTGCTTATGGCATTTGGAACATATGCTAAAAAAAAGGCTGCAGGCATCACGTACGAGCAAATTGTGCGTGAAGTCAGGGCTGGAAACGTCAAGCCTATCTATTTCCTGATGGGCGATGAAAGCTATTACATTGACAGGATTGCCGACTTCATTTCCGACACGCTTCTCGCTCCCGAGGAACGCGATTTCGGACTGACTACGGTGTTCGGGGCGGATACCGACATTGACCGCATCATGGCGGCTGCCCAATCCTTTCCGATGGGGTGTAGCCGGCAGGTCATTTTGGTGAAGGAGGCTCAAGCTCTGAAACACCTCGAAAGGCTCGAGAAATATCTGCAGCATGTGCAGCCTTCCACCGTGCTTGTATTTTGCTACAAAAACGGCACCATTGACCGTCGCTTGAAGGTGGCTTCGGCGATTGAAAAAACGGGGGTGCTTTTCGAGTCGAAAACGCTGAAGGATCGTGCTCTTGTCAGCTTCGTTCAAAGCTATCTCCAACGCAAGCGTGTGGCGGCCGAATCGGGCGTGGCTGAGATGATGGTTGAATCGGTCGGGGCTGACCTTAACCGCATGGCCAGCGAACTCGACAAACTTCTTCTTTCGCTCCCTTCCGGAGCGAAAGTTGTGACGGCTGAGATGGTGCGTGTGCATATTGGCATTTCTAAGAATTTCAACATATTCGAGCTTCAGGATGCGTTGGGCAGAAAGGATGTCGCAAAGGTAAATCAGATTGCGAAATATTTTGACGAAAATCCGAAGGAGAATCCCATTCAGAAATTGCTGCCATCGCTCTTCCATTTTTTTACGAATCTGATGTTGGCTTACTATGCTCCTGACAAGTCTGAGCGTGGCATTGCACAATGGCTCGGTCTTGCTGACTGGCAAGTGCGTTGGAATGTTCTCCCTGGCATGCGCGTTTACACGGGGGTGAAAGTGATGCAAATCCTGTCTGCAATTAGGCGTACAGATGCCCGGTCGAAGGGTGTTGACAATCCTTTCATCTCGAATGGAGATCTGATGAAAGAGCTCTTCTTCTTTATCCTTCATTGAAGCGGGGATTTTCCTTTCTGCGTTTTGTACAGTGCTCTGCTGATCGTGTGTCCTCATACATTCCGGGCGGTGTCCTTCCTGAAAGGATGCTGCCCGGATTTTTTTGCGTGGCGATATGGTTGGAGAGGGCTTGCGCTGAACGGCTGTGAGGAGTGTCTTGGGGTAGGGGCTGAATCGTGTAAATGGACTCGTTTGTAGGGCCGGAATAAGAGAGTATGGTGGGGGAGGGTAGGAGGGCACATCGTGCTGCAAATTGTTCTATTTTTCTTTAGGGGGTTATCCGGCAGCATGCTCTTGTGCGATGCACGGAAGGGGCTGTAGAAGGGACTTCTGTGAAGCAGGAATACTGCCCGTGTGGATCTTTCGTGCTGATTTTGCGAATCGAATGGCTGGGACGTTGGCTTCTGTAGTTCATCAGTTCGTTTGTCTTTTGTCTTTGTAAACCAATCTCCCAATGCCTTGATCTTTTGCCGTGTTTGGTGAAAATGTAAATTTCGCCTGTTTCAGGGTTGGTTTGTGGCAATTAATGGCTGTTTTTGGTCGCAAAATCCTATGAAAATCCCATATTTTGCCTTCGGTTTCCTGTTTGTTGATTTTTTCTGAATGTTGAAAAAGATGCGGAATCTTGCGGTAACTATCTGACTATCAATAAGATATATATCGTATGGCTTCTCATGGTTGGCGTAAATATGTTTTTGTGAAGGGTCGTGCATGTTTGAGCCATTCGTGGAAATCATGAATGGCCATGGAAGGGTGATTTTTAGAAAATACAAAAATTAACGCTACATTCCGTAAATCAGCAAACGTAAACCTTAAACACCGATGGTTCAAAAACGTAAATATCAAGTTGATTTGCAGATGCAAAATACCTGTATGTAAATACGCGTATGTAAATGATGAACGTATAGCAATAATATGATTTTGTAAATGTATAGATATGCGTGTTGGTAATTACTATTCAAGTCATTGAAACCCAGTGTACACATCCGAATGCTCATATGAATTATGAATGATATTTAGGCTATTTGCTTGAATATGGCTCAGAAAGACCATATATTCGGCAATATGTAAGTCATAATGAATTGAAAACCAATCATATATTCGTTTTCATAATAGCAAAGCTTTAAGCTTGTGGGTATGAAAGTGTAAATTCATGATAGATTGTATTTACGATAATGAATTACTCTGGCACATTGCATTTGCATATGTAAACTTTTGAATTGTGATTTACCTCGGGAATCTCTAAATTTACAAATGCATTGCTATATTCGGGCTTTATGATTAACTTTGCACTCTGAAAATAGGAGGTATCTCGATGGTGCACCTGCAATAGTGCAATTCATCTGTATTCTGGAAACGTGCGAGCGCATTTTCGAAGGCAGTATGTTGATGGTGTTTTTACGTGAATTCCTTCATGGCCGTTGGACATGACTGTTGGTTCATTTTCATCTAACTACGCCGAGTGCCTGTATTGAGATGACTCGATCGTGGCGCATTTATAATGCTTTACCCTTTGGAGCATATATATAAAGTCACTCGGAGTCGCTCGGTCAGACAATAGGGGAATCGGTATGAATTGTTCGATTTTTCCGAACGCACAATCCACAGCGTTTGTATTTAGCAGGTGCTTTAGGAACATCCGGCCATACCTATATTATGTAAGCAATCTAAAAATCGATTATAGAATGAAAGATAGAATCAGAAAAGTGCAGGACTACGTGCAGATGTCACAGCAGGACTTTGCTGCAAATTTAGGCATATCGGCGGCATCACTTTCGGGCATATATACCGGTCGCACGCAACCCACCACCAAACACGTACGTGCCATTCATGATGCTTTCCCTGAAGTAAACGTTAATTGGCTTCTCTTCGGTGATGGTGAGATGCTGATTCCATCCGCCAACTCGGATGGAGTAAATTCTTCCGCGTCTCATGTTGCTTCTTCGCAAGCTTCTGTAGGAGCAACAGAAGCATCGGCTGTCATCTCCAAGGAAACAGTGCCCCCCCCTATATCCGCTCAAAGTGACGCCTCGCTTTTTCCGATGGATGAAGTGGCAATGCAGCCGACTCAGCCAACTGCGCGTCGTTCTCATCCCGCGGCACGAAAGGAACAGTCATCCTCTTCTTCCCGCATTTCGCAGGTGTGTATGAATAGTGGAAAAAATATTGACAACACGCAGCGCAAGATTAAGGAGATTCGAGTATTCTTTGATGATGGCACTTACGAGTCTTTTGTGCCTTCTTCCAAGTGAAAATGCAGCCTTGTCAGGAGCATTCCATCCAGTTCTTCTAATTTGCTGAAGGCTCTCAGATTGTTTCCTCTCGTTTGCTGGAGAAAAAGGGGAAAAGGATATTTGTCCTTTTCCCCTTTTTCTATGCTTTCAACGTAATTAGCACTGTCGTTTCTGAATCGCATTTTGCGTCTTCTGTATGGCTCTTTCATGTTCGTGTTTTGCATCAGTTTCGGATAACTTTTCTCGGTATTTCATTCGCCTTTTTTGCTGGTGAAAAAGGGGCGATTTTTTGTCTCTCTGTGCTAATCGGATATGCCTCTTGGAAGTGGCAATCTGACATGGCCGTTGAGGCGTTTGAATAAGCTTGTTCGCTCGTTCGGTTTTCCCATTTCTCTATGAGTTTGTTTCCCCTTTTATAGCTCACTCTTGTTTGGATTTTTTTTTATTTCCTGACGATGTTATTCGGTTCCGTTGATTTATGCCCGTGGACAGTAGCATATGCATTGGCAAGATTGCCAAGAAACCAAAAACGAATTCTCATTCTTCTCAGCAACCATGTGTGGGGGAGCTTTTGTGCGGGGGTGCTGTTTCATGTTCGTATGGCTGTCGTCAGCTCGATTGTCTCAGTTGCACTTCAGCGAGTCACCCGAATTCATATCTTGATCAATGATGTGCCAGGAGTGCAATCATAAAATGCAAAATGCTTGAAATAGGGGAACGTATCCGCGCATATGATTTGATGTGGCGGTTGGTGGACTTGTTGCTGGTATGGTCGTAGTGTAGCAAATACGGCCGAATGGGCAAATGGGGGCAATGTGATCGTGGGGCTTACCCGATGCCGGCTGACAATGTAATGGCCGTAGAAACGTAATAGCAGAACGCACTATTCAATTTGTTTCCCCTATCCCTATTTCCTCATTAGCTGCTGATGCTGGGGCGTATCCTGGCTTAACAGCCAGGAACTCATGCTCCATCCCAGAAGCAATAAGCAGATTTTGACGATATGCGGCTGTGTGAGACATTTCTCGGTTTTCTTGGTTTCTACCCTCTCATTGTTTGCTTTCGTGAGCTTAGGCGGCCTAAAATCGTCCTTGTAGCAAGTTGCTCGCACAACTTTATGGTTGTCGCATCAGCAGTTGCCTGTTTTTGCGGTTTCAGGTAGACTCTGAGCCAGCCTTTTCTTCTGCGTGTTCTTGCCTCTGCATGCGCGCTTGCCGCTAACGTATGAGGAAGGTGCGTTCGGCAAGTGCGTGCGTACCACCTCATCTTCCGCTGAACAATCACTGGCTTCGAAAGTCAACTTGCAATTTATCAGATGGGAGTGAAAAGTATCGCTCATCTCAAAGTAAGGAATGTGCACAGCGTAATTTTCGCTTTCATGCGTTGAAGCCTTACTCTTGGATTGCTCTGGGCGTTGATTCCGTTGGATGCATAATTGCCTTTCCCCTTGAAGGCGAATCTCACAGTTCCTTTTGCACTCAGCTAATTCATTTCCGATAGATGGCTTTGTTATGCTTGTGCTAATATATGTAGTTCGTCAAAAAGTACGAATATGAAGAAAGTGTAGAATGAAGGATTAGTATTTATGCATAATCTCCAATAACTACTATTTATGCCGTGTTGTATAATCATGCTAATAGCTATGTAAGCATAATAGATAGTATAAATTACAATGCTTGAAATAGCGAAACATAGAAGCAAGTATATGTGTAAGAATGTTGCTAATATGCAGATATACAGATTGTAGAGGCTGTGTGATTACGCGGCATTTGCTTTCTGTATAAGATGTATGGTGCATAGTAGTATTGTTTATATACAGGAGTAGTATAAATATTTTAGAGCACGCGCTATAAATATAAAATGCGACAAGCGTAGGTATAAGTATGTTAGATGTGTGGTGTTTGCTAATGCACGATTCTATGATATGTTCGTAAGTAGGATTGTGCATGGGGATAAGGCAATGTTACTATTGTCTCGTATGCGTATATCACCATGTGAGAAGTGTTGTTGTAAAAAGTGCAGGCTCTCGGCAAGGGAATATGATCCCCAAGCTGAGAGCCTGCATTGGTTTTCGTAGTGAACGGTGTCGTGTAGTCGGTGTCTTCAGGATGAAGCGCAATTGCCGTTAAAAGTAAATGGCCGATTGTTCTTGTCCGTCCAAGCGCCTTTGCACGATTTCCCAATCAATCACATTCCAAAAAGCCTTCACAAAGTCGGCACGGCGGTTCTGGTGGTCCAGATAGTAGGCATGCTCCCACACATCGATGCAGAGGATTGGGCTTTCATCCTTTCGCAGAGGATTGCCCGCATTGGCTTCCTGTGTGATGTGCAGCAGTCCTTGTGCATCGGCCGATAACCACACCCATCCAGAGCCAAATAGGGCTAGAGCAGCATTTGAGAAAGCTTCCTTAAAAGCTTCCATGCTTCCGAATGAAGCAGTTAGCCGTTGGCAGGTGCGTGAGGGAATGCTCGTAGGGGTGTTGGTGAATTGGTTGAAGAAAAACTGATGGTTCCAAGCTTGGGCTGCATTGTTGAGCAGTGGTGTGCCTTCAGCCAGTTCCTTGCACAGTTGTTTCAGCGGTTTGTCGGACAATGGGCCATCGGCCACCATCCGGTTCACCTGGTCGAGATAGTTGCGTAGGTGTTTCCCGTGATGAAACGACAGGGTGGTTGCGCTCATGAAGGGATCCAGAGCGGCATAGCGTGGTTCAATGAGGGGGTGAATCATAAGTCCTGGATTTAGCGGGGTTAAACGTACATCTTGGTTCCCGGTCACAGTATGTTAGATGCGGAAACGCAAAACTGGTGAACAATCTCTTGTTGCAAATGTACGGATTTATTCCACTTGTCGCCCGTTCCTTCTTCATCTTTATGTGTTTTTAGTTCTCTCTAACAGATTGTGGCGATGGAGGCCTCGTAGGCCGCCGCTATCCGATAGCAGAATCCAGAAACTGCTTCAAGCCCCCATCGTTCCAAGTTCCTCTATTTGGTAGATCTTGTTGAAGTGAGCATACCAGCGGTTCAAGGCAATGCCGAGTTGTAGCCCCAACCATCGCGTGCCGGTTTGGCGTAAGCGTTCCATTTTGAGCAAGTATTCGTGAGGGGGCACCGGGATGCGGAAGTCCGAAATCCAAAGCACGTCAGCTCCTTGATAGAGCGGTTGCGATTCAAGCAGTTTGAATGTTTCGTCCAACATATGCCGTGCGTCCGTGTTTCCGTTGGCCCGCATCTGGAAGAATTTGAGCAGTCGTGCACGGTCGTTCATCACATCCACGGGAGTGGCTTGCACCGAAAAAGCAATCAGATAACAAGCGCGATGCTGCGCATGGCACATCTCAGCCAACCGCATGCATAGCGACATGGCCACCTTTTCATATCCCCCAGTCATGCTTCCGCTCATGTCCACACACACCACCATAGGGCCGTGCTTCACGGCCCGTTGCTTGCGGCAGAGCCGCCGAGGGTCATTCGAATGGCTTTCGTAGAGAAAAGTTTGCAGGTGCCTGTTCACATATTTTTCGTAGAACAGGTTTTCCGTCTCTTCATCGGCATACATCACCATCTCCTGCGGAAGCAGCGAGTTGAGGTCGTTGCCCAAACTCACTCCCACTATGTCCGATTTTGCGGCATGCTGCATTTCGCTCCACATGCCCTCCGACGATCTCATTTGCAGCTGCCCTTCTTGGTGGCTTTTTCGTCCCATGTCGTTGGCAATCTCCTCCAGCACAGGATAGCGTTGTTGCAGCATGGCCACTTTGCGCATACGTTCGTATTCCACGTCATTCCACCGTCCGCCCATCAAGGCCCAAGCCTGATTGAAGAGCTCAAGGCTGTCGCCCCGTTTCTTTCGGCAGAGTGGGGCATAGGTCAGGTTGTTGTGCAGCAAACGGTCAATCACCGTCTTCTGGTTCTCCACCAGTTCGCACAAATCATGCTGAAGCACTCGGTGCGACAGAGTTTCCCATTCGTCCATCATGCTGCTCCAAAGTGCGCGCAAGGCAAATGTACTTACGGCCGTGAGGGGCGAATTGATAGAGAATAGAAGTCGGAATTCGCGTCGGTAAAAGTTGGGCTGGAATCCCCACACATCGTACTTCGTGGCCAGGTTGTTCACCATTTCCTCCCAATTCTTCTCAATCATCTGCTCACTCCAGCAGCGCGCCATGCGTGAGTCCCTGAATTCGGGTTCGCTTCGTCGGATGCGAAAGGCCGATTTCTGCTCGTAGAAAAGCAGGAAATGGTTGAGTGTGTCGGAAAGCACCCGTTTGTTCACCTCGTCAGCGCGCAGTTTCTCCCCCACATCCTTACGGTTGAGCACATCGTTCACATATCTTGTCAGTGGCGATGTCCCTTCAGGCAAAGCATAGAGGTCCCGGGAATTGCCCAGTTTTTGGTCGATCAGTCTCCTGCACCCAGACAGTTCTTGTTTCAGACGTTCTTGAGGAGTTGCGTCATTCTTCATCGTATAGCAGTTTGCGTATGCCCACGCGCACCGTAGCCACGTGGCTATAGATTTGCCGCATCAGCCGGTGTGCCTGCTCCACATCGTCTGGTTGGGCAAAGATATTCTGTTCGATGGCCTTTACCACCATTTCGGTGAGTTGGCATATTTTTTCCGCTTCTTCCTCGTAGTGAGGCGAACTCACGGGCTTTCCCCCTTCAGCCGTGCCAGTGCCCACATGCGCACGGATTTCGTCGTTGCCCTGTAGTGAATGCTTCATGTGAAATGCCACTCCGTTGATGTAGATGAGGCCATTGTCGCGCCAAAGCGTCACAAATTCCTTGTCGGCCACAGGAGCCGAGCCATCCCATTCCGGCAGGATGAGCCTTGCAATGCGCCGTTTGGTCACAATCGGGTCGGTGTAGATACAGGCCTTCATCGGCCGTTCGTCTTTGCCGGGCAGCATTTTGTATTCGGTGATGTACATGCAGGTGTGTCCCGTGCCGTGTCCTTCGATGCCATAGAAGAATCGGTCAATCACCGCCAGCGAATCGTCGCGATGGTCATTGTTGCGCAGCGAGTGGCGCATGGCTGCTGCGGCACGGCATGCGTTCAAGTCTGCCGTAACGTTTCGGTCCATTTTGTCCAGCGCCTGCTGCATGGGGGCAAACATCGATTCCATCACGATGCTGCGCACCGCACTGATCTCAGCAGGCAGATTCCACAGGCAGTGGTAGATAGGGATCAGGTCTGCCAACTCCACTTGTGAACGTCCCTGCACGTAGGCCGACATCCGAAGCAGCCTTACGATGTGCTTCCATCTGCGGTCGCTCACATAAACGGCGTGTGCCAGTTCCGTTCCATCGGGACGTACCTCGTGCAGCAATTGGCGGATGTGGCAAATAGCCTCCATCACTTCGTCGGCGATGCGCACCCTGTTGGCTTCCGCTTGCCATTGTGCATATTCCTCAGAACTGATGCTTCCTTCCACGCTCTTGACTTGCGCCAAAGTGTCAAGCGGATCGGTCAACATTTTCCGAAACACCTCTTCCTGCCGGATGGGGGCGCATACGATGCGGATGAGAAAACGGTCCCACAGCGCTTCGAGTCCTTCATCCTTGGCCGGCAGCTCGTTTGAAGCGGCAATGAGCAGCTTCATGGGCACCTGCATTTCCAGTTTACCGTTTCTGAAGAGTTTTTCGTTCATCACGGTCAGCAGCGCATTTTGTATGGCAGGCCCAGCTTTCCATATTTCATCCAGAAACACCACATCCGCACAAGGCAGAAATCCCTCTGTCGAACGCTCGTAAGTATCGGAAGACTTCAGCTTCTGTATGCTGATCGGGCCGAAAATTTCGTCGGGAGTCGAGAAACGCGACATCAGATATTCGAAGGAGCGAGCTTCATGGAAGGCCGATTTCATCCTTCGGGCAATCATGGATTTGGCCACTCCCGGTGGTCCCAGCAGCAGAATGCTTTCTCCTGCCAAGGCAGCCAGTAGGGCCAAACTCATTTCTGCGTCTTTGTCGTAGATGCCGTTTTGCAGCGATTGGAGCAGCTGGCTGATGCGCTTTTGAGTTGGTGCCATGGGTGTTTCTTTATATTATATATATATGGAGTGTATTCCCGTTTTCGGAGGACATTCCTCTTATCGTCAAGGCAAATTTAGCAAAAGCCTTTTGTCTGGCCATTGCGAAGCGCATTATTTTGCCGGATTAAAGAGAGAGCTTGTAATGCCATCAGAAGCGGGTGTAGGCATTGCTCCACGGATGACAATCAGCAGCTATAAAGAAATAAGGGAAAAAGTTTGTTCCTTGTGCATCCTTTCGTTACCTTTGTTGCCGAGGAAACGTCGTGTTGCCCCTGCATAGGCACTCGCCCGTTCCCCATTTGATTTGTAACCAACAGATGATGCCCATGAAGTCCGTTCCCCATCTCCATTTGCTCCCCTTCCTGCTGCTCATGCTGGCGCTTTCGTGCCAGAAAGTCGAATTGGAATCGCCCGACAGTGGCGGCAAGAACAATGGCCACCCCTCGGGGCAGGTCCCCGATTCGGCATCCTGCTTTCATGTTTCCCAATTGTCCGGTTTGGAGGAAGACAGTTATGTCTATCTGGAGGCATACATTGTGGGCCATGCTTCCGCATCGTCCAAGAGCAGCTTCACGCTGGGCCTGCCTCAAGGGAAAGAAGTGCGAAGCAACATTCTGGTGGCCGATGCGGCGGAGAATGTAGAAAAATCGAAGTGCGCCCCCTGCCAGTTGGAAGCCAATTCCGATGTGCGCGACGATTTGAATCTGGTGGACAATCCCCACGTCTTGGGGCGCAAAGTTCGGCTTTACGGCAAGGTCCACACCTACTTCGGCGTGATGGGGCTGAAGCCGGTTGTGTACTATGAATGGGCGACTGACACCATTCCCAGCCAGCCCCAACCCCCAGCCGACGACGATGCACCAGCCACAACCATCTGCATCCCCGTTATGCAGGAAACGTCCGGCAGTCCATTCGAAGGGTGCTGATATATTCTACCACGCAAAATTACCCATAGGGCATAATTGAAAAGGTAGGAAAGGAGTGCCAAAGCCTCTTTTCCTACCTTTTTTGAAAGCGTCGTGTTTACAAGTCCACGAGTTCTATGTCAAACTAAATCTCCTTATTCCTATATAGGCAAACGGGAGTGTCGTAAGAAACGGTGCCCGTGTCGTAGAACTCTCCGTTCAGTTGTCTGTCAATGTTCCATTCATTGATGAATCCTCCGTCAGGATATATGGAAAGTCGCTTCTTCCCGCACCTGACTGACAATTCTCTCCAGTGCGGCAGCGAACGCTTCTCACCCGAAACGACGGTGCACAGTTTTCCGTTCATGAAGTAGGTCCGTTTCAAGTCATCAATCCATGCTTCTGTAAGATTCTTCAGCCAGGAATCTTGCAGTTCGTTCGATGGTTGGTTGTTCGTAAAGCTTTCGGCGTTGCCCCTGCAGTCCTTGTATTTCTCCACCTTGTATTCGATGGAGAAGCTCGAGCCAATCTGCTTGACAAACCAATCGATGGCCTGTATTGTAAGCAGCATGCCCATCACGCTTTTCAGATGTTCGTCCTGATAAGCGATGGTCAGCTCGCCGCCATTCGTTCAGGCATAAGCAATGAACTCATCAATCAGACCATCCGAATTGTTCTGTAGAATCTCTCCGAGCTGCGTAGTGACAATCTGCTTATAGTTGTCGCCAGTGAGCTTCAGCAGTTTTGCCGTCAGTTGGAACGACGTGTCCAGAGTTTGCGCTGAGACCATAGGATTATCCGTGCGCGCAAAGAACATCGTGTCGGTTCCCCACTGCACATTCAGTTGTGCATGTTCTTTGCTGCAAGTGAAGAACAGATAGTCGTCAATGTAAGCCAAGGGATAAATGCCCCGGTTGATGTCAGGATTCTTCATCACTTTAGCTTCTCCTCCCTTGGCCCAGGCATTCATTTCACGCACGATTGCCTTGACGGGTTCGGCGAGCGTGTGGCTTTCCGATTCTGTCACTCAGAAAGTAGTCGTGGCACTCTTAGCCGCAAACCGGCTCATAAACTGCGGCTGCCAACCATTTTCCGGACTGTCGTAGTCCCACTCCTTGAAATCGTTGTCAGCAAATAGCACCAACTGCTTCTGTGAGTTAGTGAACGCCTTCTCCAAGTCAAGCAGATTAGCCTATGAGGGTGTAAGTCCCGGGAATGCCTCCTTGATGTTCTCGGGAATGGTGTCACCCACTTCTTCCTCTTCGGCTATCCAGTGGAGTGCAGCGTCAACATCCACATATTTGGCATAGCGCAGCGTGAATTTGTCGAGCAGCATGTCCTTCGAATCTTTCCTCTTCGCTTCTTCAAGCATCTTCTTGGCAGCTTTCACCACCTCTTTCATCACAGTGATGTTGGCCATCTGGTTGGCATAGCCCGCACCGCCTGGATTGCAATCGAAGATGCAAAGATGTCCGTTCGGCATAATGGCAAAGTCCACCGCTCCACGTTCCTTGCCCAGAATGTCCACCAATGCCTGTGTGAACACGATGCCCAGCGTGAAGAGCAGATTCTCCTCCATCGATCGGTTCGACATCCAACGGTTCTGCCCCTTGTGCCTGAAGCGAATCTCGCTATAGTCCGTTTGAATCAAGTCGCCGATGATGACGTTGCGTTTCACCTTATCTTTCTTGTTGGAGCAAGTGCAGGGCTTCCGCAAGTCCTTGCCCGTGATGGCGAGATGATAGTTGGGCTTAGGCTGCTGTCCTTCTTTGGCAGCTCTTGCCAACGGATTGAAGTCGTAGGGAAAACGCCCTTTGTTGTTCGCATCCGCCACATCTTCCTCCAGCACCATGCGTCCGCATCCCGAACAGTAGCAATATCCATATCCTTTGCCCTCGTTGTAATACAGAATCTTGGCGTTGCCCGACTCGCTGTTCGGACGTACCGAGAAAAGGTGTGGCTCCGTCACGTTGTTCGACCAGTCATCGGCATCAATGAGCTGTGCGCTCACTCTCGTATATACGTTGCTGTCCATGATTCGGGTCTTGTCCTCATTCATGTCGGGCATGAAACCGACAGGCTGCACCAGTTCCAGCCCGTAATCATCGTTCACCGGCCACTTGATGGCATTGCTCAAGTTCGGGTCTTCAATGGCCGTGCGGTCATTGTTGCGGTAAATCCGTTTGTACGTCCTGCGTGTGTCGTCATACATGTTGGTCACCTCAATGCCGCGCACGATATACACCACGCCATCCACTGCCACACTGTTGCCGGGTGCATATTGCGCAATGGCATCTCGCAGCGGATAGGAAGGGTTCGACGAGGTCATGGGCGTGAAGAAGTCCTTTTTGCCATTACTGTTCAGGTCGAGTGTCAGCACATTCACCGGCATGTTGGCATTGGGCGTAAAGCGGCTGGTAGCCCAGAAGTTGAGCAACCGCTTATACAGCACCTCAATGTACTGCATCTTCAGCTTGATGCGGAACTTGTCGCTGATGGGTCCGTTGCCCGAGAATGCCGTTTTGTAGTCCACCAGCCTGTTGCGCAGCTCCGAATAAATGCGTTCGTTGGCCTCTTGCGCATTTCTGACCACTTGGTTCAGCTGCCCCTCGTATATGGTGTCGGCCAGCAATGTAGTCAAGTCGCCACGCACCCCCTGCTCCAACGGCTGGGCACACTTCTCGTTAAACCTTTCATACATCGTGCCCTTGCTGCTCCCCAGCAAGTCATCGGGGTCAGCCTCGTTTGCCCCGTTCAGAATGACAATCTTGCCGTTGCTCACTCTCACCTCAAACGGGGTGTAATAATCAGCCACCTTCTGCGTGAGCCGTCCGCCGTTCTTTCCTTCAGTAAACACGCCAAAGGCACGCACCAGAAACGAGTTGACATGGCGCTGCACCACCTGCGGACTCTTCAAGTCAACCGTCGGCACACGCACCGGGCGGTTGATAATCTTGCCGATCGGGTCAGCCAGTGTGCGCAATCCGATGATGTCAGAACCGCAAAGTGTGATGCAGGCACTCTTGATTTTGTTGTTACGTCCGCTGCGTCCCGCGCGCTGCTTGTAGTTGGCCGGACGCGGTGGCACGCTTGAAAGCATCACCACCTCCAGGTTGCCCAGATCCACCCCCATCTCCATGGTCGTAGAGCAAGCCAGAATGTTGATCGTATGGTCTTTGAATTTCGACTGCAATCCGCGCGCCACACTCTTGTCCACCTGAGCGGTGTGCTCCTGTTGTATGAACAGGTTGGGGAAAGCATGGATGTCCGTCAGGCGGTTGGAAAACACGCCATCCGCTCCCCACACATGGTTGTCCCATAGCAGCGAGCGTTCCTTCTTTGCCCATTCCTCAATCTTCACCACATCGCCTTTCTCGGCAGTGCCTTTGTAATACGGAAACACGCTCCACCTGTCATGAAGGTCTTCATTCAGTTCTGTGGGGATGGAGCCCGACAGGTAAGGCGAGAAACGCTTGAAGTTGTTGCCAATCGGCCGCAAGCACACGGCGTGTCGCTTGTCGTCAGCCTTCGTGTCGCACAGGTACACGTCGTCATACAGTTTGAAGCACAGGTCGTTCAAGTTGAAGCGGGGAGCGTTGTCTTTCTCCTTCACCCACTTCCCGTCCTCGTCAAGTCGTTCGCCCACCTGCAGTATATGGTATTCCGTGCCCGTCAGCGTGTCCCATAATGCGTCAATCACGTCAGCGATCTCATTGAAATATCTGTGCTGCGCTTCGTTGATGGTCAGCGAGGCATCGTCGCGTGCGATCAGTGCGCACAAATATCTGACCACTCGAGCCTGCGACACCTTGCCTTCTTCCAGCTTCGGCTTGTTGAACGGGCGTCGGCGCGGCTTCTCTGTGGCAAAGCGGACCGTAGAGAAAATATCCATCTTGTCGTTGCCCGGAATGCGCAGATAGAACGACTGGTTGTTTCTCACCGTATAGTCAAGATACACCTGCATCAGGTCTTGCCAGTCCTCTTCGGTTATCCTGTTTGCTGGACTTTCCAGCGCGTTTCCATTAAACTGTTTCACCGCGTCCGGCAACTTGATGCCGGCTAGTTGTGGATAGCACGTCTCAAACAGTCCCATATTCTCGGGCGAAGCCGCCGATGCCGGACGGTGAGCCAAATGCATCACCATGATGCTCTGCACATACTTGTCGATGATTTCCTCCGATGGCATACCGTCCTCAATCTCGTCGCTGTTGCTCGTGCGCTTCACGAACACCGAGCAGAACACAGGGCAGTAAGGGTCATTCTTGATCAGGTTGCTGATTTCGCCCCATGTCATGTGCTGGCACGACAGCTCCTTCAGCTGCCGATTCACCACAGCCGGGTCTGCCGAATTCAAGTTGGTAATCACCGGGGCATATTCCACCGCCTTCATCGGGTCCCGCTGGATGGCATTCAGCACCTGCGCCATTGCCGCCTCCTTGGTCAGTCCGTTGTTGGCTCTGCGGCACAGTTCATGATAGATGATGCTGTACAGCCACCTGCGTTCCTGCTCGAGGTTTTGTTTCAGCGTGGCTTTGGCCGCAGCCTGTCGGCTGTCCACAAAGCTGATGTATTGCTGCCCGTCATGCAGCACGATGCCATCGCTTCCCGATGTCCCCTTGTCCAGTTGGTCGAGCACGCTGGGGGCCAGTTTGCGTGAGATGAAGTCAGCCGACAGGCGGAACTTCTGCAGCCGGTTGTCCTCCATGTTTCCGTTGGCATCGTCCTCCACGTCCTTCTCCGTGTTGTGGCTTTTGGTCTGCTTCGTGTTGCAGTAGGGGCAGCACCCCTGCAGATTGCCCACCACGTGCCATTCGCCCTCCGTCGGCGCGTTGGCCGGAGTGAGCGGTTCCAGCTTTCCGTCGGGCATGATGTCGAACATCACATTGTGGTCGCCCTTCATGTTCTTGCCGTTCGACAGTCCGAAGATGGCATACTTCATGTTCCCCTCTTCCTCATTGTCATCTGCCTGGTCAAACATGTCACTGTCGTCTGTGGCGATAGCCTCATACGTCCATTTTTCCATGTCAACCCTTGCCACCGCCACATATTCTCCGCAATGCTTGCAGCGGCTCAGCTCAAGCAGCGGAGTTTGCGAGGAGGCATCCGAAAGGCCATCATGCTTCGCACTGTCGCTGCCCATGGCGTTCTCTGTGTAGATACGGAATGCCCCGTCAGTCCACTCGTTGAGTCTGACGTACAGTCCGTTGTTGGGCACACGGTAGAAGTAGTGCACCTTCAGCTTCATCTCTGGCACGTTCTTTCCCGTGGCCTTGCACCGTTCCGCCTCACGCTCGCACATCCCGTCAAGCCATTGCAGCTTCTCGTTGATGCTTGCGGTGCCGGGATACAGTTCGCCCAGGGAAACATAGTCATCATGGAAAATCCGCCGCCAGCGTTCCTCATCCTCTCCATGTGGAATCTCCTGTTCGCCGATGCGTCTGCCACCGATCACCTCCACTTGTTCCGACCGTATACCAGTAATGCCGGCGATGAAAGCCTTCAAGTCCCTCTCGTCCCGTTCCCGGTTCTCGCCATTGCCAAAGGTTGCCGACGATGTGGCAAAACGAATATCCTCCGCCTTGACGCCAAAGGCCAGCAGCACCCTGCGCAACAGCATGGCAAGTTCAGCGGCGCCGGCCCCCGTATACGAGTGGGTTTCGTCAATAGCCACCCATCTCAGGCTCTTCTTTTCAGCCACTGTCAGCTTCGCGTCAGCCTTGCGCAGCAGGATGTATTCCAGCATTGTGGGGTTCGTCAGCACGATGTTGGGCGGCATCTTGCGCACGGCATCGCGGGTGTACACCATGTGGCTGAACTTTGCATTGCTCAGAACGTATCTGCCTTTACTTTCACCAGCCTCTTTGATGCACTCATATTTGCCTCCAGTCACCTGCTCGATGCGTTCTCGCAGTTTCTCGGCATCCTCACTTCCATCAGTGGCTTTGGGTTCCATTTCGGGCAGGTCGCCATTGTATACAGTATAGGTCAGATGCACCCCCGTAGTGCGTTCCACGGTGGCGAGCATCTCTTCCAAGCGTTCCTTCTGGTCCTCCATCAGGGCGTTGAGCGGATATAGAAACAGAGCCTGAATCTCGCAAGGCTTGGCGTTCAGGCAGAGGTCGTGTATGAGTGGCATCATGAAGCACTCCGTCTTTCCCGAGCCAGTCCCCGTAGTCACCACCACCGACTTAGGCTTGCCGTCCTCGGTCTGCTTGTTCAGCAGCGCATTCCAACATTCGTATTGGTGCTGATAGGGAGCATATGGAGCGGTCCACAGTCCGCCCACCAAAGCCTTGGCTTCCGCTTCCTTCTCCTTGGCAACGGGCATATACGAGTTCATGCACTGCACCACCGGCACAGCATTCTCTGGTGCAAACAGCCTGCCGACAATCCTCTTCAGCTGCTTGACATACGCCCGCTGGCTTTCGTTTGCCGATTCCCCGCACCACATGGCCGTGAGAGCCCTTTCTACGTCAGCGCGGTTGTTGTTGTATAGTGCAGAAAAATTCATAGCTTGCTTTCTTCGTTGTTGTCAATAGTTGATTCCATTTCGTCCCAGTTGAATCCCAATTCCCGTGCCATGCGGTGCAGCTCATTCCGTTCTTTGGCAGTAATCATTCCGCTCTGCCTTTCGAGCAAAGGCTTCAGCAGGTTTCTTCTCATGTCTGCCCCGGCCATGTCGATGAGCGGTTTCATCAGGAAGAAGTACGTCCTGGCCTTGCTTGCCGCTTCGAAGCATTTCACGTAGTCCACTTCCACATCATCCCATCCCCACGGGTCATCGTCCCGCTGTATGGGAAAGTTGCACGTCAGCCCATTCGCCGTGCTGAGGTCTTGAAACAGAATTCCAAAATCGGGCACATCGTCCATGCTGCATGCCATGGGCTCCGTGTGGCCGTCGTAGTTCCATGCCATTGGTGTGGCGGCATCCCACATTTGTTGCCCTTCCGTCAGTCCGAAGCACACCGTCAGGCATTCCGGCGCAAGAGCGTCCAGCAGTCGTGCCTGATAGTGAGCGTCTCTTCGCCATGCGGCAAGTGCCGCATAGCCGGCATTAGGATTGCCAGCGATATTGAGGTAATCCTCCGTGTAGATATTCCCCAGATTCCTGCAGTCGTAAGCCTGATATCCCTTTCTGCTGAAGTCGTTCACCCTCACGCGGTCTTTCAGAATGTAAGGCAGGTCAACGGATTCGCCGTCTTGTCGGTATTCCACCCATTGGTCGTCAATCACCACTTCCTTCACGAGCGTCGGGCGATACACCTCCACCTCGTAATAGTCGTCCGCCGTGCCGTATCTGATGCAGCGCGTTGGCTCCAGGCATATGCCGTCCATGGGAAGTCTTGCAGCATGGCTTCATCGCCATTCAAGTCTCTGTATCTGATGCAGGCATTGTCAAAATCGCGAACAATGGGCTGCTCCTTGTCGAGCCTCGGCAGGAGGCATGCTTTCAGTGTTAGCGGTTTGCCTTTCACGCTGATGCGCAGTTGCACTTCACCGTATGCCGGTTGCTCCAGGTCTGTCCATTCGGCATATCTGCCATTCTGTTGCTTGAACTCCACCCATTCTGCTTGCTTCTCCGTTTGCGGCCGTGCATCCTTGATGTCGTCTTTCGTAGCGAAATGGCGCACAAGCAGGTCTTCCCGGCCAAACACCACGGGCAGCTCGTCAATGGTCTGCTCATCATCAAAGTCCGCATCCTCTGTGTAACAGTGGCGCATCAATCCCCCCTTCACATAATGTATGGTGTCGTTGTAGAGCCGTGTCGTCACTTGGTCGAAGCCGATGCGGTTGAAGAAAGTCAGTTCCGCCCCGTGTTCATCACGAATGGAAATGGAGTCGTAGATGTAAGCCCAATTCCACGCCTCACTCTTGCCATACGTCTTGTCGTTGAATGGGAGTGTGTAGCAGTCATGCTGCATGCATTCTTCAGCCAGTCGGCAGCGGTCGGTGAAGAGCAGAGCCGTGTCGTGCTGGGCTTGTGGTGTGCTTGTCCACTCGTCGCCATAGCCGTCTGTGCGCCATAGCTGCATATATTCGGTGGTAGCCTGCGTCTGCACCACATATTCCTGCCCGTGGTCATCCTTCATCACCACCTCAATGCGGTCGAAGCGTGCGGTGGGCACATGCCTCACCTCCGCGCCGCGCTCTGCGCCAAAAGCCACAAAGTCATTCACGCTGTGGTTCACGTAGGTGATGAGCGCATGCTCCATGCCTTCGGGCGCCACATTGCGATTGCCGTCCATGAAGCGCACATATATATAAAGGTGTTGCTCCCTTTCCGGGTGCGCCATGCCCCACAGGTGCAGACGGTCGAAACGCAGATACTGGTGCAGGCCTTCGCCCACCTCCTCCGGGCGGAAGAGCAGGGAGAACGATCGCGTCAGCTGCTCGTCATCAGTCGAGAACCGCACACGCCATTCCATGCGGAACTTCACCCGCAGCACCTCATCGTTGGCAGCCTTCATCACACTGACAAAGCGGTTCACGTCGCTCGCAGCATCCGCAATGTCATCATCGGCAAAGGGCAGATTGCCGTTCAGAATCTCGCGCATATACTCATAGAGTGAATGCCGGCGGCAGATGCTCTCGCGGAAAGCCACGGCACGTGCCGCATCGTCCAGATTCTCCAGCGTATAGCTCTTGCCGTGGTATATGCGGCACAAACCTTTCAAAAAGCGCAGGTTGTCACCTCGTCCCAATTCGTGACGTACGGCCAGTCCGCCCAGCACGTAGATGGAGTAAAGCCAGCGGTTGTTGCCACGGTCGTCTTGATAGAGATACGTCTTCCGGCTGATACCCGTGTTTGTCCAGAGCGTTTCAAGGTCAATGCCGTCGGCCAGTTCGTTTCGGTTGCCGCTCTGGTAGCAGCGCTTGTACCATTCCGCCATATACACGAGCATAGGCTTTGCCCACTCCTCGGTGGCCAAAGCCCGTTTTCCCTTCTCCGCAGCCACTGCCGAGAGGCCTTGCTCCAGTTGGCAGAAGTCAGATTCCGACAGTCGCAGCCGCCACACGTAGGGCTGTGCCGTGTCGAGCTGTCCGATCTTCCCGATTAATGTCTTTGTCAGTATCTCTTTCATCGGTTGTCAGTCCTCTTTCGTTGTCTTCAGTTCTCGCTTCACTCCTCGGTAAGCCTGTCGCAAGTCGCGCAGCGGATGCTCGCTCCCTGCGATGTGGTGAATCATGGCATGGCAGTTGGCGCATAACGGCACGAGGTTCTCCACATAGTCCGCAGGGCGGTTCTCGTCGTAGGTGGAGAGCATCTGCAGGTGGTGCACCTCAATGAAGCGTGCGCCCAGCTGCTCGCCATACATCTCGGCGAAGTTCATTCCGCAGCACTGGCATTGGTAGCCGTATTTGTTGATGCACGCCTGTCGCAAGGCAGGGTTGCGGTGTAGCCTTTCAAACTCCGTGTGCTTGCGCTCGCCCTCTGTCCATTTGCGTTCTGTTGGCTGTATGGATACTGTTGGATGTTGCGCATCTGCAGCCGTTTTTGTCGTTTTTGAAGTTTGCCTCGTTCGCTTAGGTTTGAAAAGTGAGGTGAAAGCTTTCGATTGCAAGAAATTGGAGTAGGTGCGCAGTTGCACAGAGTATTGCAATGCAGCCTCCTCGTCCTCTCGTGCCATTTCTGTGTTGTGCGCAATCATGTCGCGCACACGGTCGTAGAAGTTATGGTCGATCTGCTCGTAGATGCCCTTGAAATGTGGGTCGGCATATTGGCGTATGAATGCCGCCAACTTCGTTTCGGTAAAGTCGGCAAAAGTCTCGGCATCAGACCACCGCATGAGGAATTCCTTGCGGTATGCTAGTAGTCTGTAAAGTCTAAAAGTTTACAATTTTGAACGATTACGTTTGCAACA
>DAIRWG010000004.1:0-44280 GCA_036802405.1 Alloprevotella sp.
CACCATCAACACCCTTTACTGGGACGAGCAGGATGGTTTCTACTACGACATCTCGGTGCGCGACCATCGCCCGTGCCGCATCAAGACGGTGGCTTCATTCTGGGCCATGCTGGCGGGCATTCCCGATGCAAAACGTGCCAAACGCATGGCTCGCTATGCGGAAGACGATGCTTTCTTCGGCGGAAAGTATCCCTGGAAATCGCTTTCGCGTGACGACCCCGACTTCGATGCCGCCACGGGCAACTACTGGCGGGGCGGGGTGTGGATTCCGATGGCCTACATGGGCACTAAAGCGCTGGAAACTTACGGCATACAGGAACTGGCCGACACCCTGGCACGCCGGGTGATCAACCAGCAATTGCGCACTTTCAAGCAGCACACGCCACACACCATTTGGGAAACCTACAGTCCGACGGCCGACTTGCCTTCCACGGAACACGGACATCAGGTGAGGCCCGACTTCTGCGGATGGTCAGCGCTGGGGCCCATCTCCTTGTTCATCGAAAACGTGATGGGATTTCGCGAGGTGAATGCCCTCACCCGAACGGTGCGGTGGGACATCAAACGCGAAAACGGCACCCACGGACTACGCAACCTGCGATTCGGCGGCATCGTGTGCAATCTGGTGTACGATGCCGAGAAACAGCTAATCGTGGCTTCCACCAACGAGGCTTTCACACTGAAGGCCAACGGGTAAAGCATCAGGCTGCACCGCGGCGAAAACGTCTGCACGCTTCGCCTGCATTGAACAAAATCGGAGGCCACCATGGTGACCTCCGATTTTTTAATGCCCGGATTTACGCTGAATTCAAAAAGAAACTCTTAACTTTGCACACTGAAAGCAAATGTGTGCTTTCCCAAGAAACGAACAACATCCGGACATGTCAATAACAAAAACTCGCCAGCGCCTGCTGGAGGTGGCGCGCGAACT
Source organism: Alloprevotella sp. (assembly GCA_036802405.1). Taxonomy (GTDB): domain Bacteria; phylum Bacteroidota; class Bacteroidia; order Bacteroidales; family Bacteroidaceae; genus Alloprevotella. Next base: position 932 of record DAIRWG010000004.1, read on the forward strand.
CTTTGCCCATAAGGGACTGGAAGCCACCACGATGAATGACATAGCACTGGCTTCGGGCCGAGGACGTCGCACACTCTACACTTATTTCCGCAACAAAGAGGAAATCTACTTCGCTGTGATCGAGGAAGAGCTGGAACGCCTGTCGGAAAAGATGGACGATGTGATGGCTTGCACCGACGAACCGTTGGAGAAAATCTTCAAGCTCATCTATGCCCACCTCAGCATCATACGCGACACTGTGGCACGCAACGGCACGCTGCGCGCCGAATTCTTCCGCAACATCTGGATGGTGGAGAAAGTGCGAAAGGCTTTTGACGAAGAGGAACACCGCATCCTGCTGGCTGTGCTGCAGGAAGGAATGGACAAGGGGCAGTTCCACATCGAGAACGTGGGACTCATGGCCGACATCATCCACTACTCGGTGAAGGGATTGGAAGTGCCCTACATCTACGATCGGCTCGGTGTGGGACTCACCGAGGACGAAACCTACCCCATCGTGAGGGGCATCGTGGCCAGGGTGCTGAAAGTGCCCGAAACGCCGAATGAACTGAACTGAAGAATAATTCACATGAACGGCAGCCGCACGACCTTTCGGCCCTGGACGGCTGCCAGAACAAACAAATAGAAACCAAGAAAATGGGACTTTTAACAGGTAAGACCGCACTCATCACGGGTGCTGCCCGTGGCATCGGCAAGGCCATCGCCTTGAAGTTTGCTGAAGAAGGTGCTAACATTGCCTTCACCGATCTGAAGATTGACGAAAACGGGGAAGCCACCCGTCAGGAAATTGAAGCCAAGGGCGTGAAGTGCCTGGCTTATGCCTCCAACGCTGCCGACTTCGCTGAAACTGAAGCCGTGGTGAAGAAAGTGCACGAAGATTTCGGCTCGATCGACATTCTCGTGAACAATGCCGGCATCACCAAGGACGGACTGATGCTCCGCATGAGCGAGGGCCAGTGGGATGCCGTGATTGCCGTAAACCTCAAGTCGGCATTCAACTTCATTCACGCTTGCACCCCCATCATGATGCGCCAGAAGAAGGGCTCTATCATCAACATGGCTTCGGTGGTGGGCGTTCACGGCAATGCCGGACAGAGCAACTACGCTGCCTCGAAGGCTGGCCTCATCGCCCTGGCCAAGAGTGTGGCTCAGGAAATGGGTAGCCGCGGCATCCGCGCCAACGCCATTGCACCGGGCTTCATCGAAACGGCCATGACGGCTGCCCTCTCTGAGGACGTGCGCAAGGAATGGATGAAGGCTATTCCTCTCCGCCGCGGCGGACAGCCTGAGGACATTGCCAATGTGGCCACGTTCCTGGCTTCCGACATGTCGAGCTATGTGAGCGGACAGGTGATCCAGGTGGATGGCGGCATGAACATGTAAGCAGATTCCACACACGAAACAAAAAAATTACTTGAAAGGCGGAATGGCTTTCCATCGTTTGGGAAAGGCATTCCGCCTTTTTGCGTGGCATTCGATGCTCAAAGGGCATGGTTTCCAACTTGGCTTCCGCAGTTCCACGGCATCCTTGGAATGCTTTTTTCAGAACAACCTGTGCATAACTCAAGTTTATTCCGTAAGTTTGCACTATGAAGAAAAAGAAGAGACTGATGAAATGGCTGGCCATTGCAGCAATGTCACCCGTGGCGTTGTTTTTGCTGCTGGCTGTTCTGATATATTTGCCCCCCGTACAGAATTTCGTGGTGAAACGGGTGGCCGCTTCGCTGACAGAAACGACGGGAATCCGCTTTTCAGTCGGCAAAGTGCGTTTGGCTTTTCCACTTGATCTGGCCCTACACGATGTGCAAGCCGTGGAGCAAGGCGACACGCTGCTCGATGCCCATGCCTTGCGGCTGAATGTTCAGCTTCGGCCGTTGCTTGATGGGCAGGCCAACGTGGACGGTGTGCAACTTTACAATGTGAAAATCGACACCAAAAGCTACATTTCCGACACCCACATCAAAGGCACGGTAGGTGAACTGACTGCAGCCTCGCATGGCATCAACTGGGAACGGGAACTGGTGCACATCGACCGCGCACTGCTTCGGGATGCTCATCTGGACGTGGCCTTGAGCGACACCGCCCAAAAGGATACGACACCATCCACCGCAAAATGGAAAATCGTGGTGGACAAAGCCGACGTGCACAACAGCAACGTTGCCCTGTCCATGCCGGGCGACTCGATGCGCATCCGTGCAAAGATGGGCCGTCTGACTTTGAGAAAAGGTGCTTTCGACACGGGAGCGAATGATTACCGTGCCCAGCTTGTGGAGCTGGAACACGCGGCCATCAACTACGATTTACCCTACGAAAAGCTACAGCCCCAGCTCGACCCCAACCATCTGGCACTGAGTGCCGTGGGACTGCGCATCGACACGCTGAGCTACAGCAGCGAGGGAGTGCTGCGGGCCGGCATCCACCACCTGCGGCTCAAGGAGCGCTGCGGTCTGGACGTTAGGAACCTGAACGGCAGCGTTTATCTGGACAGTACGCAAATACGCATTCCAGCCTTCAACCTACGCACACCGCATTCACATCTGGATGCCACCGTGGCATTCGATTTCCGTTCGATGAGCGAGGGCAAAGGCGGATTGTGCCGACTGAGGGCCGAGGGAAGCATCGGTCACGAAGACATACGGATCTTGGCACGTGGCTACGCTGACGCTTCTGTGCTGAAAGCCCTACCCGCCACACCACTCAATCTGAAAGCGGAAGTAGACGGCAACATCGACCATCTGGCCATTAAGGAATGCCTGCTGCAAATGCCCGGTGTGGCCCGTCTGCAGGCATCCGGCACGGTGAATCAGGTGCTGAAGGCTTGGCGCAAAGGACACGTGCGGTTGGATCTGCGCACGCAAAATCTGGCATGCGTGCGCCGACTGCTACCCAGCAGCATAAAGCAAAGCATCAATGTGCCCGACGGACTCAAGGCCAACGGCACGGTGGGCTTCGAAGGCGACCATTATGCTGCCAACTTGCGCATCGCAACCGCACAGGGTTCGCTCACGGCAAAAGCCCAGACCAACCTGCGTAAGGAATCGTATGCGCTGACCGCGCTGGCCACGCATTTTCCGATAGGCGACTTTGTGAAAGGCATGCCGATTGGACCGTTCAGCGGACAGATCCGTGCATCGGGAGCAGGATTTGACGTGCTTTCCATGCATTCCTCGCTCACGGCCGATGCCCGCGTGAATGCCTTGCGATATGCCAACTATGATTTGGGCGGCACCAAACTGCAGGCACGGCTGCGACAGGGCCAGGCCCATGCAGCATTTGAGGCTCAAAACGCCCTGTTCCAGACCAACGGCACGCTGGAGGCCCAGTTGGGACGCTCGCACTACGATGTGGCACTCACGGCTGACATACCCTCCGTGAATCTGCTGAAACTGGGTGTGACCCAAGACTCGCTGGAGGTGGGCACTTCCATTGATGTGAAAGCCCATGCCAACAAGTCGTTCACGGCCTATCAAGTGGAAGGAAGCATCACCCACAACCATTTCACCACGCCTAAACGAAGCACGATGGCCAAGGACATTGCTTTCCGATTCGGCACTTCGCGCGACACGACAACGGCCCACATCAGTGCTGGCGACCTGCTGCTCAACCTTGGGGCGAAAGGAAACGTGCAGCGCCTGAGCGCACAATGTGCCAAGTTTGCCTCAGAGCTGACGAAGCAACTGGATCGCCGACGGCTCGATCAAGAGGAACTGAAACGACGTTTGCCCGACATGAAGCTCTACGTGGATGCCGGTCAGGACAATCCTATCTACAATCTGGCCCGATTCAAGGGTTATGCCTTCTCCTCGCTTTATCTCAACCTCAACACCCACCCCACCGAGGGGATGACCGGAGATGCACGCACGGGGTCGCTGACCATCGGCGGACTCACGCTTGACACCATTCAGGCCCACGTGCTGCAGGACAGCACGGGCGTGCAGATGAACGGACTGGTGAAGAATTTCAAAAAAGACAATCCCACCCCCTTGGAAGTGCGCATGAAGTCGTATCTGCTCAGTTCGGGTGCCGGACTGGAACTCACCTATCTGGATGCGGAAGGCGACAAAGGGGTGGACATCGGGCTTCAAGCCAACATCGTGGACAACGGGGTGGAAGTTCACCTTTATCCGCAGCATCCGGTGCTGGCCTATCGCACCTTCACCGTGAACAAGGGCAACTACATCTTTCTGGGCAACGACAAAAAGATTCGTGCAGACTTGGACCTGCTGGCTGACGACGGCACGGGACTCAAAATCAACAGCGAGCCCAACGACTCGGTGAACGACATCACACTCAGCGTGAACCAACTGAACCTGGGTGAGCTCTCCACCGTCATCCCTTACATGCCCCGACTCAGCGGTATGCTTTCGGGCGACGTGCACGTGACCGATGACTACACCCACAAGCAACTCTCGGCCATGGCTTCGATGGAAGCTGATGCCTTCAAGTATGAAGACACGCCACTCGGACGGGTGGGCGTGGAAGCAATCTACCTGCCCAAGAATGCCAAAGAGCATCATGCCTCGGCATTCATCAGTTCGAACGGCGAGGAAGTGCTGGCGTGCAACGGCACCTATCTCGACACCGACGGTGGGCAGTTTAGCGGACATGCACAACTGCATGATTTTCCGCTACAGATGCTCAATGCCTTCATGACGGGCACCGATGTGGCACTCAAAGGCATTGCCGGGGGCGACATTGATGTGGCCGGCACTCTCGATCATCCGCAGCTGAACGGTTCGCTCGACCTCGACTCGGCACACATCTACTCCGACGTCTACGGATTCGACTTCCGAACCGATGAAAGGGCCGTGGAAATCAAGGACAGCCGATTGATATTCGACAACTACAACCTTTACTCCACAGGCAAGGAGCCGCTCGTGCTCAACGGCACCTTCGACATGAGCGACTTCAGCCGAATGAAGATGGACTTCAGCATGCGTGCCAACAACTTCGAACTGATCAACACGCGCAAGAAAGCCAAGAGCATGGTGTTCGGCAAGGTGTATGCCAACTTCCTGGGCACACTCAAAGGCACGACCAGCGACTTGAGCGTACGCGGAAAGCTGGAAGTGCTGGAACGGACTGACGTGACCTACATCTTGAAAGATTCGCCCCTCTCCGTCGATGACCGCCTGCACGATCTGGTGCAGTTCGTCAGCTTCCGCGACAGTGCGCAACATGCTGAAGTGAAGGAGGCGGCACAGGGTGGATTCGACCTCACGCTGGGCATCAGCATCAGCGATGCAGCCATTTTCCACTGCAACCTCAGCGATGACGGACAAAGCTACGTCAACCTCGAAGGAGGAGGCGACCTCACACTCCGCATGACCCAGTCGGGCGACATGCGCATGACGGGCCGATTCACCACCAACAGCGGCGAGATGAAATATGCCCTGCCCGTCATCCCGCTCAAAACGTTCAATCTCGTGCAAGGCTCCTCCGTGGAGTTTACCGGCGATGTGATGAACCCGACGCTCAACATCACGGCCAAGGAACGTACCAAGGCCGTAGTGACCGAAGACGACAAGCAGCGATCCGTGGCCTTCGACGTGGGAGTGAAAATCACCAAACCGCTCAACGAGATGGGATTGGAATTCACCATCGAGGCTCCCGAGGACCTCAACATCCAGAACCAGCTGGCCGCCATGTCGGCTGAGCAGCGCGGCAAGGCTGCCGTCACGATGATGGCCACGGGCATGTACATGACCGATGAAACAATGCTCTCCGGCTCGGGATTCAAGGCCAACAATGCCCTCAATGCTTTCCTGCAAAGCGAAATCCAGAACATTGCCGGTTCGGCACTCAAGACGATCGACATCAATCTGGGCGTGGAAAGCGGCACTTCGGCCAAAGGCACTTCCACCACCGACTATTCCTTCCAGTTTGCCAAACGATTCTGGGGCAACCGCATCAGCGTGATCATCGGCGGAAAGGTGAGCACGGGAGCCGATGCACAGAATTCGGCCGAAAGTTTCATCAACAACATTTCGGTGGAATACCGCCTCGACCAAAGTGCCTCACGCTATGTGAAGGTGTTCTACGACCGCGACACACAAGATCCGCTCGAAGGACAGCTGACCAAGACGGGCGCCGGCCTCGTGCTGAAGCGCAAGACGGACCGCTTGGGCGAACTCTTCATCTTCAAACGCAAAAAGAACAATACGACAACGAAACCATAAGCCCTATGCGCTTTCCCCACTCCATCACCCTATCGCAACTATGGCCAGTGCTCTTGCTCACCCAGCTGCTGACTGTTGCTTCCTGCTCCACCACCTCGGCCATTCCCGACGACGAACAGCTCTACACCGGCATCAGCAGGATCACCTACAACGACGACCCCACACGCACCCGCCACAAAGGCGGACGCGACTCGGTGGGCGTGATCACGGCTGTAGGCAATGCCGTGGAGGCTGTGAACGAAGTGCTGAGAGGGGGGGCTGCGAGCAAAGTGAAGGACATGTTGGCCACCAACAAAAAGGCACTTACCAAAGCTGAGCGAAAGGCCATTCGCGAAGAGCAGAAACGAACGGAAGCCGACTTTGCCACTGCCAAGGAGGAAGTGGAAGCCGTGTTGGCCTATCCGCCCAACAATGCCATCTTCGGTTCCTCCTACTACCACTGGCCTTGGCAGATCGGCTTGTGGATACACAATGCCTGCGCCGACAGCAAGGAGGGACTGGGCAAATGGCTGTTCAACCATTTCGGCACAGAACCCGTGCTCGTGAGCAGTGTTAGCCCCGAGATGCGCGCCAAAGTGGCTACCAACACGCTGCACAACTATGGCTACTTCCACGGCCGGGTGGGATACGATGTGACCACACTTTCCAACCCGAAAAAAGCCAAAGTGGCGTATGACGTGCATGCAGGCCAGCTCTACCGCCTCGACTCGGTGGCCTATCTGCATTTCCCAGCTGCCATGGATTCGATGCTCACGGCCCACATGGACGAACGTCTGCTCAAGAAGGGCGATGCCTTCAGTGTGGTGAACCTCTCCAACGAACAGACGCGCATCGAATCGCTGCTGCGCGAAAACGGCTACTACTACTTCAACGCGGCCTATACCACCTTCCGTGCCGACACGCTCATCCGCCCCAACTATGTGCAACTGGAAGTGCGCCCCGTTGACAACCGTCCCGTCGAAGCCGACCATCCATGGTACATCGGCCGCACGTATGTGGCGGTGCGCAACACTGACATCGCTCCACTCGACAATTCGTTCGACGCCCGTAGTTACACCTTCCAGTTCTCGGGCAAGAAGCTCCCCATGAGGGCCAGCATGTGGCGGCATGCAGTGGCTCACCGCAAAGGCGACATCTACCGGCTCTCCGACCAGAAGATGACACTATCCAAACTGGGAGAGCTGGGGGTGCTGAGCCAAATGGACGTGAACTATGTGCCACGCGACACTACGGCCCTCTGCGACACGCTCGACGTGATGGTGACGGCCGTGATGGACAAACTCTACGACAGTACCTTTGAAATGAATGCCACCATGAAGAGCAACCAGCAGGTGGGCCCCGGCGTCTCCTACGAGCTGGCCAAGCGCAATGCCTTTCGAGGAGCTGAAAAAGTGGCATTCAAAGTGTTCGGTTCCTATGAATGGCAAACGGGGGCTGGCGCACAGGGACGCAACTCGCTGCTCAACTCCTACGAAATCGGCACGCAGCTTACGCTGAAATATCCGCGATTCATGTTTCCCTTCATCAGCCGCAAGCATCTGCGTTTCCCCGCCAACACCCAGTTTGCACTGGATGCCGACTGGAAGAACCGTTCGAAGTTCTACAACATGGTGAGCATGGGACTCAGTGTCACCTACGATTGGTATAAACACCCGCAACTGAAGCATTCGCTCACACTTTTCAGCCTCGATTTCGACAAGCTCAACCACACCACTGCCGCATTTGACTCAATCATGCAGGCCAATCCGGCCCTCTACGTGTCGATGCGCAACCAGTTCGTGCCCTCGCTCAGCTACACGCTCACCTACCAGTCGGCAGCCAGCACACGCTGCCCCTGGTGGGTGCAATTCACGGCCAAGGAGGCGGGTAACATCACTTCGGCCATCTATGCCGCTGCCGGACAGAAGTTTGACCGCAAGGACAAGAACCTCCTCGGCAACCCCTTCGCCCAATTCGTGAAACTTACGGCCGAAATGCACAAGGTGGTGAAGTTCACGCCCAACGTCAACCTGGCCTCGCGCCTCTTTGCTGGTGTGATATGGGCCTATGGCAACAGCAGCAGCGCCCCCTATGCAGACCAGTTCTACGTGGGCGGAGCCAACAGCATCCGCGCCTTCACCGTGCGTTCGCTCGGCCCCGGAGCCTATCGCCCGGCCAGCTCTAAATATTCCTACATGGACCAGACTGGCGACATCAAGCTTGAAGCCAATGCCGAACTGCGTGCACGCCTCTTCGGCGACCTCCACGGAGCCATATTCCTCGATGCGGGAAACGTGTGGCTCATGCACGACGACCCTCAACGTCCCGATGCCAAACTCACTGCATCGACGCTCAAGAATCTGGCACTCGGCACCGGATTCGGTCTCCGCTATGACCTTGACTTTCTGGTGCTACGCTTCGATGTGGGCATTGCCCTGCACGCACCTTATGCCACAGCCAAGTCGGGATTCTACAACATCGAAAAATTCAAAGACGGCCTGGGACTCCATTTCGCCATCGGCTACCCGTTCTGACGGTCGTTTTCACACCTATACACTCATTCCGTTCTGACATGAAACGAGCCACCCTACCCTTTCTCCTGACATCGCTGCTCCTCGCAGCCTGCACAAGCACCGAAACCATGAAGCCCTTCTTCAGCATGAACGGGCTGGAAGAATACCAGCGCGACACGCTGACCAACATCGATGGGAACACTTATCTGATGGTGCACTATTCCGACACGATCAACGAAAAGGATCGCGCCTGCATTCTGGTGAAAAGCGACAACGACTCCACGCTGCACCAGCTGCAGACGGTGCCTACCGATTTCAGCCTGCTCGCTGACGGCCACACCCTGCAACTGGAGGACTTTGCCTATCAATCAACGGTCGATTTGCTCAAGTTGCCCGAACACATCGCCTTCGGTGCGGCTGACTCGCTGAAGCATTTCACCCACTTCATTTGGGAGAAGCCGCATGGAAATGCCCCAGCAAGCCAATTGCACATGAAGGTAGATGCGCTACTGCCCGCCGACAAACAGAAAAATGCCACTGAACTCAAGCGCATCAACCAATATCTCCAGCTCCAAACGCATTTCGCGCTTGAAGATTCGGACTCGCCCGACACATTGTTTGCAAAGTATTATGACCTGATGGTCATAGAGTTCGAGAATGAAACGCCCACCATAGAAGGCAGTGCCCCTGGATGTGAAGTGGCACTCAACATCCGTCCGCTTTGGCAATCGGACGATGAGGCACTGACCACCTACCATTACTACTTTTACACCTATACTATGGGAGCTGCACACGGCCTGCCTTCCTACTGTTACTTTACGTTTGCATCGGGTAGCGAGCTGCCGCTCGGCTTCGCCGACATTTTCAAAAAGGAGAAAGTCAACGACGTGTTCCGCATGATCGGTGAAAAGCTCAAGGAACGCCAACGCAAACTCTACGGGAACGATGCCTCTGACGACATGGGCTGGGCACCCACTGCCGAACTTGATGACTTTGCGGAAGAGAGACAGGCTCGCCTTCCGCTCTCCTACGAGAAGTGGAACGGTAAAATATACCCTCGCCCGGCCTTGTGCGACCGCGGCGTGGTGTTTACTTACCAAGTGTACGAAAAGGACTGCTATGCAGCTGGCCCCGTTTGCATCGTGCTGACCTGGAACGAACTGACTGACTGCCTGAAGCATCCCTTCAACATGACACACATGCCATAAAGCACGACAGATACTGCATTCTTGCACGATTATCAGGCAACATCCCATCGCACGGCCGACATACGACATGTTTTTTGCAAAAAAACGCCCCAACGCTTTGCACTTTCAAAATAAATGCCTACTTTTGCATCGCAATTCGGAAAGTAGCGCAGTTGGTAGCGCACTACGTTCGGGACGTAGGGGTCGGGCGTTCGAGTCGCCTCTTTCCGACCAAACCGAGGTTAATGTACTGATTATCAGTCGTTAACTTCGGTTTCTGCGTTTTCTGACAGACTGTTTCCAGACAGAATGGTTCGCGTACGAGGCTCGGAAAGGGCTCCGTAAATAAAAAAAATGTCTTTATCCAAACGTAAATCGTGCACCGCATGCGAGGTGCTTTCCTACACTTTTTTCATGGCCGTTTGGGCCGTGGCCTGCGCCACCTCCATGGCCGCCATGCCTACTGCGGCATAGTCCTGCCACTGGGCCTTGCCGTCCTGCAGCTTGTCGTGCAGGTTCTGCTGGCGGCGTGCCTCTTCAGCGGCATCGGCCTCGTCCTGCAGCCAGCCGATGAACACGGCCACGACCGCTATCAGCGCCCCGTAGGGATTCGCCTTCAACGTGGCAAAGAGCGCTTTCGATGCCGTTGCAATGTTGTTGGTCCAGATGACCTTCAGCTTGTCCATCACGATGGAAGCCTTCACGGCAGCCGTATAGGCCACGACGGCTGCCGTCAGGTAGCCGATGGTGCGGATGTGGGAGGAAACGAACGCCACCAACGTCATGAGCACCGAAACTGCTTCCTTGGTCGCAGCCTTGGCCATCTTGGCCGGATTGGTGTAGAGCGCCGTGATGACGTTCTGCAGGGCGGTGGCACCCTTCTCCACATTCACCATGCCCTGGTCGAGCACTGATCCGAAAGCCATCACCTGCGCCTGCGTCATGCCGGCCTGATGTCCCACACCGGCCAACCTTGCCGTGAACTCCATGAGATAGCCTTCCGAGGCCGATGAGCTCTGCGCCAGTTCGTTGATGACTGAAGCGGTGGAAAGCATGCCCTGCTTGAGGCCCAAGCGGTCGGCATCGCCGAAGAGCTGGGCCAGCTTGCCGATGTTCTTCACCGCGTCCTCGCCCAAGTCCTCACCGAGCGCCACGTTGATCTGGTCGGCAGCCTGCACGAAATCCAGGATTTCCTGCTTGCTCTGGATGCCGAGTCGTCCGGCATCGCCCGCCAGCTCGTTGAGCTGCTCGCGTGGTGTGCTGGTGTCCATCTGCTTGAAGGCCTCGTTGAGGTCGCGCACGGCCTGTTCGTCAAGGCCCGTGTACTTCTTCACGCTGCTCATGTGCTCGGCCATGGCGGCATATTGCTCGTAGAAGCCCATGGCGGTGTCCATAATGCCGCTAATGGCATCACGCGCCTTGTCTACGACGGTGACAAGGCCCACCCATTTGTTGCCCCAATTCGATAACTGGGAAACACCAGCCTCGGACGCAGCCTTCTGCTCTCTTTCAACCTTGGCTATTTCTTCCCTCGTTTTTCGTATGGCTTCAGTCAGTACATTCCATTCTTCCGAGCCCCTCAGTACGTCCTGCAGTTATTTCTGCAGTGTCTTTAAGGTCCTGCTCAGTTCCCGCACGCTCGATTGGCTTATGCGGCTCAGTATGTCGCCGGCCTCCTGTGCCTTCACACCAAGCCTGCTCAGTTTGGACTGGGTCACATCGATTTGTTTCGAAAGCCTTTCGTATTCCTGAAGGTCCTTTTTCGACCATGATGCACCGGCTGGTTTTTTCTTGTTCAGCTCCTCCCGTTTTCTCTTCGTCTCGTCGAGCATTATTTGGAGATTGGCAATGCGCTGCTCTGCGTCCTTACCGTTAACCTTGACGATAACTTCCTTGACTGTTGCTGAATTCATAAAAAATGCGTTACTTAGGATTAATACTATCCAAAGTAACGCATTAAAAATCGGTGTCTAAAAGACGATGCCAATGTCAGAGGATTCTGACCTATACGCCAGGATTCTTCAGTCCTCCACATCCTTGCCGCAAAGATAGCTTCTGTTCCCGGTGCGCAGATATGCCTCATACTGCTCGTCCGTCCATGGGTTTTGCCTCTTGTTCCTTTTCTTACGCTTCACAGGATGGTCCTTGGCATCGTAGTTCAGTCCGAAGCAGATGATGCAGATGAAGAGCAATGCGGTCATGATGCCGATCATATCTCCGATGTCCATGATTCGTTGGTGTTTGATGGTTTCACTTCTGTAGGTCCTCCTTGGCCAGCCTCTCATGCTCCCTCTCGAACCACTGCTTGAGCTGCATTTGAGGTGTGGCACATGTCGGTGGCAAAACGGTGGTAATCCTCTTGAAGCTGATAGAAAGATATAACCGCCACAAGTCAGTCGTGGAAAGGCATATTGATTAATGGAGAATCTACTGCTGATCAATGAACGCGAATTCAACAGTCAGCAGGTTGTCGGCCACTTGGCGTCCGGCTGCAAGCAAGGTATAACGAGCTTGGAAACGCCCGCCGGTGGTGTTGAGCTGCAAATGATGCTGATGGGTGAAAATGCTGATGTCGAGATCACCGTGTGGTGTGGAATAAGGGCAAGGCAACAGGCGCTTCTCAATAAAAGTAAGGCGTGATCGTGTAGTGCCCCTACGCTTGAGGTCGGCCAGCGCTTCGGTGATGAGCAAAATGGCTATGCCGTTGTTCTCGGCTTCGGGATAGCGGAGAAGGATGCCGTTGTCCTCGATTTGGCAGATTCCGTCGGACTCGGTGCGGATGACATCTTCGCCGTTGTCATTGTTGGTAACAAGGATGGTTGATATATGCGCTTTCTTTAGCATGGAAAATGAGAATACGTGTATTAAACTAGGATGAAAGAACGGGCAGAATCAGTAGTGAAGCATCGTTGCTTATGCATGAAACTACAAGAGGGTGAAAAAGCAGAAATAGTAAGGGTGGATGCAATGCAACTCCCTTCTCATTTGATTCTTACTTTTCGCGTTTTGGGGCCTTGCTTGGTCAGGTAGACTCCAGGCTTATGAGGGGGGACAGACAGCCTGCGTCCGTCAATGCCATACCATTGTAGGTCATGGGGCAAAACTTTGTCACCGGCGGGGGAGACGATTCCATCCGCCACGGGCAGTGTGAAGGAAACCTGCTGCACAATGGGCCACCGTTCCCGTAGGCGGAGCGTGTAATGGTGACCAGGAGTGAGGGCGGAAAACCGGATGGTGTCGATCACCGTTTCGCCCGCATCCAGATAGAGTGTGTGCGTGGTGCGCACCGAAGTCTGCGTGTTTTCGTCAAGCAGATCGTAGAGGAAACGTTGTGCGGCCCTTTCTGTGCGTGATGCATTGCCAATGGTTTGGCTGATGCATACTTCCGTGCTCGACATGACATCCACTTGCGGCACCGTGGTGAGGAATGCCTGCGTGCCTCCTGCTTTCACATCAACGGGAACGGAAGCCGTGATGTGATCGCCATCAGGCGTAACGGCAAGCACCGCTTGTCCGGTGAATGAGAACTGTGCATGCACCGTGAGCACCTTTTCCTCCAAAGGCTCAAGTTGGCAAGCCGTGAGTGCCAGCCATGCACTTTGCGTTTCTTCCGTAGTGGCAGCAGAGGCGGGCATTTCCATCAGCCCAAGAGTGGTGTAGAAAGCTTGCGAAGCAGAAGTGTTGCGCACATGCAGCTGCACGGGGGTGAGGCGGTTGGTGGCTGGAGGCAGAAGACATTTGATTCGGCTGATGGCCACATCATCGGGAAAGCGTTGCAACGTGTCAGGCAGGATGGCCGCCACGGGTTGCGTGCCCAGCACAATGGCTTCCTGATCGGCCAGGAATCCATCGTCAACGGGATGATCCTTCCGCTCAGCGGGAGGTTGGGCATAGGAAAGCACATCCAGACGAAAATAACCGTCGAAATCGCCGCCATATCCCCAGTTCACATGGAAGAGTCCATCAGCATCCAGTCCGTCAAGCACAAAGGCATGGCCTCCAGTTTGCATGATGGCTCCGGCATAGTAAACGGGACGGTGGGCCTGTATTTCCTGCACGATGAATTGCCAGAAGAGCTGAGGATCGTATTTGCGTTTTTCCAGATAGTGCACGTAAGGAAAGCCGAACGCCGTGCGTAGTGGTCCGACGAGGATGGCCGAATAGGCTCCGCTGGCAGCAGGCGACCACTGCATTCGAGCAGCCAGCCCAAGCCAGTAGCTCAATCGTGCCACGGCATCGATTTCCGCATCGGAGCATGCCTCGTTGTCATAGTCATTGCGGATGAGACGGGTGTCGAGGCACGATCCGGGCAGCACGGCAGGTGCCTCGTAGTGCTCGGTGGCACATGCCCGCAACGTGTCAAGCAGAGTGATGAAGGGACGGTGGTAAGTGATGACCTGCTCCATGGCCGTAGCCACGCAGCCAACGAGACATGGAGCGGTGGAACCATTGTCGTAACGATAGACGGGACAGTAACGGTTGTAGGGGGCATACTGATGCCGAATGGTGGTGAGCAACGGACTGACGGTTCCCTTCGGAGCAAGATCGTAAGCTGGAGCATATGTCGGCGCTGAGGAAAGCATGGCTTGCAGAGCAGGCGGAAGTGCAACACTACCATGCCTCGATTTTTGTCCATAGCCCAAAACGGCCGGAGAGGCATCGTCCGTGCCAATCAGCACAAATTGCGATGCCGATTCCACCATAAACCCTCGAGGCTGGCGCTTGAGCGAAAGTGGCCCCGAAACATCATGCTGCGAAAAGGCCAACGTGCCTTCACTGCTGTGCGATTCGAAAAAAGCATGGGCCAGGCGAAGTGCCGCCACACTGTCGATGGGGCTGGCTGCAGCCTGCGCAGCCACACCGAAGAGCAGAAGGAGAAGGAGAGGGAAACGTCGTAGCATAGGCGGTTGGCGTAGTGAAAATTGGCGCGATTCTTATACGATTTGCAACGAGATGGCACAAGCCACGTCAGTTGCCGATGTTGAACTGCTTTCCCTGTTGACCGTCTTCATATCCTTTGGCGTAACCTTCGCGGTAGCCGTTGACATACTTTTGGCGGTCAGCGGGTTGGCTATAGCTTGATTCTTCATCGTAGGAAGCGTGGTCGGCCTTTGCTGCGCCATCGTCGCATCCGGCAGCATAACCATCTTCGTAGCCGCCCTCGTAGGGATTGCGTTTGTCACGTCCGAGAATGGTGTCAGGAAGCTCGGTGTGAATGGTGTCGGGCGAAGTCGGGATAATGGTAGGGTCGACCGTCGTGTCGGGCACAGCCACTTGCTGGCCAGCAGTGTCGACCGCATCGGCCGGGCGTAGGCTCTTGGCCTCCCCCGTCGAGGTTTTCAGATAGATCGTTGTGGCCACAGCCAAAATGCATAGGCCGACCACAAGCACCATCTTCCAACGGTTGTTTTCTTGCATCTTATTGTAGTTCATGTCTGTCAGTGTGATTGGTGATTCGTTGAATGGTTCCTTTGCAGCAATGGGGAAAAACGCCGTTCTCGCCCAGTTACTCTAAGGAGGAGAAATTGGCAGAGCGCTTGCGTCCCGCATCAATGCGAAGGAAAATGAAGAGCATGAGGGTGAATCCCCACAAGGAGGAGCCTCCGTAGCTGAAGAACGGCAGCGGAATGCCGATCACGGGAGTGAGGCCCATCACCATGCCCACGTTGATGAACACATGGAAGAGCAGGATGCTCAGCACGGAATAGCCGTAGACCCGTCCGAACACGGTCATTTGCCTTTCGGCCAGATTGATGAGGCGCAGCACCAGAGCCAGAAACAGCAGCAGCACCCCAGCCGACCCGAGGAATCCTTGTTCCTCACCCACGGTGCAGAAGATGAAGTCGGTGTCCTGCTCGGGCACATACTTCAGTTTTGTCTGTGTGCCGTTCATGAATCCTTTGCCCTCAAGCCCTCCCGAACCGATGGCAATCTTGCTTTGGTTCACGTTGTAGCCCGCATCGCGGTTGTCCTCGTTCATTCCGAGGAGCACCTGAATGCGCACACGCTGATGCGGTTCGAGCACCTTGTTGAGCGTGTAGTCGGAAGTGTAGAGAAATGCCATGCTGCCAAGGGTGAACACAGCAATGAGCAAGTTGTTGTTCTTGCGTTCGCCCAGCGACTGCCATCCCAGATAGCCCGCCATGATGACGCACATGGCGATGAGCACCCACGAAATGTCGAAGGGGATGATCCATTCCGACACCATCAGCGGCACCAGAATGCACACGAGGCCCGTGAGCAGGATGAAGCGCGTGTGGCGCGGGTTGTTGCCGTAGATTTTTGTCATGCCCAGTGTGAAGAGCCAGATGAGGCACATGACGGTGAATTCGCCCACAGAACTGCAAGTGCCCGGCAGTTCGACCATGCCGAAGCGGATGCCCACGACGAAATATACAACGGCAGCCACAGCCGTGAAGAGGATGCAGCCAGGCATGCCTTCACGATAGAACATGAGGAAGAACGCCAGATAGACCAGAGCCGAGCCCGTTTCGCGCTGAAGCACGATGAGCACCATCGGCAGAAGGATGAGTCCGGCAGCCTTGGCAAAGTTGTGCATGTCGTTCAGGCTGAAGTTGTACTGGTCGCAAAGTTTCGCCACGGCCAGTGCCGTGGCACATTTGGCAAATTCGGCAGGCTGCACGTTGCAGATGCCGATGTTGATCCACGATTTCGACCCTTTGATGTCGTGTGCAATGAAAGGCGTGACAAGCAGCACAGCCATCATGCTCCAATAGAAGAGGCCGGCCAGCGTGTCATAGTATTTGTCGTCAGTCATGAGGATGACAAACCCCATGACAAAAGCGCAGCCGATCCACACAAGCTGTTTGCCGGTGCGGGCACCCCAGTCGAAGAAGTTTGTGTCGCCCAGTTCGTGAGTGGCTCCGCAGATGCTGAACCATCCGCACACCAGCAGCGTGACGTAGATGGCGATGACCACCCAGTCGACAGATAGTAGCGGTGAACGTTTTTGGTCTTGAATCATTGGGAAAAGAGTTGAGGAAAAGGGAGTTTTACGATGAATGGAATAGAGATTTCGGGAGCATCAGTCGCCGTATTTGATGTGCATGTTCTGGAAATGCTCCGCGCGTTTCTCTGAGGAAGCCGAAAGTTTGTGGTTGAGATACTGCTCCATGATAAGCCCACCGATGGGCACACCGTAGACGTTTCCCCAGCCACCGTTTTCCACATATACAGCCACGGCAATGCGGGGATTGCTCATGGGGGCAAATCCCATGAACACGGAATGGTCGTGACCGCGGTTTTGCGCCGTACCCGTCTTGCCGCACACCTCGATGCCAGGCAAGTCGGCCGCACGGCAGGTGCCGCCGAGCACAGCCTTGCGCATTCCGGCCACGCAGTATTCGTACCACCTGCGATCCACGCCCGTGTAGCGCTTGCGGAAATATTCGGGATCAAGCTTGCCGTCCTGCACCTTGTGCACCACATGCGGTGTGATGAAATAGCCACGATTGGCCACGGTGGCAGCCAAATTGCAGATTTGCAGCGGAGTGGCAGTCACCTCGCCCTGCCCGATGGCAATGGAGATGACGGTAAGTCCGTTCCAGGAGCCTTTGTAGGCTTTGTCGTAGTATTGCGCGTTGGGAATCATGCCGCGCTTTTCACCCGGCAGATCGATGCCCAGCTTGTAGCCGAATCCCATGGCCACCATGTGGTCCTTCCACACAGTCATGGCCTTCTGCACCGACCCGTACTTGCGCTTGTTGCTCAGCATGCGGAAGAGGTCCCAGCAGAAATAGGAGTTGCACGAAGTTCCAATGGCCGGCACCAGATTGATGGGCGAGGCATGACCGTGGCAGCCCACATGCAGTCCCTTGTAGTTGAATCCATGATGACAGGGAAAAGACACCTGCGGATCGATGGCCCCTTCCTGCAGGCCAGTGAGCGCCTGCGTAATCTTGAAGGTCGATCCGGGGGGATAAGTTCCCATGATGGCACGATTGAGCAAAGGCTGCTTGGGGTCGGCATTGAGCAGCTTGTGGTTCTTGCCGCGGTCGCGTCCCACCATGGAACGCGGATCGTAGGAAGGTGACGAAGCCATGCACAGCACCTCGCCCGTTTGCGGTTCGATGGCCACGATGGCCCCTTTCTTGCCTTGCAGCAGGCGTTCGGCCAGCATCTGCAGGTCCTTGTCCAAACCGAGGGTAAGGTTCTGGCCCGGAACGGGATTCTTGTCGTACTTTCCGTTCTGGTAATGCCCCTGGGTGCGCCCGTGCACGTCGCGCAGCATGATGCGCATGCCCTTTTCACCGCGAAGCTGCTTCTCGTAGCTGCGCTCGATGCCCAGTTTGCCGATGTAGTCGCCACTCTGGTAATATTTGTCCTCGGCTTCAGTGATGTCCTTCTCGCTCACCTCACCCACATCGCCCAGGATATGTGCTCCGATGTTGCTCGTGTACTGTCGGGTGCTGCGTTTCTCCACACTGAAGCCGCGGAAGCGGAAAAGCTTCTCGCGGAACAGCGAAAATTCCTGTGCCGGAATCTGCGCCATAAACAACTGCGGCGTGTAGCGCGAGTAGCCTGGGTTCTTGTTGTGGTCCTTGATGGCCTCCATGCGCTTGATATAGTCCTCCTTGGTGATGCCCACCGTTTGACAGAAGTCAAGCGTGTCGACCCCCCGTTGGTCGTTCATCACGACCATAATGTTGTACGACGGCTCATTGTAGACGAGCAGTTTGCCGTAGCGGTCGAAAATGAGGCCTCGCGAGGGATACTGTATTTCCTTTCTGAAGGCATTGGAGTCGGCATTCTTCTTGTAGTCGTCGCTCCAAAGCTGGAGCGTGAACAATCGGATGAGGTAGACAGCCACGATGCCCATGGCGACACCACCTATGACGAACTTGCGGGTTTCGAAACTGTTTTTGATCATTGCATTGATGCGTAGCGGTGAAAGAGTGTCATTGCTTGTTTCGCACAAGCTCGATAGCGATGACGAAGAGGGTGGTGAGCAAGGTGCTTCCGCCGATGTTGGTGAGCAGCACTTGCCAGTCGAAGAAGGAGAAAGCCTCCAGCGAGAAGAACACCATGCAGTGGAGCAGCACGGCAATGAATGCAAAGCGTATGAATCCGCTCCATTCCATCGACTTGCTTGAAGGCTCAAGCGTGTCGTCATCGCGGTCGGTGGGTGAAAGCAGCGTGAGCAGTGGCGGAACGATGAGTCCCACCAGCGTGAGGCTGCCCGCCGCCATGCCGGGCGTGTTGGTGAAGAGGTCGATCATCAGCCCCAGCACGAATCCGAGCAGCACATAGAGCCAGCGGGGCGTGTTGGAGGGCAGGATGAGCAGAAAATAGACATAGGGCATGGGGGTGGCATAGCCGAAGATGTGCACGTGGTTAAACACGAGCACTTGCAGCAGAAAGAGCACCACGAACCATATGCAGCGCGAAAGTATCGTTTGAACCATGTGAGAGATTTGTCGTTGTGGGGAATTTATGGGTTAGGTGTAACAACGGGCAAAGCATGCGGATCACTTGCCCACGTCGGCAGCAGCGGCATGCACCTGGAGCGTGTCGATTTCAGCCTTGTAGGGTGTGGCCACCACCTCCACGTCGCGCAGGTTGGCAAAGTTGGTGCCCAGTGTCACGTCGAGTTTGTAGCTCTGTCCGTCAGGCGAATTGCTGATTGAGCGTATGCGCCCCACAAAGATGCCCGGCGGGAAAACAGCCGAGTAGCCGCTCGTTTCCACCACCTCGCCCTGCTTCACACGGGCATAGCGTGGCACATCGTCCACATAGGCCCGGCGCAGGCTCGAGCCGTCCCATTGCAGGTAGCCGAAATAGTTCTGGCCGCGCACGCGGCAACTGATACTCGACTTGCGGTTGGTCACGGGGATGACCAGCGAGTGGTGCGGTCCGGTGAGGTAGACAATGCCCACCACGCCGCCTCCGCCCACCACACCCATTTCCGGGCGGATGCCGTCGGACTCACCTTTGTCAATCACGAGGTAGTTGTTGTCGCGCTCGTTGCTGTTGCTCACCACGGTGGCCGGAATCATCGTGTAGCCCTGCAGTTTCTCATGCATCAGGCGTTCGGTGACCGTTGTGTCCTTGGTGAGCCGGTGCAGTTCAGCCCGCAGCACGTCGGCTTCATGCTGAAGCTGCACGTTGCGTGCAGTGAGGTCGCTGTTCACGTCCTTCAGTTTCAGATAGGCCATGGCGTTGCCATACACTCCGTCGATCCGGGCCACGGCCGAATTGGCAGCAGTGAACCACACGCTTCCCTGGTAGCTGTTGAAGCGGAAGAGCAAGGCCAGGCTGGCCACCTCCAGCAGCACGAAGAGGAAGAAGTAGGTGTATTTGCGTAGAAAGTCTAAGAGGTTGTGCATAAAGCGAATGTAGGTGAGGCCTGCCTCACGTGAAGCGGCCCACACCGTGTGTTGGCTATTCCTGGATGAAAAACAGTGAAGTCGTTACTCCCTCTTGTCCCGCTGCGTCAGACGATGCCGGCATTTCCACGAAGGAACGGGGCAACAAAAGCAAAGGATTAAGGAGAAAGGATGAGGCGCTGGTGATGTTCACGTTGTCGCTGGGGTGCGTCAACGCACAGCATTCCTTTCATCCGTTTGTCCTTAATCCTGTCGGGAACATGAGGGTGGAAATAGTGTAGCGGCTATCGCATGAGGAAGGTGAAGTTCTCCACGTTCTTCAGTGCCACACCCGTACCCTTGGCCACGCAGAGAAGCGGATCTTCAGCCACATGGAAGGGAATGTTGATCTTGTCGCTCAGACGCTTGTCGAGTCCGCGCAGCAAGGCGCCGCCGCCAGTCAGATAGATGCCGTTCTTCACGATGTCGGCATAAAGCTCAGGCGGAGTGTTGGCCAAAGCGTTCACCACAGCCTGCTCGATGCGTGCGATCGACGTTTCGAGGCAGTGCGCCACTTCCTGATAGCACACGGGCACCTCCATCGGCATGGTAGTGATGCGGTTCGGGCCGTGCACGATGTAATCCTTGGGGGGATTAGGCAAGTCGGTAAGAGCGGCACCCACATTGATCTTGATGCGTTCGGCCATACGTTCGCTCACCACCACATTGTGCTGGCGGCTCATGTATTCCTGAATGTCGGCAGTGAAGTCATCACCGGCCATCTTGATCGAATTGTTCGACACGATGCCGCCCAGCGAAATCACGGCAATCTCGGTGGTGCCACCACCTATGTCGACAATCATGTTGCCCTCGGGCGCATTCACGTCGATGCCGATGCCGATGGCTGCAGCCATGGGTTCGTAGAGGAGAAACACGTCGCGACCGCCGGCATGTTCGGCAGAGTCACGCACGGCACGCAGCTCCACTTCCGTTGATCCTGACGGCACGCCGATGACCATACGGAGCGAGGGAGAGAAAAGGCGCTTGCCGGAATGCACTTTCTTGATGAGGCCGCGCATCATTTGCTCGCAAGCATTGAAGTCGGCAATCACGCCATCGCGCAGCGGGCGGATGACGCGTATCTTGTTGTTGGTCTTTTCATACATGCGCTTGGCGCTGTCGCCCACGGCCATCATCTTTTCCGTGTGTTGGTCAAGAGCCACCACGGAGGGTTCGTTAACGGCAATTTCGTCGTCGGCAATGATGATGGTGTTGGCTGTGCCCAAGTCGATGGCCAGCTCCTGCGTGAATGAAAAGAACTTTGAGAAGAATCCCATTTACCTGTTCAGTTCGTTAATTGATGGAGATGATTTTTATTTGCATCGCATTTGCACGTCCCGTCTGTTTCTTGCACGGTGGCAACGACTGATTGGCCGTTTCCTTCGTGTCGGAAAACCGCTGGGGATGCATAACATTGCACTGCTTACTTCTGTTCGGCAAACCAAGCGTGGATGGCAGTGTCATAGTGGCTGCTCACGCCGAAGGCCTGGGTGGCAAACCAGCGGCGCTCTTCAAGCTCCGTCTGCGCTCCGTTCTTGCTGACGATGTCAAGCAGGGGCTTGTATTCAGCCTTGGAGGGCACGATGACCACATCGTTGAAGTTCTTCGCTCCAGCGCGGATGAGCGAGATGCCGCCTATGTCGATCTTTTCGATGATGTCTGCCTGGCTGGCACCGCTGGCTACTGTCTGCTCAAAGGGATAGAGATCGACAATCACGAGGTCGATTTCAGGAATTTCATATTGTGCCATCTGCTTGCGGTCCTCTTCCAGCTCGCGGCGTCCGAGTATGCCTCCAAACACCTTGGGGTGAAGAGTCTTGACGCGGCCGCCGAGGATGGAGGGATAGGTGGTCACATCTTCCACTTTCTGGCACGGATAGCCGAGCGATTCGATGAATTTCTGGGTGCCGCCGGTTGAGAGGAACTTCACGCCTTCTTCATGGAGCTTGGCAAGCAGTTCTTCCAGGCCGTCCTTGTGGAACACTGACACAAGGGCCGTTTTGATTTGCTTTGTTGCAGACATAACTGGTTATGCTTATTGGGATGTGTGATGAGTTTCGTTGTTCGTATTCCCCATTCTCGTTCACTTGCAGCAAAGCGTTGGCTTGATGGCAAGTGGCGTGAGTGTATGGTGGGGGCTATCGATTTGCAAAATTACACCTTTTTCGTTACACTTGCCTCATTTTACCGAGAAAAGGATGGAGATTTTTCCAAGATTTGCACTTTGCCCCAAGCAGCATGCGTAAGTGGAAGGTGAAGTTAACAAGCAAGTGCTGCAATCCGTTTGGAGCCAGTCATCATCCCCCACGTGCCTCATCGAAAATCAGACAGTTTGAACGAACAAGCACCGACACTGGTGGGAATGCCGGCTGACTCAAATTCGGCCGCCAAAGGCTGCGCTTGCCATGGCGGCACGGAGGAAGTGATGACCACCCTGCGGGGCTTCACTTCATTCAGAACATCGTCGGTCCTTCGGGGGCATCCTTTGCTCAGAATCAGGAGGTCGACCATTGCAGGACGGCGGCCTCGGCCACGGCACCCAGTGGTGTGCATCCAGACGATGCTGACCGGGCCAAATGCCATGCGGTCGCCTTCACGCACGATGTCCGCATGCCGTGCATGCGGGGCCAATGGAACGGGAGGATTCATGTGACGCACTTTCCAAAAAGTCTCGCCGACGAACTGGAGCGCCCGACGTGTGGAGTCGGCATTTGCCGACGAAAGCAGATAGGACCGATGCGCGGAACTGATGAAGTGAACGGCAGTGACAGATCCGGCATTGTACACCTGGATCTGTGGCTCCATGTTCTGCGGACGCAGGTCGAAAAGCGTGAGGCCGATGGCGGCGGCAAGTGCCAGCATGGCAGCATGAAGCGGTCGGGACAGCCGTGTCAGCTTCCATCGGACCAGCAGCACGATGCCCAAGCTTCCCGCAAGGATGGCAGGCAGCGTGAGGTAGACGTGGAAGGCTGCGCCGGGCAAGGCCGAAATGGCTTGCAGCCCATGCTGCATGAGGCTGATAAGCCACTGGAGCAGCGGGGCGATGGCCGACTGGGCGAAAGGCAGCAGGAAAAAAAGGACCGACAACGACAGTATGCCCGTGGCCAACGGGATGACCCAATAGGAGGAAAGAATGCCGTAGATGGCTACGATGTGAAAATAGTACACCACCATCGGAAGGGTGAACACCTGCGCACTGAGCGAAACGAAAAACATCTCCCTGGCCCAGCGGCAGACCGTCTGCCACAGGCCATGAAGGTGATGCTTCAGAAGGTGCTTCATCCACACCCGAGTGCTCAGATAGGAGGCGCGAAGCGGAACAGGCATCCACACTTCCTCCTCGTTCAAGCACCGGATGTGCGGTCGCAAGCACTCATTGAAAAGCGCGATGCCCGTGATGGCTGCAAACGACATCTGGAATCCCACATCAAACAGCGTCAGCGGCTGAGTGGCAAGCATCAGCAGCGCACACAGGCAGAGATTGTGCACAAGGGGAATGCGTTGCCGGAGGCAGTTGAAAGCCAGCAGCAAAGTCATCATGGTGGCCGCACGCACCAGCGACAGGCTTTCGCCGCTCACCAGCACAAACGACCAGAGAGCCATCAGTCCCGGCACACTGGCCGCCGCCATGACCCATCGCCGGTGGCACCACCGGCGCAAGGCCCACATGTAAAGGCCAAAAAGTATGCCCAAGTGCAGTCCCGACAGGGCAAGCACGTGGCTTGCGCCTGCTTCGGCATACAGTTGGCGCGTGGTGGCGGAGAGCATGGATTTGTCGCCCAGCGTCAGCGCTGACAAGACTGCAAAAGTGTCATCACTGAAGTGACGTGCATACGCCCGAACCATGCGGCATCTGACGCTTCGGAAGTAGCTGCGCAAGGCAGACATCGGTGCGGTAGGCGCTTCATCCTGCCCACACCGCCAACGGGTGCGGTCGCACCAGGCCGTGCCGCTGATACCATGTGTGAGCAAATAGCGCCGACGGTCGAATTCACAAGGGTTTCCAGTGTTGTGCGGTGCTTTCACCCGGGCTTGGCAGGTGAAGTTTTGTCCGATTTCAATCTCGCCGCTGCCTTCTCTTTGCAGGTTGAAACGGACGGTCTTCCCCTGATATGCCTCGGGGGTAATGATGCGCGCATCCACCTGATAGGAATCGGCATACGCCCGGTTGACACCGGTGATGCGGGCCTTCCACACCAGCCGTTGGCTGGGCCATAGCGTTTTGACGCGCTCCAGCCCAATCGTGCCCAAGGCGGCCCCCGAACAGCCAATGGCCAGAGAAGCCAGAGCGAAGCCCGCCAGACGGTTGCGCCGTTCGCGTTGGAGCAGCTGCCGCACGCGGACGTCACTTTTCACGATGTACTTGCGACGGACTTGCGTGGCCCATAGCCCTACAAACAGGCACGCGAATGCCAGCCACCATCCGCTGCTCAAGCATGCCTCGGTGTGCAGGCTCACCGCAATGCCGCAAGCCATGCTTCCCACGGGCAATAGCAGTGGAAATCGCTGGAGCAATGAGGAAGCGGGGTGTGCCTGAGCCATGATTGTTGTGTATGAGGGGAGGGAAAACAGTAGATGACCAGCCCCAGCACTCCGGCACCGAGCAGCACCAGGATGGGGTTGGCCTTTTTCCATTTCGTCAGAGCGAATGCGGCGGCGAAGATACCCACATTGAGGGCAAACTGCCACCACGGGCCGTTCACGGGGTCGCCGAAGTTTTCTTTCGACATCAGCAGCACGGCAGCCGCGCCGATGAGGCCGATGACAGCCGGACGCAGACCGCTGAACACGTCGCCCACCACCTTCGAGTCGCGATGCGTGAGCATGTAGCGGCTTACGCCGATCATGATGATGAATGGAAGCCACATGATGGAGAGCGAGGCCAGCACCGCCCCCAGCATGGCAGCCCACACGGGGTAGCCGTCGTGCAGCACTGAGGTGTAGCCCACATAGGTGGCGGCATTGATGCCAATCGGGCCAGGTGTGGACTGGCTGATGGCCACGATGTCGGTGAACTCGGCGTTTGTCAGCCATTGGTTTTTCACCACCACCTCGTTGTGAATGAGCGAGAGCATGGCATAGCCTCCGCCGAAGTTGAAGGTGCCGATTTTAGTGAATATCAGAAAGAGCTTGAGAAAGATCATGATGCTTGACTGTTGCGTTTGTATTTGCCCCAAAGGAATCCGCCCAGCCCCGAGGCAATGATGATGAGGATGGGCGAGACGCCGAGCACGGAAATGAGCGCGCAGGCCAGGAGCGGAATCCACACGTTGCGGCGGTTGATCTTGGCCGTCTTGGCCATGTTGAAGCACGGCACGGCAATGAGGGCCACAACGGCAGGACGCACGGTGTGGAAAAACTTGGCCACGTAGGCATTGTCCTTGAAGGAATGGAAAAACATGGCTATCAGGATGATGGCCAGAATGGACGGCAGCGCGATGCCTAACGCACCGACAATGCCGCCTTTCACGCCTCGGGCCTTGTAGCCGATATGGCTGGCCATGTCGATGGCAAAGATGCCGGGGGTGGCCTGTGCCACGATGAGCACGTCCATGAATTCCTGCTTGTCGAGCCAGTGGTTCTTGTGCACAAACTCCTGCTCCATCACCTGGATCATGGCGTAGCCGCCGCCCAAGGTGAGCGCACCGATTTTGTTGCAAGTGAGGAAAAACTTGAGTAGCATAGGGAAATGTTGGGTTGTCCTCATCCCCCGTGTGGCGCCCGATGTGTGCGTGCGAGCTTCGCTGGAAGGGAGGCATGAGGTGTTTTGCATGTGCAAAGTTAGGCTTTTTTTAGGGTATTCAGTTTGTTGTACGCATTTTTGATTGAACGAACGTCCGTATGAGTGGGTATGAAACGGGCGGACTGAAAGTCCAACTGAACGCCCCACCTAATTATTTGAGCGAAAAATTCCTTAGAAATCCAACAAACCATCCAAAATAGGGCTAATTGTGCTGGTGATTAAAAATATTTGCCGTTAGAATTTTTGTTTTAGAAAAAAGAGCGCTATCTTTGCAAGTGTAATGTCATGCTGCCATCTTTTTTGCAGAATGCACAATCTTAAAGAAAAGGCAGCGTGATTCTTGACAGAATTCTCAAAATCATTCAGCTATGACAGAATACAAGGATTTGAACCGCATCAAGGTGATGCTGGTGGAAAAGAAAAGAACGAGCAAATGGCTTGCAGAATGCTTGGACAAGGCTCCTGCCACCATTTCGAAGTGGTGCACGAACTCTTCTCAGCCCACGTTGGACGTGTTGATGGACATTGCCAACCTGCTGGAGATTGATGTGCGCGACCTGATCCGCGTGCCCGAAAAGAACCGCCACTGATGCGGCTTCCGACGCAGTAGGCGCCATGGGTGCCTACGCATCTGATTGAGGACTGCCTCTCCCCCATACCGGGGAAGAGGCAGTCCTTTGTTTGCATGGCCGGCACGCAAGCGCAAGCGTTGTCCGGGCAGAAGAAAGAGTCAGGCCGCCCCGTCATCGGAACACCGGTGTCGGGACGGCCTGATTGTTGCAAGGATCAGAGGCTGGCGCACAAAATCATTCCGAGCGCCTCAGCCTGTGCGGAGTGTTTACTTCTGGGGAATGCGTTCGAGAATGGTCTTCACGAATGTCCAGTATTTCTCCACGCTCGGGATGTAGCAGCGCTCGTTGGGCGTGTGCGGTGAGCGGAGCGTGGGGCCAAAGCTCACGAGGTCCATGTGGGGGCGCAGCGCACCGATCACACCGCATTCGAGTCCGGCATGGATCACCTGCACGCGGTTTTCGGTGTGGAAGAGCTCGCGGTAGATGTCCTTCATGAGTGCCACGATCTCGCTCTGCTGGTTAGGCTGCCATGCGGGATACTGTCCGCTCAGCTCCACCTTCATGCCAGCCATGGCAAAGGCGCTCTCGAGCGTTTCGGCACAGCACTCACGCATGGAGTCGCGCGAGGAACGGATGAGGATGAGGAAGGCAGCCTTGCCTTCGCCAATCGTCACGATGGCCAGGTTGGAGGAAGTTTCCACGATGGAGGGCACCTCGGGGATGAAGCGCAGCACGCCGTTGTGGGCAGCGCAGAGGGCATTCACGAGGTTGTCCTGGATCTCGGCCGGCACGATGTGTGAGGGCAAGGCCACGTCCTCCACATCGAGTGCGAGTTCCGTTTCGATGCTTCCGAACTCATCGGTCAAAGTCTGGCGCCATTCGTCCACCACTTCCTTGAATGCGGCCACGTTCTCTTTCGGCAGGGTGAGCACCACTTCAGCTTCGCGGGGAATGGCGTTGCGCATGTTGCCGCCCTTCCATTCGGAGAGGCAGGCCTCGAAATTGGCAATGGCATCCTGCACGATGCGGGCCATGGCTTTGTTGGCATTGCAGCGGCCTTCGTTGATTTCCAATCCGGAGTGTCCGCCCAGCAGCTTGTGCAGGGTCACTTTCACTGCGGCATCGGTGGAGTCGGTCTCTTCAGGCTTGTATTCGAGCGTGGCAGTCATGTTCACGCCGCCGGCCGAACCGATGATCATTTCGCCTTCGGTCTCGTCGTCGAGATTGAGCAGGATGTCGCCCTCCAGCGTTTCGGCCTTCATATGGTTCACACCGTACATGGTGGTCTCCTCATCGGCAGTGATGAAGCCTTCCACCGGGCCGTGCTTGAGGGTGTTGTCTTCCATCACAGCCATGATGGTGGCCACGGCCATGCCGTCGTCGGAGCCCAGTGTGGTGCCTTTGGCCTTCACCCAGTCACCGTCGATGTAGGTCTGGATGGGGTCGGTTTCGAACACGTGGGTTGAAGTCTTCTCCTTCTGGGGCACCATGTCCATGTGGCCCTGCAGGGTCACATATTTGCAGTTCTCCATGCCCGGGGTGGCAGGCTTGCGCATGATGATGTTTCCGGCTTCGTCCTGGAAGGCTTCCACGCCTTTTTCCTTGGCCCAGTCGAGCAGGAATTTCTGAATCTTTTCAAGGTGTCCTGAGGGACGCGGCACTTGCGTGAGCAAGTCGAAGTTTTTCCAAATGGCCTGCGGCTGCAGGTTTGCGATTTCGCTCATAGTGAAATATGTTTTGAGGGTTTTGTTGTCAATTGGTTTCGGACACTGCCTTGTCGGGAGCAGCCGGCAGGCGCTTGCGCAGCGCAATGCGCATCCATCCAAACACGCCGAGCACCACCACGAGCGCCGTTTGCACCGTGTGCACCACGAGTGCGAAAAGGATGGCTTGCTGCTCTGCCACACCGTAGAGCACAAGCATCGTTTTCACGGCGAAATGCCATGGTCCGGCCCCGTTGGGGGTGGGCACGAGCACGGCAAACGTGCCGACGCAGAAAATGAGGAACGCTGCCGACATGGAGAATGCGGAGGTGAATCCGAAGCAGAAGAAGGCCGTGTAGAAATGGAGGAAATAGCCCACCCAGATGAGCAGGCTGTAGAAGAGGTAAAGCGGGAGGTTGCTCACCTTGCGCAGCGAGGAAATGCCTTGCCACAGGTCGTTGAGCAGGTCGCGCCCCTTGCGCAGCACCCGAAAACGCAGAACCGACACGACGGTGGCCACAACCAATGCGATGAGGCATATGAGCGTGACCACATACCCGGTGGCGGTGAAGCGGTGGAGGATGCCTTCCAGATTGGTGCCCGTTTTCTGCATGAAGCTGAGAAACATGGGCAACTGGGTGAGGAATGCCACGCCGGTGAAGAGGAGCATCATCACGGAGTCGACCATACGCTCGGTGACCACTGTGCCCAACGACTTGGTGAACGACACGCCGTCGGCTTTCTTGAGTGTGCCGCAGCGGGTCACTTCGCCGATGCGGGGCACCACGAGGCTGGCTGCATAGGAGATGAAGATGGCATCGGTGCAGGTGGAGCGACGTGGGTGCTCACCCAATGGCTTGAGGGCCATTTTCCATCGCCAAGCACGAGCGGCCTGTGGCAGTATGCCAAACAGCAACGAAATGGTCATCCACCTCCAGTCCACATCGTGGATGGCGCAATCCATGAAATCAGTCCAGTCTGTGCCGCGGTACATCCACCACAGAATGCCCATCCCGAGAAGGAATGGACAGAGTATCTGCAATATGACTTTGAGTGTGCGTTTCATTCAATCGTTGTTAGAGCGCTGCCTGTGCTTGCTTCTCCGCTCTGTTTGTTAAATTGGGGATAAGACAGGCCGCGGCTCGGCAATAAAAATAAAAGTCTTTCAGCCTTTTACTTGTGTTGCGTATTGCGCTCGCCTTGCACTATCTTTGGATAAGATAGGCCGCGGCTCGGCAATAAAAATAAAAGTCTTTCAGCCTTTTATTTTGTATTGCGCTCGCCTTGCACTATCTTTGCAAAATGCTTTGCCTCTGACCGAATGCAAGGTGCATGGGCTTGGCAAAGATGATATATGCAAGAGCAAAAGTAGAAAAAATAGTTTAGATGAAGTCCGTACGTCCAAAAAAATTTCTTGGTCAGCACTTCCTGACCCATCTGCCCACCGCACAGGCCATTGCCGACACGGTGGATGCCTGTCCCGACATTCCCGTGCTGGAAGTGGGGCCCGGCATGGGAGTAATGACCCAGTTCATCATTCCCAAGAACCGAGAGTTTAAAGTGGTGGAAATCGACTTCGAGAGTGTGGCCTATTTGCGTGAACATTTTCCGCAGCTGGAGGACAACATCATCGAGGACGACTTTCTGAAGATGCACCTCGACCACACCTTTGGAGGCCGTCCGTTCGTGCTGACGGGCAACTATCCTTACAACATCAGTAGCCAGATCTTCTTCAAGATGCTTGACTACCGCCACCTCATTCCGTGCTGCACGGGCATGATTCAGAAGGAAGTGGCCGAACGCTTGGCTGCCAAACCCGGCTGCAAGGCCTACGGCATTCTCAGCGTGCTGGTGCAGCTCTACTATCACGTGGACTACCTCTTCACCGTTGAGCCCGGAGTGTTCAACCCGCCCCCCAAGGTGCGGAGTGCCGTGATACGCATGACGCGCAACGATGTGACCGACCCAGGCTGCAACGAACAACTGCTTCGGCGGGTGGTTAAGACCACTTTCAACCAACGCCGCAAAATGATGCGCGGCTCAATCAAACCTTTGCTCAACGAACTCGACCAGCAGTGTGGCGGACAGCCACCGGTGCACACCGATTTTCTGGCGCAGCCCTTGCTCACGCGGCGGCCGGAGCAGCTTTCGGTGCAGGAGTTTATTGACCTGACGAACCAAGTGGCCGCACACTACGAAGGACGATTCTGACATTGGAGCCGCGGGATGGCTCACACCAAATTCTGGTGCAAACTAAATCAGCCATCATTCGGCCCCAATGCCGCACTGAGAAAAAAAATCGGTATGCCACTGACTGGCGTACCGATTTTTTTGCAAGATGGCGTAACGTGCTGAATGAAACTTTATAGAGCCCGAATGTTCGTCAGCCACGCGCGCACGCGCGTATACCCTACTACGCAATTGACTTTTTTGCTGTCATCTGTCAGCATTGTAGCTCCTCTGTTTACAAATT
Organism: Alloprevotella sp.; assembly: GCA_036802405.1. GTDB lineage: Bacteria > Bacteroidota > Bacteroidia > Bacteroidales > Bacteroidaceae > Alloprevotella. The sequence continues at coordinate 31,666 of DAIRWG010000004.1, forward strand.
CTGCACCTGTGCTTTGGGGCGAGGATTCTTGGAAGAATCGTCATTCCGCACATGGGTTTCACTCTTCGATGGGGTGTCATGGCCGACCGCAAGGCAGCTTTTCGTGTGGAAGCACCGCGGTGAAAAAGTCCCAGACTTTTTCAAATTCCACCACGCTACCGTAAAAATTCCACCACGGTACCGTAAAAATTCTACCGCGGTACCGTAAAAATTCTACCGCGGTACTGTAATTACACTACCACGGCACTGTATTTGCTCCTACATGCAGCTGAAAATTCCGATGAAGGAGGGCCAAAATGACAGAGTGACAGCAAAAATGCCAATTGCACTGTATATGTGCGCGCACGCGCGCGTAAGGGGCTGCATCCAAACCTGGGTTACGCGCCAAGCGCTTGTTGCTGTCACTTTTTGTTGCTGCTTCGCAACACTGGCACGTGCGTCATTTGCATTCTGTGCACCACACGGTGCCCACACTGTCGTGCTGCTCACAGAAGGGGGTGGCGAGGAACGGCACGGCCGGGGCGGGTGCATCGGCCTTGGCTGCCGAAGTGTTGTAGAGCACTCCTTTCACGACGGGCAGCCCCTCGGAGCTGAGCTCGTTGGCGAGCGTGAGGGGGGATTGCGTTGAAAAGTAGTAGGGAAAGGACGGAGTGGGCACGGCATAGACCAACGGGCCGACCTGCAGTGCCACGCTTCCCCGCTGCCCCACTCCATTGCGGTCGGTGCGGCGGATGCATGTGGGCGTGAGCGGCAGGGTGAAATACACCTCGTCAAGCGATTGCCATTCGCGGTCGATCACGACGTATCCGTTCTCGTCAGGCTGCACATCGGACAGCTCATGTCCGCACACGAAGATGCGTGGCAAACGGGCTTGCTGCAGGTCGTAAGCAAAAGGCAGCGGCGAAGCCATACTGCCACGCACCCAATCGGGCATGCGCAGATGCAGCCGGAGGCGCATGGGGTGGCGCAGTCGGCTGATGCGGATTTTCACCGCGCCGTCGGCCGGCATGTCGGTGATCTGGTCGAGCGTGAAACGGTGGTCAGCCATCTGCAGGCGAGCGGTGGAGTTGGTGTAGAGGTTGACGTAGAGATCCGATTCGTCATAGGCATACATCAGTCCAGGCAGGGACAGCAACGATTCGAACGAGGCACGGCGGTCGCGCTGGCGGAAGGGCAGACGGGTGCAACCGGCCGTCTGCACGGTGGCATTCATCAGGCAGCGCTCGATGATGTCGGCATGCGATGCCTGCCCCGTGAGCAGCAGCATGTAGGCATTGGCCGACAATACCACACGGGCGGGCAGCCCTTGCGGCACGGTGCGTTCGTCGTCGCCACCGCCCACCACGTTGAGGTGCAACGACACTTCCCGGCACAAGGCGGCAATCTCGTCGCGCCGTTGCCACATTTCACTGGTGATGCCAAAGAAGGGGGCCTTCACGGTGGAGTCGCGGCTGCTCACGTATTGGCGAAAATCGGTGCCGCTGTAGCTCCAGGTCATCACGCTGTCGGCGCTAACGAACTGAAGGGGCTTTTTCAGCCAAGGAGTGGCTGCAGTGAGCGGGGAAAGGGATCCTAAAGCCGCGATGAGCAGCAGAAGGAGGAGGCGCTGACGGCCTGAGGTGAAGAGATGTGGCATGGGGATTATGGTCGGTCGGTGTCGTTGGTGTTGTCGAAAAATATGTCGTCGTCATCGTCGGAGTGGCTTCCTGCGAGGCCGTTCCCTTCGTGTAGGAAGGAAGTGTGTGAAGGGACATTGTCGTTGTACGCATCGTCGTCCGCACTGCCGAAGAAGATGTCGTTGTCTGCATCGCTGCCTGGTTCATCATCGGCACTGCCGAAGAAGATGTCGTTGTCTGCATCGCTGGATTTGCCGTTTCCGCAGTCGGAATAGCTGGTGTCGTCGTAAATGAAATCGGAGCCATCATCCTCAAAGTCATCCATACCCAAGTCGTCCATACCCAAATCGTTTGCATACGGGGCAACATCGTCGGGCCAGACTGAGGGGGATGCTTCTTCGTAATGGTGCGTGAGGTTGTCGTGCTGCTGCTTCCCGTTGTTGGGATGCAGGATGCTCGGCCTTGAGTAGCGTTTGGCACGTTCTTCACGGTCGTGGATTTTGGCTATTCGCCAAGCCGCATAGGCTGCCAACGCTTTATCGAAATTGGAGTCAAAGCATCCTCCGGAAGGTTTCTTCTTCATAAGGCTTAAGTTTTATGACAGACGGATGAATCCGCCCGTGTTCATAAGGCAAATGTACGACATTCTGCGGAATGCATCAAGTGAAAAGCGGGCGCTTTGATTATATTTCCTCAAAAAACGCTAAACCTCGCCTTTGCCGATGGAAGGTTTGCAGCAAAATGCTTAACTTCGCCTTCAAAAGAAAACGCAATGCTTATGCAAAGATACTGCTTCATTCTACTCTTGGCACTCAGCTGGCTCGTGTGCCCGATGGAGTCGTTCGCCCAAACCGATCGGCCGGAAGTGAGCCGCACCGATTCGTTGCCTGCCCTGACCGACACCTTACGGACGCTCCCGTTGGCCGAAGGGACCGAAGCACCGGCCATCGATGCCGCATGGATGCTGCCCGTCAGCACGATCGAAGGGCTGGGGGGCTATGGGCTGGGCACGTTGTCGCCATGGGGTGCACCCTACGGCGATGCATCGTGGCGGCTTCACAAAGGATTCAATGCCCAGTTCGGCCTCAGCGTGTCGGCCGGATGGGGCAAGCATGCGCTCAAAGGGGTGGGGTTCGGCCAGAATGCCGCATTTGCCTATGTGGCCCCCATCACGCCGAAACTCACAGTGGCAGCGGGCCTGTTTGCTTCGAATCTGGACTGGGGCGCTTGGCGCCGAACGGATGTGGGCATCGGCGGCTTGGTGGCCTATGAGGTGAACGACCGCATCAACCTTTATGCCTATGGCTCGAAGTCGTTCGTGCCAAGGGCCAATGATTTCCAGTTCCGGCGCGACCCTTTTGCGCTTTTCCTGCAGCAGCAACGCGACCGCATCGGCGCTGCGGCAGAATTCAAAATCGGACAAAACGCCATGATTGGTGTGAGCGTGGAGCGCAGCTCCTACTGAACCTTGTCAACCTCAGTCCTCCCTGACATGAAATATCCTTCCCTTCAGCAGCAGCTGGAACTGCTGCACAAAGAGTATGATGCCGAGAAGAAGGCATTCCAGCACGACACCGAAATGATGGGTGTCGGACGCAAGGTGAAACGCGGCGACTGCTGGTTTCCGATCGCGGTCGGGCGGGCTTACTACAACTCGCTCGACCGGTTTGTGGTGGAAATTGCCCGTGGCGAGGATGCCGATGTGGAGCACAACTTCGAATACGGGCGCCAGGTGTGCTTCTTCTCGCAGGACCTGAGCGGACAGCTGCACTACCTTTCCTTTCAGGGCACGGTGAGCTATGCCGAGGCTGACCGCATGGTGGTGGAACTGCCCGGTGAAGCGGCCTTGGCGCAGATCCAAGCCCTGCAGCGGCCAGGGGTGCAGCTGCACTTCGACGACTATTCCTACCGCATGATGTTTGAAGCGTTGCACCGCACAATGGAGGCCAAGGGCAACCGCGTGGCCCATTTGCGCGATGTGTTCCACTCCCCAACCCCTGCTGCCTGGGGAGCGGCTCCGGCCATGCCGCTGAGGCTGCCGTGGCTCAACCGCTCGCAGGAGGAAGCCGTGAGCGATGTGCTGAGGGCCAAGGATGTGCTCATCGTGCACGGGCCTCCGGGCACGGGCAAGACGACCACGCTGGTGGAAGCCATCGACCAGGTGCTGCGACGCGAACCGCAGGTGATGGTGTGCGCCCAGAGCAACACGGCGGTCGACTGGATCTGCCAGCAACTGGACGCCCGAGGCATTTCGGTGCTGCGGGTGGGCAATCCGAGCCGCGTGACCGAACGGATGTTGGCCAACACCTACGAGCGGCGTTTTGAAGCCCATCCCGACTATCCTGCCTTGTGGCAGGTGAGGCGGACAATTCGCCAGCTCTACAGCCAGCCGCGCAAGGGAAGAGGGGAAAATTTCCATCAGAAGATAGCCCGCTTGCGCGAGAAGGCGGACGAACTGGAGATGCGCATCCGCCATGCGCTCTTCGATGCTTCGCGTGTGATTGCCTGCACGCTGACCGGTGCGGCCAACCAGCTGCTCACGGGGCAGCATTTCCACACGCTCTTCATCGACGAGGCGGCACAGGCCCTGGAGGCCGCCTGCTGGATTGCCTTGCAGAAGGCCGACCGGGTGGTGCTGGCTGGCGACCATCAGCAGCTTCCCCCCACAGTGAAGTGCCAGGAAGCGCTGCGTGGCGGGTTGGGCTGCACGCTCATGGAGGCGGTGGCCCATCTCAAGCCCGAAGTGGTGCGAATGCTCACGGTGCAGTATCGCATGAATGAGGCGCTCATGCGCTTCTCGTCTGAATGGTTCTATGAGGGGAAGCTGACGGCTGCTCCCGGGGTGCTCCACCGTTCGTTGCTCGACGACATGGATCATCCCTTGGTGTGGGTTGACAGTGATGCACCGGAGTGTGCCGCTGATGCCGACACTTCGCTGCAGGACGAGGCCGACGGCCAAGCCGTAGAGGATGGGGCGAACCAGGAGGAATTTGTGGGCGGCACCTATGGGCGCATCAACAAGCGGGAGGCACGCCTCACTTTGCTTGCCTTGCACAATTATGTGCATCGCATCGGGCGTCGGCGGCTCATACAGGAGCAGGTGGACTTCGGCATCATTTCGCCCTATCGGGCCCAGGTGCAGTATCTGCGTTCGCTCATCCGGAAAGATGACTATCTACGTCCGCTGCGCCATAGCATCACGGTCAACACGGTGGATGCCTTCCAGGGACAGGAACGCGACGTGATGGTGGTGAGCATGGTGCGCGCCAATACGGAAGGACAAATCGGATTTCTGTCCAACTTGCGCCGCATGAATGTAGCCATCACCCGCGCACGCCACAAACTGATTATCCTCGGTTCGGCAAGCACACTTTGCCGTCACAAGTTCTACAAGAAACTCTTTGACTCCTGCAAGCAGATAAGCCTGCAAGCGGACAGTCACCAAACGCCCTTGCAATGAATTATCACATTCGCCCGGTGAGGCCCTCCGACGCTGAGGCCATAGCCGACATATATGCCCACTATGTGCGTCACACGTGCATTTCCTTTGAAACGGTTCCTCCCACAGTGGATGAAATGAGGCAGCGCATATGCCACATTTCGGATGGGCATCCTTACTATGTGGCTGAAACAGAGGAACAACGCATTGTGGGATATTGCTATGCCCATCCTTGGAAAGACCGTGCTGCTTATGCCCGGACGTTCGAAACGACCATCTATCTGGCCATCGATGCCCATCGGCAAGGGATTGGCTCCGCCCTCATGCAGAAACTCATCACGGCCTGCCGTACCGACACGGAGGCACATGTGCTGGTGGCCTGCATCACGCAGGGCAACGAGCCAAGCGAACGCTTGCACGAATCGCTGGGCTTCAGCCTGGCCTCACGTTTTCACGAAGTGGGGCGCAAGTTCGGTCGTTGGCTTGATGTGGTGGATTATGAACTGGTGCTTGGATGATTCACCGGCAGATGCCTGAAGCAAACGAATCCCCTTCATACCGCATGCGGCATGAAGGGGATTCGTGTATGCAGTGAAGCGAGGGGGCTCACCAGTCATCGATGTCGGGATCGTAGTTGTCGCGATCATAGCCATGAACGTTTTCATCGTAATAACCCCGGTCGTATCCTCGCCAGAATTTCTTTCTGCGAAGTTCCTTTTCTGCCTCTTTATCTGGGTTGTCATCCCCGCTTGAGGCGTTGGACTCGTGGGACTTGTTGGTCTCTTGAGCACGATTGCGCTGCTGGGCTTCCGCTTTTTCCATTGAGTCGCGGTAGGCTGGATCGTTTGCCCTTCGCACCGAGTCGGCATAGAAGGCCGCACGGTCGGAGTCAATGCCGACAACGGCACCGATGGGGATGGTGTCGTCGTTGTCGTCGAACGGAAAGGCCTTCTCGCGTTTGCACCCTGCAGTCAGGGCACAGATGGTGGCGGTCAGCAAGGGGATGGGATATAGCTTCATGGGACTTCTGCTTTGGTTCGCACGGCAAAGTTAAGAATTTGTGGCGATTGCACGCCCAGCACGGGGAGATGTTTTTCGGATCTGAAGCATTAAGTGTGGGGTAACAGGCAAGATGAGCTTCGTTATTGAACCATAAACATCCCCCCCCCTTAGCAGAACGATGGCCGGACGATGCCGGACGATGCAGGACATGGGGGGATGGGGAATGTTGCCTATCAGATGTCGTTTGCGGTTTCTCTCCTGCTTATTTGTTGGGGAAATGCACCACAAGTTCCACTACGCATTTGTCGCGCTCCGACTTTTTGGCCAGATCAAGATGATCGTAAAAGTATTTCTCGTAGTTGATGCGGATGTCGGCATTCATCTTCTTGGCCAGGCTCAGCGTGATGCCCGGCGTGATGCGGTGGCGTTTGGCATCGGTCAGCTTGAACGCCCCGTTTTCGTCTAGCGACCCGTCGGAATGGTTGTCCATCATGTCGTAGCGACAGAGGAAACTCACCTTGCGGAAGGCACGCTTGAGTGGCTGGTCGTAGCAAAGGAAGGCGTCCACGGCGTTCACGTTCTGAAAGGCATGGTGCGTGTAGTGCTTGCGCAGGTATTCCACTTCTGCCGTGAAACGTCCTGCCTGAAGTGTGGCTCCCGCATCGTAGAGATAGACAGCTTGGTCGCTGGGCGACACCTTCTGCACAGAGCCCTCCAATGTCAGACCGCACTCGAGAGGCACTTGCAGCTTGGCGGAAAAATTGAACTTTTTGGTCCAATAATCCTTTTGATGCGTAAGCCCGGAACCGTTGAAGGCTCCCGCTTCTACGATCAGAGGCAGACTTTCCAACTGATAACCTGCATACACGCCTACGTCGCGCACATTGCCCACCTGCTTGGCTATGAAGGAACGGTTGGCAAAGAACTGCTTGTGGGGCGAACGATGCGCATCGATGCTGAAGGGCACACGCATCTGGCCGATGCGCACGGCGAAATTCTTCACCGGGTTAACCCCGGCATAAGCATCGAGCATCTTGATCTGTCCTTCGTCGGAAAGGTCTATTTCAGCCTTGTAGTCAACGATTGGCGTGATGTTGCCGTCAAGGGCAATGCGTGCCGTACGCACTTCGAACCGGCTTTCCTTTTCACGCGTCTGAAGTTCCCATTTTCCGCGGATTGTTCCGCTCAGATGGGGGAACCATTCGGGTAGGCCTCCCGACTTGTTGCCCGCCGTGCCGGCCTCTTGTGCCAGAACAGGAAGAAAGGCCATCAGGCACGTGCTGCCTGCCAGCAGCACTTTATGGAGTAGTCTCATGTTGTTTCGTAGGTTATTATTTCACCATGCTGTGATATTCGCGTTCGGTCTTGATCAGCCCGGTCAGCTCGACGAGCAGTTGCTGCGTTTCGCGCACCATGTGGAGCAGCAGCGAGGCTGAGTTGAGATTGACGTCGGTGCTTTGGATGCGCACACCGAGGTCGTCGCAGAAATGGTCGAACTCGTGCAGCAGCTGTTCGCAATTGCCGAGCAGTTTCTCGTTTTCAGCAGAACGCAGGTTCCGGAGGTTGGAGGCTATATCGTTCGACAGTTCTACGAGGCGGTTGCGCAGCTTGCAGTAGCGTTCGGCCTGCTCCGCTTCAATCGGCACGAAATTGTTGTCCACATGTTCGTAGGCCGGTTCCACGATGCGCATGAGTCCATAGAGCATTTGGCGCAGCCCGTTGTGCACAAGGTGGAAACTGGTGCTGAGACGCACGCCGGCAATGGGCGGGAGGGCACGGCGCAGGCAGATGGTTTCGCGGCGGCGAAGGTTTTTCAGTTCGCGCTTGTTGCGGTTGAGCTCCTTCAGCGTGTGGCGCATGGGGCGCAGGCTTTCAGCGAAAAGGGCATCTGTTGACGTCTGAAGCCATTCGGCATATTTGCGCAGCTCCTCGGCCACACTGATGTCCATGTGGCGCGAAAGCATCGGCACGATGCTGGTGCGTTCCTTGGTCGTGAGCATCTGCTGAAAAAGCACGTCTTCGCCTTCGCTCTCCTCACGTTCCTTTTTGGCAAACCGCTGCTGGCTGTGAACGATGCTGTAGATTCCTGCCGCCACGATGACCACCACAGCCACCACACCACCGAACCGCATGGCCATGGCCACAGCGAAGCAGGCCGTGAAGGCCACTCCGGCGGTGATGAACCATCCGCCGATGACCGTCAGCACACCCGTGATGCGAAACACGGCACTTTCGCGGCTCCATGCACGGTCGGCCAACGAGGAACCCATGGCCACCATGAAGGTGACAAAAGTCGTGGAAAGCGGAAGCTTGAGCGAAGTGCCCAAAGCGATGAGCAGCGAGGCCACGCAGAGGTTGACCGAAGCGCGGCAGAGGTCGTAGGCAGCGCCGTTGTCATCGTAGTTTTCGGGCACTTGGAAACGGCTGTTCACAAAGTGCCGCACGCTTGACGGTGTGTAGTGAAGCACCACGCCGGCCACAGAGTTGCTGAAGCGGACCAGACTGCGGGCCACCTTGGAAGATCCGAACATTTCGTCGCCTTCGTTCTTGCGCGAAAGCCCTACTTCGGTCTGCACCACCTTGCGTGCTTTCTTCGAAGTGGCCAGCGAGAACACCATGATGGCTCCTGCCGCGATGAGGAAGAGAATCGGAGTCTTGGCCGATTCGGCCAGCGAAGCCATCATGAACGAATCGGGCGTTGCTCCCATGCCGTTGTTGGTGAAATCAAGGAAAGAGGAATAACCGGCCAAAGGCACACCGATGAAGTTCACCAGGTCGTTGCCGGCAAAAGCGGTTGCCAGCGCAAAGGTGCCGCAGAGCACCACCACGCGAAACACGTTGACCTTGCACCAATGAAGCACCTGCATCACCACTGTCGAAACGGCAAAAATGCAACCCAGGATCAGCAGGATGTGGGTGTTGAGGAAGGCCTTCACATCGGCGCTCATGAAGGAAAGGTCCTTCAGTCCCTTGAACAGCATGAAGTAGATGATGGCCGTGAGTGCCACCCCGCCGTAGATGCCGATTTTCCATTTCAGATTCCTGTCGATGCTAAATGTGAACACGTTGCGCACAATCCACTGGATGAGTGAGCCGAACACAAAGGCGATGGGCACCGACATGAAGATGCCCAGAATCACTTCAAGGGCTTTCGACGTGTTGAGGTAGTCGCCCAATCCCAGCACACTTCCGTCGCCTGCCATTTTGATCATCACAAAGGCAAAAGAGGCCCCCAACAGTTCAAACACCATCGAAACGGTGGTGGAGGTGGGCATGCCAAAGGAGTTGAAAATGTCAAGCAGCACAATGTCGGTCACCATCACAGCCAAGTAGATGTACATCACATCGCGAAAGCTGAAATACTGGGGTGTGAAGATGCCGTGACGGGCTATGTCCATCATGCCGTTGCTCAGCACACAGCCGAAAAACACGCCGATCGAGGCAATCACCACCAGTGTGCGAAACTTTGCAGCTTTCGAGCCGATGGCCGAGTTGAGAAAATTCACCGCATCGTTGCTGACCCCCACGAAGAGGTCGAATGCGGCAAGAATGAAGAGGAATATCACCATTCCCAAATACATCCATTCCATAGAGTTTCTTTTTGGATTTATGTTTGATTTTTTGAATGATTGCTTGAATACGGCCTTTGCCATCGGGCATTTGCGCTGCAAAAGTACGAAGGCCCTGTTGGCTCCTTGTGACAGAACAGTTAAGTTTCTGTGAAGGCATGAATCCCGACAAGCCAAGTCGGGGGAAAAAGCCACCTCCATGTTTCTGACTGCAAGGCAGAAGCGTCAAGAAAAGCCGTCATATGACAACTACGCTTGCCATACATCGAAAAACAAATGGCAACAAATTCTGCTTCGATTGCCTCATTATTCTCCCAAAATTCGTAATTTTGTAATCCGCAATTCACGTATCCGCACCAAGCAATGCAAACAACGACCGACAACAGGTGGCAAAACTGCCTGAATATCATACACCAAAAGCTTCCCAACGAGCTTTTCAGCATTTGGTTCGAGCCCATCACTTTCGTCAGTTTCGAAAATGGTGTGCTCACGCTTGGCGTGCCCAACAAGCACTTGCCGGGATATGTGGAGCAGAATTTTCTGGAAATATTTCGCAACGCACTGGTCGCTGAGTTCGGCACACAATTCCGCCTGCAGTACTGCATCCCACAGCAACCCCAGCAAGCAGCCAGCGAACAGAAGCCGGAGGAGAGTCCCTACAAGGTGAACACACCGCAGCGACAGGACATGCCTCCCATCGATCCACAGCTCAACAAACGCTACACCTTCGAAAACTTTGTGCAGGGCAACAGCAACAAGCTTTCGCTCAGCGTGGCCATGAGCATTGCCGAAACGCCCGGGCGAAGTGCATTCAACCCATTCTTCCTTTATGGCCCGAGCGGTGTGGGCAAAACGCACCTGGTGAATGCCATCGGAGTGCGCATCCGCGAGCTTTATCCCGAAAAACGCGTGCTTTTCGTGTCGGCCTACGTGTTCAAAACGCAATATACCGACTCCGTGCGCCACAACACGCGCAACGACTTCATCAATTTCTACCAGACGATTGACGTGCTCATCATCGACGACATTCAGGAAATCACCACAGAGAACACCCAAATGGCGTTCTTCCAGATTTTCAACCAGCTGCAGCACAACAACCGTCAGATCATCATCACCTGCGACCGCCCGCCGGTGCTCTTCGAAGGCATACAGGAGCGCATGCTCACCCGCTTCAAGTGGGGCATGGTGGCTGAAATGGAAAAGCCCGACGCCAAGCTGCGGCGAAGCATCCTCCTCTCCAAAATACGGCGTGACGGCTTGGACATTCCGGCCGAAGTGCTGCAGTACATTGCGCAGAACGTCGAAAGCAGCGTGAGGGAACTGGAAGGCATCATCAACTCGATCATGGCCTACTCCGTGGTGGACAATTGCGAAATCGACCTTCACCTGGCGCAAAGAGTGGTGGCTCGGGCCGTCAACCTGGAAAAGCACGAGCTGACACTGGAAGACATCAATGCCACCATCTGCAAACGTTACGGCGTGAAGCAGAAGGACCTGCAGTCGAAAAGCCGCAAGCAGGCCATCGTGCAAGCACGGCAGATCGCCATGTTCCTCTGCCACAAGTATACGGACGTGACTTACACGCAAATCGGACGCGATTTTGGCAAGCGTGACCACAGCACCGTGCTCCATGCATGCAATCAAGTAGCGCGCCGCATGAGCGCCGACAAGGACTTTCGCAAAGAAATGGAGGATCTGGAAAGTCTGCTGAAATGAGCCAAATGAGGATCCGGGAGAAGCCATTCCGCAAAAAACAAGGGACGTGAAGCAAAAAAGTGCCGAAAAGTTTGGACAATTCAAAACAAAGCACTAATTTTGCACTCGGTTTGAGAAACAAACCAATTCAACCATACAAGGAAAGGTGCTCGAGTGGTTGAAGAGGCACGCCTGGAAAGCGTGTAAACCCCTAAAGGGTTTCGTAGGTTCGAATCCTATCCTTTCCGCAAAAAGCAGAGATAGCACGCTGACATTCAGCGAGTTATCTCTGCTTTCCGTTTTCTTTGCGGACAAAATTCAGACATTCACGTTTTCCTCGCTTGCTGGCCGTGGCCGGTGAGCGAAGAAAAAAAGGCTCTATAACGTTTCGTGTGGGCAGTCAAATCGGACATCATTTTTCACTTGAGGTTACCACCAAGGGCCACAAAGGTGCACGAAGCCATGCGAGTGAGGCTTTACCACGAAGCGGCACGAAGGTGCACGAAGGCCTTGCGGATGGTGGGTGGTTTTTCTGCGAAGGGCCGCTAAGGGCCGCGAAGCCATGCGGCAGAGTCTTTACCACCAAGGGCCACGAAGATGCACGAAGCCATGCGGCATCATGTGACTGCAATGACTATCAATGCATTGCCTTGGGGGAATCATTGGTTACCCACACGATTCGTTATAGACCCCAAGAATCTCGTTAATAACCATAGTAACATTACTACAATGTCATCAAACCTCTTGTAGACGATAAAACTCTTCTATTCTCTTAGGTAATTTGAATTTGTCGGGGCTAAATATATCGCCATACGTAAGTATCTTTGATACCATATGAAATACTTTGTTCTTGTTGTAGTTGTTTATGGCAACAGCAAGCTCCTTATAGGCTGTCTTATATTCTTGAAGTCGGTTTTTGCTGTCTATGGTATTTGGAAAGCCAAATAGCACCTCTGCAAGTAATACTCTATCGGGGGTAAAAGGCAGACTAAAGTCATCTTCATCTTCTGATTTATAGCCACTTCTGATAAAATTACTTATGCCGATATAATGGGAGATCATCTGTTTGATTCCCTTACAGTACTGGTATTTATTACCGCATGAATTCAGCTCAAAGTAATTTTTATCATCTGTGCTATTTGCCTTCATCTTTGCTATTGTACCATCCTTGAATAATCCTAATTGCTCATAGGTTTGTTTATACACATCTGTGCTTATGCCTGAGCACTTGCCAGAATTTAAGTAGGGCGTTTCAGAAAAAGCTATCTATTTGATTCTCAGTTCGGAATTTTAT
>DAIRWG010000005.1:0-4974 GCA_036802405.1 Alloprevotella sp.
TGCCGCATGGCTTCGTGCTACTTCGTGGCCCTTCGTGGTGAAGAGTCCGCCGCATGGCTTCGTGTTTATTCGTGGTCCTTCGTGGTGAAGATGGAAGGGTCGCGCGCGTGCGCGCACATTACGTATACAGTGCAATTGCGTTTTTTGCTGTCACTCTGTCATTCTTGCGGTGGATGGTGGGAGGGGATGGGGTTCGGCGGCGAAGCACCGCGGTGAAAAAGTCTGGGACTTTTTCAAATTCTACCGCGGTGGTGTAAAAATTCTACCGCGGTACCGTAATTACACTACCACGGTGCCGTAAAAATTCTACCACGGTGGTGCAATACCAACGAAGGGAGGATGAAGAAAGGTCTGGGAGTGTCGACAGATGGTTGGCGGATGACAGATGACAGCAAAAAACGTGATTGCAGTGTATATATGCGCGCGTGCGCGCGCGAAGGATTTTTCGGGAAACTCGCCATTTTTGTGTAGAATTTGGCAACAATTCTCATTTTTCGATCCTTCAGGAAAAGGAAAACACAACTAAAATGCTTATCTTTGCGTTAGAAAACAGAAGGTGCTCCCTGCATGACTTTATTCTGTTTATTCTCTTCTCTCTTTCTATTATTTCTCGTAAAGCTACAGGGGGTGCCTTCTTTTTTTGTACTCGAACCTGCCTAAAGCTTTCTTACCTGTTATTACGTATTCCCCACTAAAAATTGCCTAGGCACAAAGCGGCATCCGTCCGACCTTAGAGGAATGAGCAGCTACAAAGTGGCCTACTTTTGCACAATGTAACATTCATGCCCAAAGCAGTGAGCAACGTATGGCCGGACGTAACGCAAGTTAAAAACATGATGCTTCGTGGCTATGTGAAAATTATGCACTACCTTTGTGGATAAGGGGACAAGAACATGAAGCACCTGCCCCCGATGCAGCCATTTGACGGACAGAAACGTGAGGTTTTCGGGAGAATGAAAAACGAGAATGAACAAAAAATAAGGAATAGCCGAAAATTTTTTCCCGAAATACTTGCACATATAAAAACAATGCCGTACTTTTGCATCGAAATCAGATTTGTAATAATTACAAACCAAGAAAGATTATGGATTCGCAAGTAACCCTCAAATACCTCACCGACCACGGAGTGAAACCCTCCGTCCAGCGTCTGGCCGTGATGGACTACCTGCTGAAGCACCGCACGCACCCGACGGTGGAGGACATCTACAACGACCTGCATCCGACGATGCCGACGCTGTCGAAGACCACAGTGTACAACACGCTGCGCGTGCTGACAGAGCAGGGAGCCGCCCTCCAGCTGACCATCGACGAGAAGAAGGTGTGCTTCGATGCCGACACGCAGCCCCACGCCCACTTCCTGTGCAGGAAATGCGGCAAGGTGTTTGACCTGCGCTTGCACCAGAAGGATCTGAAACAATGCGTGGCGGTGCCCGAGGAATTCACGATCGAACAGGAAGACCTCTACTTCCGAGGCATCTGCAGGCATTGCGCAGAAAAAGAAGAGAAATGAGTGCCGCGCCGCGCTGACGGACAACAGGCGCACGGGCCTCATGACTGCATAAAGACAAAGAACAACATCAATCCATCTATTCAAAAACTTACTCAACAATGAAAAAGAAATTTATCTGCACCGTTTGTGGCTACGTATACGAAGGCGAACACGCACCCGAGAAGTGCCCCATGTGCGGCGTTCCCGCATCGAAGTTCAAGGAACTGAAGGAAGATGCCGCCCTGGAGTTTGTGGCCGAGCATGAGATCGGCGTGGCCAAGGGCTGCGACGAGGAGATGATCAAGGACCTCAACGCTCACTTCAACGGCGAGTGCACGGAGGTGGGCATGTATCTGGCCATGAGCCGCCAGGCCGACCGTGAAGGCTACCCCGAAGTGGCCGAGGCCTTCAAGCGCTATGCTTGGGAAGAGGCAGAGCACGCTGCCAAGTTTGCCGAACTGCTCGGCGACGTGGTGTGGGACACGAAGACCAACCTGCAGAAGCGCATGGAAGCTGAATCGGGCGCCTGCGCCGACAAGGCCCGCATCGCAAAGCGTGCCAAGGAACTCAACCTGGACGCCATTCACGACACAGTGCACGAAATGGCACGCGACGAGGCTCGCCACGGACGCGGCTTCGAAGGCTTGTTCAACCGCTACTTCAAGAAGTGAGCTGACCATCCGGCACACATCATTCCCCAAAACAATCACTACCCCCTTTTACAAAAACACCAATGAAAGAACTGAAAGGAACCAAGACGGAACAGAACCTGGCCGCAGCCTTTGCCGGCGAATCGCAGGCCCACACGAAATACCAGTACTTTGCCTCGAAGGCCAAGAAGGACGGCTATGTGCAGATGGCCAACATCTTCGAGGAGACTTCGCGCAACGAGAAGGAACATGCCAAGCTGTGGTTCAAGTATCTGCATGGCGGAGCCGTGCCCTCGACCGAGGAGAACCTGGCCGATGCCGCTGCTGGCGAGAACTATGAATGGACCGACATGTATGCCACCTTTGCCAAGGAAGCTCGCGAAGAAGGCTTTGAGGAGATTGCCACCAAATTCGAAATGGTGGGCGCCATCGAGAAGGCTCATGAGGAGCGTTACCGCCGCCTGCTCCAGAACATCGAGGAAGGCTTGGTGTTCTCGCGTGAGGGCGACCGCGTGTGGCAGTGCTCGAACTGCGGCCACATCGTGATCGGACAGAAGGCTCCCGAGGTGTGCCCCGTGTGCAACCATCCGCAGAGCTACTTCGAGCTCCGCGCTGAAAACTATTGATCAAGCTGCTTGATTAATCCTGACGCTCCCCGCCGTATGACCACAGGACTACGGCGGGGAGCGTTTCTTCCTTATATCTCTTCATGATGGGTGCATCGGGGGAAAAAGTCATGGGGTTATGCCGAGGCGGGGAAACGTTTTCGGGAATTCTTTTGTAACTTCGCACCATCACAGAGTTATTCACCCCCCGAAAAAGCATGTTATGGGAATCATCATAGGCATCGACGTGGGCATCAGCACCACCAAGATAGTAGGCATCAGAGGGAGCGAGGTGCTCTCGCCCATCCGCATCAAGGCAACCGACCCGGTGACGTCGCTCTACGGCGCCTTCGGCAAATTTCTGTTCGAAAACCACATTGCCCTGCCCGACATCGAGCGGGTGATGCTGACGGGCGTGGGAAGCGCCTACATCGACGGCCCGGTCTACGGACTGCCCACCCACATGGTGGACGAATTTGTGGCCGACGGTTTGGGCGCTCGCTTCGAGATGCAACTCGAACGGATGATCGTGGTGAGCATGGGCACGGGCACTTCGATCGTGAAATGCGACGGGCACGACATCCGCCACCTGGGCGGCATCGGCGTGGGCGGCGGCACGCTGCAGGGACTCTCGCGCCTGCTGCTGCAGACCGACGACATCCGCCAGGTGGCCGAACTGGCCCAGAAGGGCAACGTGGCGAACATCAACCTGCTCATCAGCGACATCTGTGCCCAACCGCTTCCGGGACTGCCGATGGATGCCATCGCCTCGCTGTGCGGCAAGGCGCAGAGCAATGCTTCGCGTGAGGACGTGGCCATCGGATTGATCTGGATGGTGCTGCAGTCGGTGTGCAGTGCTTCGATCCTATCGTCGCTGGAATCGGGCATCAAGGACTTCGTGATGATCGGCAACCTCACGCTGCTGCCGCAGTGCCCAGAGGTGTTCCGCGCCACGGGCGACCTGTACGGCGTGCGCTTTCACGTGCCCCGCCACGCGGAGTTCTGCACGGCCATCGGCACGGCCATTGCTCCGGCAAAATGAGCACGCCAAGTGGAAGCGCTTGTTTGGGAAAAACCTTGATTGCTGCCATTTTGCATCAGAAAATGCCTTAAAACTGCAAAAAACGGCCGTCAACGGCCGACACAAGTGGCCAAAGCCACAAAAAATTCGTACTTTTGCACCTTGGAGCTTGTGGCTTAGCCCCTTTTCAGAAGAGAAAGGAGGCGGCTGCTTGCCCGAAGAGGAACAGCAAAAAACGTAGATCAACCCAACAATAACCCTCATGAAGAAATTTCTCACAATCATCCTTCTGTGCCTGATGGCAGCCGTGACGGCCGTGCAGGCGCAGGTGAGCTTCAGCGTGAGCTACAAGCGCGTGAACGCCACGACCATCGACATTGTGTTTTCAGGCAAGGCACAACCAGGATGGCACATCTATTCCACCAACATCGGCGAGGGCGGCCCGACTCCGGCTTCCTTCAACCTGGACAAGATCAAAGGCGCCAAACTCAAAGGTGCGCTGAAGGCCGGTCCGGGCGCGAAGACGATGCAAGACCCTATCTTCGAAATGCCGGTGACCTTCTTTGAAGGGCATGCCACCTTCACGCAGCGCGTGGAACTGCTCGACAAAGACTACCAGTTGGATGGTTATCTGAAATATGGTGCCTGCAACGACGAGAACTGCCTGCCGCCCACCTCGGTGGAAGCACAGCTGAAAGGTTCCGACGGCCCTGCCCCGACTGCCGAGAGCAAGGCGGAGGAGGAGAAAGCCGCTGCCGCCTTGGCCGCCGACGCGGCCGCTGCAACGGATTCGGCCATGACGGAACCCCTTGTGAATCAAACGGATTCGGCAACAGCGCAGCCCGTCGTTGCCGCTGCCGACTCGGCCCAAGTGAAGGCTTGGTGGACTCCCGTGGTGAAGGAACTCAAGGCCTTCGGCGATGACGGCAGCATGGCCGGAAAGGCGTGGTACTACATCTTCTTCCTCGGATTTCTCGGTGGACTGGTGGCCCTCTTCACTCCCTGCGTGTGGCCGATCATCCCGATGACGGTGAGCTTCTTCCTCAAGCGTTCGGGCGACCGCAAGAAGGGTGTGCGCGATGCCGTGACCTACGGCATCAGCATCGTGGTGATTTATGTGGCACTCGGCCTGGTCATCACTTCAGTGTTTGGCGCCAATGCGCTCAACGACCTTTCGACCAACGCCGTGTTCAACATCCTGTTCTTCCT
>DAIRWG010000005.1:5074-43376 GCA_036802405.1 Alloprevotella sp.
TGGCCTACGGTTGGCATTTGCTCGACCGCGAAACGTTCCTTGCCCTGTGGATTGTGATCTTCGCCCTGCTGGGGGCCTATCTGCTGGGGGCCATCAAGTTCCCGCACGATGACGAGGACGAGCACCACACTTCGGTGCCGCGTTTCTTCCTGGCCCTGTGCTCGCTGGCCTTTGCCGTGTATATGGTGCCCGGCCTGTGGGGTGCTCCGGTGAAGGCCGTGAGTGCCTTCGCCCCGCCCATCTCGACGCAGGACTTCAACCTCGACCCGGTGAAGATCGAAGCCAAGTTCCGCGACTATGAGGCCGGCATGGCCTATGCCCGCCAGACGGGCAAACCCGTGGTGGTGGACTTCACCGGCCACGGCTGCGTGAACTGCCGCAAGATGGAGCTGGCCGTGTGGCACGATGCCAAGGTGCGCGACCTGCTGATGAAGGACTACGTGCTCATCTCGCTCTATGTGGACGAGAAGGCTCCGCTGCCCGAACCCATCAAGGTGGAGGAAAACGGACAGACCACCACGCTGCGCACCGTGGGCGACAAGTGGAGCTATCTGCAGCGCTCGAAGTTCGGTGCGAATGCCCAGCCCTTCTACGTGCTGGTGGACAACGACGGCAATCCGCTGAACGCTTCCTACTCCTACGACGAGGACGTGGACAAATTCGTGAAGTTCCTCAAGACGGGACTTGACACTTACAGCCAACGCCAGCAGGCACAGCAGTAAGCCAAAGAGTTTTTCTTCCCCCAAAAAATCAAGCCCGGCCAAGCAAAGACATGATGCCTTTGCTTGGCCGGGCTTTTTTGTTGACCTGTACGCCTCTGAACAATGCTTGCGCCATAGATCTTTTCAGAACGGGGGAAGCGGTGGTCAGGTCAGCGTCCGTTGAGGATGCGCTTGATGTCGTTGAGCTTGTTGAGGGCTTCGAGGGGGGTGAGGGTGTTGACATCGAGGTGGAGAATCTCGTCGCGTATCTGGCTCAGCACGGGATCGTCGAGCTGGAAGAAGCTCAGCTGCATGCCCTCGTCGTTGCGTGTGCGACTCTCGGCACGGGGCACATCGCGGCCCGTTTCGGCTCCGGCGCGCTCCAGTTCCACAAGTATCTGCTCGGCTCGTTTCACGATGGTCTGCGGCATGCCCGCCAAGCGGGCTACGTGGATGCCGAAGGAATGCTCCGAACCGCCGCGCTTGAGCTTGCGCAGAAACACGACGCGGCCGTCGACCTCACGCACCGACACGTTCCAGTTTTTGATGCGTTGGAACTTCGACTCCATCTCGTTGAGCTCGTGATAGTGTGTGGCAAAGAGGGTGCGGGCGTGGGCACGCGGATTTTCGTGGATATATTCCACGATGGCCCAGGCAATGGAGATGCCGTCGTAGGTGGAAGTGCCGCGCCCCAGCTCGTCGAAGAGCACGAGCGAACGCTCGGTGAGGTTGTTCATGATGTTGGCCGCCTCGCTCATTTCCACCATGAAGGTGCTCTCGCCCACGGAGATGTTGTCGCTCGCCCCGACTCGGGTAAAGATCTTGTCGACCACCCCCACATGGGCCGAGTCAGCCGGCACGAAGGAGCCGATCTGAGCCAGCAGGGTGATGAGGGCCGTTTGGCGGAGCAGGGCGCTCTTGCCCGCCATGTTGGGACCGGTGACGATGATGATCTGCTGCTGGAGCGTGTCGAGCTGCACATCGTTGGCCACGTATTCCTCGCCCACAGGCATGAGCGTTTCAATCACCGGATGGCGGCCACCGCGGATGTCGAGCACCAATCCTTCGTCGACCACGGGGCGCACGTAGCGGCGCTCGCGGGCCACGTGGGCCAGGCTCTGCAGGCAGTCGAGCATGGAGATGGCGGCCGCATCGCGCTGCAGGGGACTGACGAACCGGGCCACTTCCTGCACGAGTTCGGCATAGAGGCGCGTTTCGAGCGCCAGGATGCGGTCCTCGGCGCCCAGGATCTTATCCTCATATTCCTTGAGTTCTTGCGTGATGTAGCGTTCGGCCTGTGCGAGCGTCTGCTTGCGGATCCACTCCTGCGGCACACGGTCCTTGAAAGTGTTGCGCACCTCGATGTAGTAGCCGAACACGTTGTTGTAGCCGATTTTGAGCGAAGGGATGCCCGTTTTCTCGCTCTCGCGCTGCTGGATGTGGAGCAGATACTCCTTGCCCGAAGTGGAAATGCTGCGCAGCTCGTCGAGTTCCTTGTCCACACCCGGCGCAATCACGTTGCCCTTGTTCACCAGCACGGGCGGGTCGGGCAAGAGGGAAGCCTGGATGCGGTCGTGCAGGGGCTTGAGGGCATCGAGCTGCTCGCTCACCAGCTTGATGGCCTCGCAGTCGGCGTGGGCGCAGGCATACTTGAGTGCCGTGACGCTCTCGAGCGAGGCACGCAGCTGCTGGAGTTCGCGCGGATTGACCCTCGAAGTGGCCACGCGCGACACGATGCGCTCCATGTCGCCGATCTTGGGCAGTTCCTGCTCGCAAAGTTCCCGGAAATCGGGCTGCTTGAAGAAGAGCTCCACCCCATCCTGCCGTTTCACGATTTCCTTCACCGAACGAAGTGGGAAGATGAGCCAACGGTGGAGCATGCGTGCCCCCATCGGCGTGAGCGTTCGGTCGACCACCTGCAGGAGTGAGGTGCCGTCGGGGTTCATGGGCTGCACCAGCTCGAGGTTGCGCGTAGTGAAGCGGTCGAGCCGCACATATTGGTCCTCCTCGATGCGGCGGAGGGCGGTGATGTGCGAGGTCTGCTTGTGTTCGGTGAGTTCGAGGTAGCACAGGATGGCTCCGGCGGCAACCACTCCGTCGGCCAGATGCTCCACGCCAAAACCCTTGAGGTTGCGCACCTGGAAGTGGCGGGTGAGCTTCTCATTGGCTGTTTGTGGGGTGAAAGCCCAGTCGTCGAGCTCGAACACGAAGAATTTGCTGCCGTAGAGCCCCGTGAAGCGGCCCTTCAGCTCGTGGCGCACGAGCACCTCCTTGGGTGAAAATCCCGAGAGGAGCTTGTCGACATACTCCGGTGTGCCTTCGGCCACAAGGAACTCGCCTGTGGAAATGTCGAGAAACGACACGCCCACGGCCGACTGCCCGAAGTGCACGGCGGCCAGGAAGTTGTTTTCGCGTGCCGAGAGCACATTGTCGGTCATGGCCACGCCCGGCGTTACCAGTTCGGTGATGCCGCGCTTCACCAGTTTCTTCGTGAGCTTGGGATCCTCCAGCTGGTCGCATATGGCCACGCGATAGCCGGCCCGGATGAGGCGGGGCAGATAGGTGTCGAGGGCATGGTGGGGAAATCCGGCCATGGCCGTGGCATTGGAGGGCGTGCCCGTTTTTCCGTTGTTGCGGCGGGTGAGGGTGATGCCCAGCACCTGCGAGGCAGTGACGGCATCGTCGGCATAGGTTTCGTAGAAGTCACCGCAGCGGAAGAGCAGGATGGCATCGGGGTTCTTCGCCTTGAGGTCGTAGAACTGCTTCATCATCGGGGTGAGTGCTTCTTTATCTTTGGCCATGATCGGAATCTGTTGGTTTTACTGGATGAAAAATGAGGGCCGTACGAACGTACGGCCCGTTCAGAAGGGCAAAGTTACTAAAAATCCGCGTGCAGTGATTCTCCCCCACCCCGCTTTCGGCCACCTTTCTTCCGCTTCGGGGGAAAACTGCCTCACGAGTCACAGAAAAGAACACGTCCATGCTGCCTTTTTGCACAAAAAGGGGTAGCGAAACAGACATTTTAACACAAAAAGGCCCTATTTTGCGGGGCAAAATTTGTCACTTTGCTTAGTTTGCACTAACTTTGCTGCCAAATCACAAAGCAGGGCATCCTTCCGCCATCCACGCTGCACCCAGCATGCGCAGCAGGCGGCAGGCGCATTGCCCACGCCATACACCGAAAAGCAAAAGCATACACATCATGATGGAAAAGGTAGACCTTTTAGACCTCAAGATTCTCAAGATTATCACTGTCAACGCCCGCATCCCGTTCAAGGATGTGGCCGCCGTGTGCGGCGTGTCGCGCGCAGCCATCCACCAGCGCGTGCAGCGCCTCATCGAGGCCGGCGTGATCACCGGTTCGGGCTACAACATCTGCCCCAAGAGCATCGGCTACAGCACCTGCACCTACGTGGGCATCAAGCTGGAGAAAGGCTCGATGTACAAGGGCGTGGCCGAACAGCTTGAAAGCATCCCCGAGATCGTGGAGTGCCACTTCACCACCGGCCCCTACACCATGCTAATCAAGCTCTATTCGCGCGACAACGAGCACCTCATGGACCTGCTCAACAACCGCATTCAGGAGATTCACGGCGTGATCAGCACCGAAACGCTCATCTCGCTCGAGCAGAGCATCAACCGCACCGTGCCCGTCATCCTTCCCGAGGAATAAGCAGGTATGGACATACACTTTGCAGGACCATTCATCGGCCTGGCCACGTTTCTCGTCATCGGTCTGTTCCACCCCATCGTGATCAAGGCCGAGTACTACAGTGGCACGCGCTTCTGGTGGCTGTTCTTACTGGTAGGCATCGGCTGCATTGTCGGTGCCTTCTTTGTGGCCCACACCGTAGCGAGCGCCATCATCGGCGTGGTCGGATTCAGTTCGCTGTGGTCCATCCTCGAACTTTTTGAGCAGAAGAAGCGCGTGGACAAGGGATGGTTTCCAAAAGGACCGGGCCACGACCGATGAGGAGCGGCCACGCACACCATATTCATACTACACGCACTCCATATTCATATAAGATGTGGAAACGATGCGTGCACACGGCTCCATCGCCTCACTCCATCGCCCCGATTCCGGCCCAAACAGACTAATCAAGCCAATGGCAAACTTTTCAATCACCGCCGACTACGACCGCCTCGCCTCCGCCGCTCCCGCCACGGAACACGGGCCGCTGATCGGCATCACGGGAAACTTCGACGAAGGACAGCTTAAGCTCCTGCCGGGCTACTTCCGCTCGGTGCAGGCCGCCGGCGGCGTGCCGGTGGTCATCCCCCCCAGCGACACGGCCGACGAAGCCACAGTGGCCTTGCTCGAACGGCTCGACGGCCTCCTCCTCTCGGGTGGAGCCGACCTCAACCCCCTCTACTGCGGCGAGGATCCCCTACCCGCCCTCCACGGCATCAACGCCCGGCGCGACCGTTTCGAGCTGGGCCTCATCCGCCTGGCCTACGACCGGCAGGTGCCGATGCTCGGCATCTGCCGCGGCATCCAGATGCTCGCCGTGGCCTTGGGCGGCACCGTGCTGCAGGACCTCGCCTCCTGCCTGCCCGATGCCCGCCTCATCAAGCACTCGCAGGATGCTCCGCGAGGCATTGCCACCCACCGCGTGGCAGCCGAGCCCGGATCCCTCGTCGCCCGCCTGCTGGGCGAGCAATTTGCCGTCAACTCCTTCCACCACCAGGCCGTGGGTGACCCCGGCCCGCACTTCCGCGTGACGGCCCGTTCGGCCGACGGCGTGGTGGAGGCCATCGAAAGCACCGAACTGAAGAGCATCATCGGCGTGCAGTGGCACCCCGAGTGCTTCATTGCCGAAGGCGACGAGGCCATGATGCCCCTGTTCCGCCACTTCGTGGGCGAAGCCGAATCCTTCCGCCGCGCCAAGGAGGTGCACCGCCGCGTGCTCACCCTCGATTCGCACTGCGACACACCCATGTTCTTCGACAAAGGCGTGCAGCTCACCCGCCGCGACCCCCAGCTGCTTGTCGATTTCCACAAGATGCAGGAGGGCCATCTCGATGCCAGCATCATGGTGGCCTATCTGCCGCAGGGCGAATGCACCCCCGAAGGGCGCGCCGCCGCCACGCAGACGGCCGACCGCATTTTGGGTGAAATACGCCAGCGCGTGGGCCAAGCCCCCTGCGCTGCCCTGGCTGCCACGCCCGACGACCTTCAGCGCAACAAGCTGCACGCCCTGCGCTCCGTGATGCTGGGCATCGAAAACGGCTATGCCTTGGGCACCGACCTCAGCCGGGTGGAGCATTTCGCCCGTCAGGGCGTGGTGTACATCACGCTCTGCCACAACGGCGACAACGACCTGTGCGACTCCGCCCGCCGCTCCACCTCGCGCCACGGCGGCCTCAGCCCCTTCGGCCGTGAGGTGGTGAAGGAAATGAACCGCTGCGGCGTGATGGTCGACCTCAGCCATGCCGCCGAATCCTCCTTCTACGATGCCATCGAGGTCTCGGCCATGCCCATCGTGTGCTCGCACGCTTCGAGCCGCGCCCTATGCAACCACCCGCGCAACCTCACCGACGACCAGCTCCGCGCCCTGGCCCGGACCGGCGGTGTGGCCCAGGTGACACTCTACCACGGATTTCTACGGCTTGAAGAAGAGGGCGCCGAAGCCACGCTCGACGATGCCGTGCGCCACCTCATGCACATGATCGACGTGGCGGGCATCGACCACGTGGGCATCGGCACCGACTTCGACGGCGACGGCGGCATACGCGGCTGCGCCTGTGCTTCGGAGCTGATCAACTTCACGCGCCGCCTGCTCGCCGAAGGACTCACCCTCGACGACCTGCGCAAGGTGTGGGGAGCCAATTTCCTGCGCGTGATGCGCCAAGTTCAGGCCGCACGCAGCTGGAAAGAATGAAAGGCCCGCCCCACCCCATCACACTTTTCCCCGACAAACACCTACCGATGAAACATCTTTTCAGCATCGTTCTCGCCCTGGCCGCAGCGGCCAGCGGAATGACCAGTTGCAAAAACCAGAATTCAACGGCCGCCACCACCGAAACCACCGACACCGTGGCCGTCACCACCGTGAAGTTTGACGCCGACTCGGCCTATGCCTCAGTGGTGGCGCAATGCCAGTTTGGCCCCCGCGTGCCCAACACGGAGGCCCATGCCGCCTGTGCCCGCTACATCGTGGAGCGCTTCAAGGCCCTCGGCCTCAGCGTGACCGAACAGAAGGCCGACCTCAAGACCTTCGACGGACAGACGTGGCACTCCACCAACATCATTGCCTCCTACAAGCCCGAGCTGCGCGAACGCGTCATCCTCTGCGCCCATTGGGACAGCCGTCCCTGGGCCGATGCCGATGCCGACTCTACCAAGCACCGCACCCCGGTGATGGCGGCCAACGACGGCGCCAGCGGCGTGGCCGTGATGCTTGAAGTGGCCCGCCTGCTCGGCCAGCTCAACCCCGCCGTGGGCATCGACTTCATCTGCTTCGACTCCGAGGACGGAGGTGCCCCCTACTGGGCCGAAAGCCAGGCTCCCGACGACGGCAGCGACTGGTGCCTCGGCTCGCAGTACTGGAGCAGCCATCCGCACACGAAGGACTACACCGCCCGCTACGGCATCCTGCTCGACATGGTGGGCGGACAGGATGCACGCTTCTGCTACGAGGGCGTGTCGCTGCGCTATGCCCGCGACGTGACCCTGCGCCTGTGGGATGCCGCCCAGCGTGCCGGAGCCGGACAGCTCTTCCTGCAGCAGGAGGGCGGATATGCCCAGGACGACCACGTGCCGATGAACGAGGTGGCGGGCATACCGACCGTCGACATCATTCCCTTTGTGGAGGGAGAACACACCTTCGGAGCCACTTGGCACACCACGCACGACACGCCCGAAAACATCTCACGCGAAACGCTCCGCGGAGTGGGACAGACGCTCCTGCAGCTCCTTTCGGAGGAGAAATAAGCCACACCCAACCACATCCTAACACACTTTCACACCCATGACCATCAACGAAACACAAGACGAAATCATAGAAGAATTCAGCGAACTCGACGACTGGATGGACCGCTACCAGCTGCTCATCGATCTGGGCGAGGAGCAGGATGCCCTGCCCGCCTCGGAGAAGACGGAGCAAAACCTCATCGACGGATGCCAAAGCCGCGTGTGGCTCGTGTGCGACGAGCACGACGGCATTCTCGACTTCCGTGCCGAAAGCGATGCACTCATCGTGAAAGGCATCGTCACACTGCTCATCCGCGTCGTGACACACCACACCCCGCAGGAAATCCTCGATGCCGAACTCTACTTCATCCAGCGCATCGGGCTGACCGAACACCTCTCGCCCACGCGCTCCAACGGCCTGCTGGCCATGATCAAGCAGGTGCGCATGTATGCGCTGGCCTACAAGACGAAACTTGAAGCGTAAATAATTTTTACCCTCACAAATCCATAAATCTTTGATTATGAAGAAGATTGCATTTGCAGCTGCGCTCTTTGCAGCATTTGCCCTTGCTTCCTGCGGAGGCAACAAGACATCCGACCAGAATGAAACCGCTGCCGACAGCACAGAGCTCGGCACACCCGTGTCCGACAGCACCATCGAGGATGCCGCCAGCGCCGAACAACTGGCCGACACCTACACGGCCCAGCTTGAAAAGGAACTGGCCGCCGAGCATCCCGATCCCGCCAAGGTGAAGCAGATCAGCGAGCAGATCCGTCAGGCTGCCGAAACGCTCCAGAACTCGGGCAATGCCGAAGTGGCCAAGGCTTATGCCTCGAAGGTGAAAGCCTATGTCGAAAAGAATGCCGAGAAACTCAAGAGCGTTGATCCCGAGAGCGTCACCGTACTCGACGTGGTGAACACCGTGGCCAACCTCCCGCAGAGCGTGAAGGATGCGGCCGCCGAAGGCGTGGATGCCGTGAAGGGCGATGGCGAGGCTGCCAAAGCTGCCGGCAAGCAGGCCGTAAACGATGCCAAAGCCGCTGCCGAAGCTGCAGGCAAGCAGGCCGTGAACGATGCCAAAGCCACTGCCCAGAAGGCTGCCGACAGGGCCAAGTCCGACGTGAAGGCTGCCCGCGATGCTGCCGCCAAGAAGGCTAACGACAAGGCCAACGAAGCCGTGCAGAAGGGAGCTGCCAAGGCCAACGAAGCCGTGAGCAAAGGGCTGAAGAAGGTGCTCGGCGAGTGAGACTAAGTTGCATCATTTGCAAAGAATGGAAGCGGTGACACATCCCCTGTGGGGGTGTGTCACCGCTTCTGGCTTTAGGACTCGGCCGGCTGCGAAAGTCGGCTGCGAAAGTCGGCTGCGAAAGTCGGCCATGAAATGGCCTCCTTGGACAACGGCAATATCGTTGGGAGAGAACGCTGGGGGAGAACGCTGGGGGAGAACGCTGGGGGAGAACGCTGGGAGAGAACGCTGGGAGAGAACGCTGGGAGAGAACGCTGGGAGAGAACGCTGGGGGAGAACGTTGGGAGAGGGGGTGGGGGCAATTCGCTTATTTTGCCAGCGAGTCGGGAATGCTGACCACATATTCGCTCGAACCGTAGCCGCACCAATAGCCCAAGGCTCCCGCCACATTGCCCTGCAGCCCGCTACCGCTTGCAAAAAACGGGGAATCCTCCAGCGACACGTGATCCTCGTAGCTCTTCCAGAACCGCTGCGACACGGCATCAAGGTGGGCAAACTTCACGTAGACGGTGTCGCGTGCCGTGAAGTAGGGCGAATAGTCCTCGTCCTTCGAAAGCTTCAGCCGGTGGGGCTGAAGCACCGGCATGACCGCCTCGGGGTCAAGCCCCTGGGCGGCATAAAGCCCCATGTTGCACGACAGATAGTAGCCGTCGCGCGCATGCTGACGGAGGAAAAACTTGTAGGCTCCTTCCTCCGCCCGCAAGCCGTGGGCATGGGCCGCCAGGGCATAGAGCGTGTCGCCATCGGCCTGCACGTGCGGTTTCAGCTCAAACCTCGCCACCTCGGCGCGCTGCGGCACCGTGGTGACGGCCTCGGCGTGATGGTCGGCATAGTCGACCGTCAGGCGGTAGGTGCGGCCGCTCTGTCCGCGCAGCAGCCCGGAGGTAAAGCCGTAGCGGGTGGGGTAGTCCCTCATCATGCGTCCGGTGAGCACCACGGTGTGCTCGCCGTCGCTCACGCTCACCTTGGCCCACTTCAGCACGTGGTCCGAAAGGTCGAGGCGCGATTTGTCGGTGCTGGTGAACGGCACGGAAGTGGTGACAAACACCACGGGGAATCCCCCTTCATCAATCCATCCTTCCACCACCAGACGCGAGGACGATTCGTCGAAAGGCAAGTCGGCGCAGGCCCCCGCCAGCAGCGGAAGGAGCAGCAGGCTGAGCGAAACCGGGAAAATAGGAGCAGGCTTTCTCACAGGGCATGAATGCTTTGGTTAGAACTTCAAATGATAGCTGAACGACGGCAGCGGATACTTGATGAACGACACGGGGCGGTAGGAATACGTCTGCGCATCGGCCTTGAGGCGATAGAACACATTGTTGCGAATGCCCAGCGCATTGTACAGCGAGAAGTTCATGCCATGGCTCAGTGCGGAACGCCTTTGGCGATGCCGGAATTCATAGTTCAGCGCCAGGTCCACCCGGCAGTAAGCCGGCATGCGGCTGCCATTGTGACTGCCGTATTCGGCCATCACATTGCCGTTGAGCAGATAGAAACTCTTGGGCGCGGTGAAGGGCGTGCCCGAAGCCACGATGCCCGTTCCGCTGACGGAAAGGCGCGGGCTGATGCGCCAGGCACAGGTGGCGTTCAGTTCGTGCAAGCGCTCGAAGCTGGAAGGGTAGGAGCCACCCAGGTCCGCACGGTCGAAGCGCCGGAGCGAACGGCCGTAGGCATAGCTCAGCCATCCAGTCACAGCTCCCTGCATCCGTGTGAGCTGCAGGCCGATGCCGTAGTTGCATCCGCGGCCACGGAGCAAGGCCTTCTCCAGCGAATACACGCCGGAAAGGAGGCTGAGCACATTGTCGTCATACTCCATCTGGTGGTGCAGGTGCTTGAAATAGGCCTCAGCCGAGAAAGCCCAACGATGGGAGGGAGTGCGCACATCATAGGTCACGCTGAGGCATTCCGCCCGCTGGGGTTTCTCGCTGCGCGAGGCTGCCATCCAGAACTCGGTGGGCATGCCCAGGGAAGTGAACCCCACCTGGTGCAGAAACTGGTGCTGCACGCCTGCGCGCAACTCCAGACGCTGCCTTTCGCTGGCTTGCCAAACGACAGAGGCCGCCGGGCTGCACCGGAAGAAGCTGCCCTCGCCCCACCGGTGGAAAAGGGTGGCTCTGGCTCCCAGCTCCAGGTGCCACTTGTCACGGCCATGCAGCGGCTGCTGCCAGAGGGCATAGGCCGACACCTCGCCGGCCTTCTGCACTGGCTGCGCTTCCACTTCCGTGCCGTAGGAATTGCTCACTTCGGGATCCTGCGGCTGCACATGGTGAAACTGGGCCTCCACTCCGCCAACGAAACGCGAGCAGGCAAAACGCCCCTTGTAGCTGAAAGTGCGGATGTGCGAGGGCAATTGGAGTCCCGATTCGGAGAAGCGGAGCCTCAAGTCGCTGGCATAGGCCGTCGCACCGACCGACTGCTCCAGCTGCCAGTCGCTCCGCTCCACTTTCCAGCACCCTTCGGCCACGGCGTTGCGCCAACGGAGCGTGGAGGGAAACTCGCTGCCCAGATTGCCCACCGACACGCGGTCCTGGCCGTAGTAGGCATTCAGCACCAGCCGCTGGCCCGGAGCGGGCGCACAGTCGTAGGTGAAGTTGTAGTCGCCAAAACCGTAGCGCGTGCTCGATTCGTCAAACTTGATCCAGCGGCTGTAGAGCAGGTTGAAATAGGCCTGACGGCCGGAAACGGTGAGCCGCGAGGTGGGGGTGGGCGAGAGGGAGAGCGTGCCTTGCGAACTGAGCGGCCCGAGCGAAAACTCTCCCGCCATTCGGGGCGAACACGCCTCGGCCTCGGGCAAATCAAAGCGCAGCGACCCGCCGATGCGTTCGGCCATGTCGGCCCGAGCATGGGTGGACAGCGTGAACGAGCGGAAGTGCGAGGCATTGAACGTGGAGAATATGCCCATCAGGTGCGCCGCATTGTAGACGATGCTGCGGCCCATGACCACCGCGTTCTGCCCGTTGCCGCATCCCTGGATGTGCAGCCCCGCATCATACTCCGTGGACGACTGCACCGACGGCAGCATCTGTGCATAGCGAATCGGGTCGGCCGTGCCGAGCACCTGCGGCATCTGCCCCATTTGCCTCAAGTCCCAATGCACCTCGCCCGCTGCATGCCCCTGCATGGGCGATGCCTTGCGCAGGGCGGTGACCTGGGCCTCGCCACCGATCTGGCGCAGCAGGCTGTCGGAAGCCTCCTGCGCCCGCACTCGAGGCAACGCCAGCATGCACAGCAGGATGAGGGGGTAGCGGAAATGGGGCATAGAGGGACAGATAAACGGGGAAGGATTTTTTTTTAAAAATAGAGGAAATGAACCACTCCCGCAAGCGTGAAGTTAGCCTGAAAGTAGGAGGGAGAAAGAGTTTTTGCGTACTCATTCAAGAAGCGTGCATCTGGCATGTGCCGTGATGAGGAAAAGCCACTCACCGCGGGCACACACCAGTTGCACGCTTTCATTCATGCATGCGGATGAAGGAGGGACGCATCATTCGGGACGCATCATTCGAAGTCGTCCACCATGTCCTCATAGCCACGGAGCAGGTCGTTGAAGAGGTCGATCACCTTGCGGAAGCTCACCTCGTCGAAGAAGGCCTCGAAGGTGGAGTAAGAGCTGCCGTCGTCAAACACCAGCACAGGCTCGCACGTCCAATACTTGTAGCCGGGCCATCCGTCCTCGAAACAGTCGAGGCGCATCTTGGCCTGCTGCGTTTTCCCCTTGTCGAAGTACATGCCCATGTCAATCAGCGAATTGGCCTGGTTCACATAGCTCTTGAAGGTGCTTTCGTTCTCTTCGTTGCGGTTAGCCTTGTCCAAGTAGTCCACAAAGGTTTTCACATTCGAGCAGGTGCCCTTGATCTGCACCTTGCCCATGATGTCGACACTGGCCTTGGCCGCACCGCCCTGCACGAGTTCGTAGTCGTCATTCAGCTTCGTGTCGGCCACGGTGCCTTCGAAGGTCACCAGCTTCGTGTTGCCCTTGGCCATGTAGCCGTTCACTTCGGCCGAACCTTTCACCCCATTGTGAGCCAAGCGGTTCACCACCCAAGTGAAGTTTTGCACCTTTGCTGTGACTGAGGTGGAAAGGGCATCACGCGAGAGGTCGTACTCGGGTCCGGCAAACTGGCTGTGGTCGATGTCGACCTGCGAGCTGACCAGTGTGGTGCCGCCTTGCGTCAGCTTCAGGCTGATGTGTTCGGGCACGTAGAGGTAGTTGTTGTTGATTTCAGACACCCAACGGTCGTTTTTGTCATAGTATTCATCATCCCACGATTCACCCACGTAAACCTTGGCCACGTTGCCGCTCGTGGTGAGGGTGCACACGCACTTCTGGTTGTTGCGGTCGGTGAATTCGAACTCCAGGTTGCTGGCATCCTTCTTCGTCCATTTGTTGCCATTGGCCTTGAACGATCCGGTGAACTGCGAGAGATAGATGAGGCGCTTGTAGTAGCGGTCGGTGTAGTAGGTGTAGCTGTCCTCCCGGTCGAAGGTGCGGTGGCTGTTGACCAGTGCCTCAAACCAGTCCGTCACCACGGAATGGTCGAAACGGTCGTTGTCCACGTAGAGGTCGTTCACATCAGTGGCCAGCTGCTGGATGGCCTTGAACTCGCTGCTGGGCACTTCGGCCATGAATTCGCGGGCCGTCTGCTCCAGTTTCTGCTTTTGCGCTTCGCTGGTGAGCTTCTTGTCGTTCACATTGTCGTTGTCGCCGGGCTCGCTGCCTGGATCGTCGGGATTCGAGGGATTGCTGGGGTCCGTCGGTTTGCTGCTGGGATCGGGATCGTCATCTCCACACGATACGAACGTCGATGGGGCACCCATCATGAGGGCTGCCGCCAAGAGTAGGGTCCACTGCTTTTTCATTGTTGTGCTTGGTTTAGGAAGGTTGTTGGAATTTTGTATGAAAGATCTCTATGCCTTTGGTTTCTGTTTGCCAAATGGTGCGCGCAAATATAGCAATAATTCCACAGAGTGAGCCTTAAAAGTTGAAAATAAATAAACCCACACGTATAAATTCCTTAGAAATGCAAACTATCTTGCTACATTTCCTGATCGGACAAGCCAACAATCGCAGCTAGCTGCCCACGCAAAGGAAAAACCGAGCTTATCCATACGCTTTTCTGCTTGGTAACATGCAAAAATTACATCCGGTTTTTACGCTTCCCATCCCCAACCAATTCCCTTCAGCGGGTTCACAGGCCCGACACTGCAAGGCTGTTTTCCGTGTCAAAGCACCGCGGTGAAAAAGTCCCAGACTTTTTCAAATTCTACCACGGTGCCGTAAAAATTCTACCACGGTACCGTAAAAACTCTACCACGGTGCCGTAAAAACTCTACCACGGTGTCGTACCACCACTTGGATTATTTGTATTTTTCTTGCTTCGTGGCTATTGCCTAAAGCCACACACGCACAGCCTCCGGCGTATGAACACGGCGGTTTTCGCGCGCACGCGCGTGTACTATACAGTGCAATTGCATTTTTTGCTGTCACGTGTCATTTTCAAACGGGATGTTGGAGGCTGAAAGCCTCCGTTAGCGTACACAATGTGTTTACACTATGACAGGTGACAGCAACATGTGCAATTCCCTGTATACACGCGCGCGCGTAAGGACATCAGATTTTGCTGTCACTTTCAGATTTTGCTGTCACTCTCGGTTGCTGTCACTCTCAGCCCCGGATCAGCTCGCAGAGAAGCCACACGTTGAGCAGGCTGACCACCGTGGCAAGCGCATAGAGCAACACGGCGGTGAAGCGCGAATTGGCAAACTCACCCATCACTCGACGTGAGGAGGTGAGCCGCACTTGCACAAACATGGTGAAGGGCAGCTGCAGGCTCAGCACGGCCTGCGACACCACCAGACCGCGAAACACGTCGCCCACGAAGAGCATCACCACCAAGGCTCCTACAAAAGAAATGAGGATGCCGGCACGCGAATGCACGTCGTGCACGTCATATGGTTCGTCGTAGATGCCGGCAAAGATGGTGCCAGCCGCCATGCCGCTCGTGACGGTGCTCGAAATGCCAGCCAGCAGCAAGGCCAGGGCAAACACCACGGAGGCGGATGCGCCGAGCAACGGGGCCAGCAAGGCTCCGGCCTCGGGCAAGGAATCGACCACCCGGCCGTGACGGAAGAAGGCATCGGCCGCCAGCACGATCATGGCCGAATTGATGGCCCAGCCGATGGTCATGGCCAGAAGGGTGTCGAAAAACTCGTACTTGAGCAGGCGGCGGATGCGCTGCGCACTGCTCTTGTGGAGCTGGCGGCTCTGCACCACTTCGGAGTGGAGAAAAAGGTTGTGGGGCATGACCACCGCCCCGAGCACACTCATCACCACGAGCAGGCTGCCCTGCGGAAGCGAAGGCACGAAAGCCGACTCGAGGGCCTGGCTCCAGCGGGTGGAGGAGAGGGTGAGCTCGTAGAGAAACGAGAAGCCGATGAGCGACACGAAGGCAATGATGCCACGCTCCACGCGGCGGTAGGAATTGGTGAAAAGCAGCACGCCGCAGCACACGGCCGAGGCCACGGATCCGACTGCCAGCGGCAGGCCGAAAAGCATTTGCAAGGCAATGGCCGAACCGAGGATTTCGGCCAGCGAAGTGGACACCGATGCCCCCATGGCCGACCACAGCACGGGGCGGCTCACCCACCGGGGCAGGTGGCGCGTGGCGGCTTCGGAGAGGCACAGTCCGCTCACGATGCCGAGGTGAGCCACATTGTGCTGAAGCACGATGAGCATGACGGTGCTGAGGCTGACAACCCACAGCAACGAATAGCCGAAGGTGGAACCTGCGGCAAAGTTGGAGGCCCAGTTGCCCGGATCGATGAAGCCGACCGTGACGAGCAGTCCGGGACCGATGTGGCGGAGAATGTCGAGGCCGCCCTGATGCGACTCCTCGCGCATGTGCCAATGACGGCGCCAGTGGGTGAGAATACGATGAATCATATGGCTCAAAAAAGAGGGATTTTGTGAATGGGAAAATGGGGTGGGGAAGGCCTCGGGGAAATGGCCTGAAAGGGCCTGCGCTCCATGCCCGAAAAGAAGGGGACAAAGATAGCAAACACTCGCGTTAGCCACCGCAGAAACGAACGGGAAAATGCTGCAAGGAGGGCTAAAATCACCATTTTGGGGGATGCGGAGGCTGTGGAAAAGCCCGTTGAAAAGCCGTGGAAAAGGCGTGGAAACGCATGGGGACAACTATCGGCCGAGAGGGCCTCGGGGCGGCAGCGGGCTATCCACGAGTTCACATCGTTTTGCACAGCTTATCCATGACTTTACCCACGATTTCCGATCCGCCGAAATGCACTTTTTTCTCATCACCCGAAGTTATCCACAGGGTGTTTATAACTACGGCCGAAAGGGCTGTAAATGCCCCGTGGCAAAGGGAATGGGAAGGACTTCCGGCTGTGGATAAAATGGTGGAAAAGAAGGGGGAAAAATGCGTTTGCGAAATGGCCAAATTTTTCGGCAAAAAGCTTTCCACACTATCCACAGTCCATTATAAGCATCATGACATTTTCTTCTTTTAAGAACAATTATTTTCAAAAGAAAAGGAAAATACAATGATATATAAGGCGTGGACTGTGGATGGGGAAAACTTTCACCGGCTTTCTCCTCGCTCCCCCTTGCGGCACGGCAGCCAAATAAGTGAAAGGCGGCGGCAGCGGTGTCCGAGTTTATTGCTAACTTTGCCCGTCACACCAAACCAGACCAACGATGAACGAAACGATACGCGTGAAAGGCGCCCGCGTGAACAATCTCAAGAACGTGAGCCTCGACATCCCGCGCGACAAACTCATAGTGCTGACCGGACTCTCGGGTTCGGGCAAATCGTCGCTGGCGTTCGACACGCTCTATGCCGAAGGCCAGCGGCGCTACGTGGAAAGCCTTTCGGCCTATGCACGCCAATTTCTGGGCCGCATGCACAAGCCCGAATGCGACTACATCAAGGGACTCCCGCCTGCCATTGCCATCGAGCAGAAGGTGACGAGCCGCAACCCGCGCTCGACCGTGGGCACGAGCACCGAAGTGTATGAATACATGAGGCTGCTCTTTGCCCGCATCGGACACACCTTCTCGCCCGTGAGCGGGCAGGAGGTGAAGCGCCACACGGTGGACGACATCGTGGCCTGTGCCATGGCCTACAGCGAGGGCACACGCTTCACCGTGCTTGCCCCCATGCGTGTGCGCACCGGGCGCTCGTGGCGCGAACAGGTGGAGGTGGACCTCCAGCAGGGACTCTCGCGCTTCGACATCGATGGCGAGGTGGTGCCCATGGAGGAATTTCTGCAGCAGCACCCCGTGCCCGAGGAATCCGTTGCCGAGGAATCCGTTGCCGAGGGGACTGAGGAAGCGGAGGGGACTGGCGACCCGATGCCCGAGGAACTGAAAAAGGCCTTTCTGCTGATCGACCGCCTGGCCGTGCGGCCCGACAAGGACAACCTCACCCGCATGGCCGACTCCATCCAGACGGCACTCTTCGAGGGCGACGGCGAATGCCTGCTGCGGTTCTATCCGGCACGCATCCTCCACCGCTTCAGCACCCGGTTCGAGGCCGACGGCATCACCTTCCGCGAACCCGACGACCACATGTTCTCCTTCAACTCGCCCGTGGGCGCGTGCGAACGCTGCGAGGGATTCGGGCGCGTGGTGGGCATCGACGAGCACCTGGTGGTGCCCGATTCCTCGAAGAGCCTGTTCGACGGGGCCGTGATGTGCTGGCGCGGCGAGAAGATGGGCATGTGGAAGGACGAGTTCATCCGGCGCAACTCGGCCAAGGGATTTCCCATCTACGAGCCTTACTTCAACCTCACGCAGGCACAGAAGGACTGGCTCTGGCACGGCGACCGCCAGGAGCAGCAGCTGCCCGAGGAGGAGCAGGTGACGGTGGATGCCTTCTTCCGCATGCTGGAGCGCAACCAGTACAAGATCCAGTATCGGGTGATGCTGGCGCGCTACCGCGGACGCACGGAATGCCCCGTGTGCCACGGTTCGCGCCTCAAGCCCGAGGCGGAATATGTGAAGGTGGGCGGACGCAGCATCACCGAACTGGTGCGCATGCCGGTGAAGGAGCTGCTGCCCTTCTTCGAGGAGTTGGAGCTGAGCGAGCACGATGCGGCCGTGGGCAAACGGCTGCTCACCGAAATCCGTTCGCGACTGAAGTTCCTGAGCGAAGTGGGGCTGGATTATCTCACCCTCGACCGCCTGTCGAACTCCCTTTCGGGCGGCGAGAGCCAGCGCATCAACCTGGCCACCTCGCTGGGGTCGTCGCTGGTGGGATCGCTCTACATCCTCGACGAACCGAGCATCGGCCTTCACTCGCGCGACACGCAGCGGCTCATCCATGTGCTGCAGGCCTTGCGCGACCTGGGCAACACGGTGATCGTGGTGGAGCACGACGAGGAAATCATGCGGGCCGCCGACTACCTGATCGACATCGGGCCCGAAGCGGGCCGTCTGGGCGGCGAAGTGGTGTTTGAGGGGCCACTCAGCGAGGCACTGGCACAAAAGCCCGCAGCGGGCACGAAATCGGGCCTCACGCGCTCGCACACGGTGAACTACCTGCTCGGGTTGGAAAGCATTCCCGTGCCGCCCTCGCGGCGGGCCTGGAACCGCAGCATCCGGGTAATCGGGGCGCGGGCCAACAACCTCAAGGGCGTGGACGCGGAATTTCCGCTCAACGTGATGACGGTGGTGACGGGAGTGAGCGGTTCGGGCAAGTCGACGCTGGTGCGCGACGTGTTCTTCCGTGCGCTCAAGCGTGCCAAGGACGAGGTGGCCGAACGGCCGGGCGAGTTCATCCGGCTGGAGGGCGACGTGGATGCCGTGCGGGCGGTGGAGTTTGTCGACCAGAATCCCATCGGCCGTTCTTCGCGTTCCAACCCCGTGACCTACGTGAAGGCTTACGACGAGATACGCAAGCTGATGGCAGCCCAGCCGCTGGCGCGGCAGATGGACTTCTCGCCGGCCTATTTCTCCTTCAATGCCGAGGGAGGCCGCTGCGAGGAATGCAAGGGCGACGGGGTGGTGAAGGTGGAGATGCAGTTCATGGCCGACCTCGTGCTGGAGTGCGAGGCCTGCGGAGGCAAGCGGTTCAAGCGTGAGGTGCTCGACGTGAAGTTTCACGACCGCAACATCTACGACATGCTCGAGATGACGGTGAACCAGGCCGTGGAGTTCTTCACCGAGCACGGACAGACGAAAATCGTGCAGCGCCTGCGCCCGCTGCAGGAGGTGGGCCTGGGCTACATCAAGCTGGGGCAGTCGAGCTCGACCCTCTCGGGCGGCGAGAACCAGCGCGTGAAGCTGGCCTACTACCTGAGCCAGGAGAAGGCGGTGCCCACGCTCTTCATCTTCGACGAACCGACCACCGGCCTGCATTTCCACGACATCAACCGTCTGCTCCATGCCTTCAACGCGCTGATCGAGCGTGGCCACACGATCCTCATCATCGAGCACAACATGGATGTGGTGAAATGTGCCGACCACGTGATCGACCTCGGCCCGGAGGGCGGACGCGAGGGCGGACAGATTGTGGCGGTGGGCACGCCCGAGCAGGTAGTGGCCCAAGGCAAGGGCTATACGGCCCGTTATCTGAAGGAAAAACTGGAAGCTTGACGGAGAAGGGGGCGCTTCATGTTAGCAATAAGCGCTTGCTCCTCAACTCATAAAAATCTTTTCTCATGCAACACATTCAAGGCAAAGTTTACCACGTGGGCGTGAACGACCGCGTGAAGCACCGTTTCGAAGGACTTTGGCAATTGCCCTTGGGCGTT
The DNA here is from genome assembly GCA_036802405.1 of Alloprevotella sp. Lineage (GTDB taxonomy): Bacteria > Bacteroidota > Bacteroidia > Bacteroidales > Bacteroidaceae > Alloprevotella. The sequence goes on from DAIRWG010000005.1 coordinate 24,706, forward strand.
TCCTACAACTCCTACCTCATTGCCGACGACGAGGCCGTGGCACTGGTCGACACCGTCGACGTGGCCTTCTTCGGCGAATATCTCGAACGCATCCGCGAGGTGATCGGCGACCGCCCCATCGACTATCTCGTGATCAACCACATGGAGCCCGACCACTCCGGGGCCATCGCACTCATCCGCCAGCACTATCCCCACATCCGCCTCGTGGGCAACAAGAAGACGATGGACATGGTGCAGGGCTTCTACGGCGCTGCTTCCGACACCGACGTGGTGGTGGCCGACGGCGGCGAACTCCACTTGGGGCACCATCACCTGCGCTTCTATCTGGCACCGATGCTGCATTGGCCCGAAACGATGGTCACCTTCGACGAAACGGACCACATCCTCTTCTCGGGCGATGCCTTCGGATGCTTCGGGGCACTCAACGGGGCCGTGATCGACCGCCAGATGGACACCACGCCCTACTGGCCCGAAATGGAGCGCTACTATGCCGCCATCCTCGGCAAGTTTGCCGCCCCCGTGAAGGCCGGGCTCAAGAAACTTTCTGCGCTCGACATCCGTACCATATGCTCCACCCACGGCCCGGTGTGGACCGACGAGGCTCCGCGGGCCATCGAAACCTATCGCCGGCTGGCCATGGGCGAAACGCAGCACGGCCTGGTGGTGTGCTACGCTTCGATGTATGGCAACACGCAGCGGGTGGCCGAAGCCGTGGCCGAAGGGGCTGCCGAAGCCGGCATGCGCACGATCCGGGTGCACAACCTGAGCGTGTCGCCCATGTCGGAAGTGCTGGCCGACATCTTCCGCTACGACACGCTGGCTTTGGGAGCACCCACCTACAACGGCGGCGTATTCCCCCTCATGGACGACCTGCTCAAGCGCCTGGCCGGACGGGTGGTCGACAATCACCGCCTCGGATGCTTCGGCGGATTCACCTGGAGCGGTCAGGCCGTGAAGGCCATTGCCGCCAGCAACGAGCGGATGAAGATGCAGCCGGTGGGCCAGCCCGTGGAGTGGAAGCAGGGCGCTCATGCCGACACCCTGGAAGCTGCACGCCAGCTCGGACGTCAGCTGGCCGAACAGGCGTGACAATCGGTGGGGCCATCGCGGCGGCCCTGCTGATGCTGAATGACAACGATGCGCACCAACCGTCAGGTGAGGTGCGCATTTTTTGGCTTAATTTTATAAAAAACGCTTCCGCTCCGGCATGCTTGGCCGATAGCCCGAAGGAAAACCTTTAACTTTGCCCACGCTTGAAGCCGATGGATGCACAGCACGTGTTTCCGCGGCCCGCAAAACGACATTTTACCAACGGCTCCGGCCAACATTCATACGCCCATGCGCAAACTTACCGTAGAAGATCTCAACCGCATCGATGTCGATGCCTTTCGCAAAGCTCAAAAACTGCCGCTCGTGATGGTGCTCGACAACGTCCGGTCGCTGCACAATGTGGGAAGCGTGCTGCGCACGGCCGATGCCTTCCGCATCGAGGCCGTCTACATGTGCGGCATCACGGCCACCCCCCCTTCGGCCGAAATTCACAAAACGGCACTCGGGGCAGAAGATTCGGTGGAGTGGCACTATTTCGCCGACACGCTCGAAGTGGTGCGCCACTTGCAGAAACAAGGCTACGTGGTGCTGGCCGTGGAGCAGGTGGAGGGGAGCCTCAAGCTCGATGCCTTCCGCTTCGACCCTTCACGGCGCTATGCCCTCGTCATGGGCAACGAGGTGAAGGGCGTGCGCCAGGATGTGGTGGACCAGGCTGACCAGGCACTCGAGATTCCGCAGTACGGCACGAAGCACTCGATGAACGTGAGCGTCACGGCGGGCATCGTGATGTGGGAAGTGGAGCGCCAGCTCGGGGCCTTGCTCAAAGGCTGACGAAAGGCTTCAAAGGAAACTAAACTAAAAGCCCTTATGTAAATACTACTATTCTAAGAAAAGCGAATTTGCTTATGGTAGTAAATACTCTAATCTGAAAGAGCATTCATTATCAAGTATTTACGAAGGAAGCGAACAACAATACTTTACTACTTAGCTTAAAGACTTATGAAGTATAGCATGATTGCCCTCGACCTCGACGGCACGCTTACCAACTCCCGCAAGGAGGTCAGCCCCCGCACCCGTGAGGCGCTGGTGCATGCCATGGAGCAGGGTGTCGTGGTGGTGTTGGCCTCGGGCCGTCCCACCTATGGCATCGAGCCGGTGGCCGATGTGCTCGGCATGGATCACCGGGGAGGATATGTGCTTTCCTACAATGGCGGAAAGATTGTGAACTGGCAGACGAAGCAGGAACTCTATGCCAAACATCTGCCACAGGATGTGCTCCCGCTTCTCCACACTTATGCGCGTGAGAAGGGCTATGCCCTGCTCGGCTATGCCGGCACCGACATCCTGACCGAGATGCCCGACGACCCTTATGTGGCCGAAGAGGCACGCATCAACCAGATGCACATCCGCCGGGTGGACAACCTGCTGGAGGCATTGCCCGACGAGCCCACCAAACTCCTCATGACGGGCGATCCCGTCCAGCTGGTGCAGGCTGAGGAGGAACTGCTCGGACAGCTCGACGGACGCATGGACCTGTTCCGTTCGGCCCCCTTCTTCCTCGAACTCGTGCCGAAGGGCATCGACAAGGCGCTCTCGCTGCAGCGTCTGCTCTCGGTGCTCAAGCTCACGCCCAGCGACCTCATTGCCTTCGGCGATGGCTACAACGACCTGTCCATGCTCCGCTTTGCCGGCATGGGCGTGGCTATGGCCAATGCGGCTCCCGAGGTGCGCGCCGCTGCCGATTTTGTCACCGCCAGCAACGACGAGGATGGAGTGGCCGAAGCTTGGGAACGGCTGGGGCAATAAGGTGCCAGTTGCCAAATTATTGGGGGAGGTTACTCCATATATATATATAGCAGACGAGTGGACAAGGTTGCAGTTCTCTGAAGAAGAACCTGCTTCCTTGTCCACTCGTCTGCTTGATAATAGATGGGGGGGGGCGTCGGCAATTTGTCAGAACCGTTTGCGCTCTTCTTGTCCCGTGCCCTTACCCTTGTATTTTGAAGGAGTCGTGTTGAACCGGTAGCGCACGGTGAGCAATGCACTGCGTGTGTTCTGGCATTTCGTGATGTGCACTGCCTGCCGGGTGTCGAGCATGGTGAATTTCCGGTTGCGCGATGCATTGAACAGGTCGTTCGCCGCCACCTGTACCATCCAGTGTGGGCCAAACATTTTTGAGGCGCTGAGGCTCAGGCCCCAGTAACTCTTCAGTCGGATGTTTTCACTTTCACCTTCACTCATATAGTTGAAATCAGCCCGGACGTAGGTGGTCGGAGAAAAAGCATAGATGTTGTTGAAGCGCACCATCAGCATCGGATTGTTCAGGTGGAGCACTTCACCGCGGTGAGCCACCGAGTAACGCTGTCCGATGACTCCCGCCAGCAGCATCGGGGTGTACTTCTTGAAGCGTGGGGCAAAGGAAGCCATCACGTTATACTGGTGTATGGCAGTTTCCGAGTTGACCTTTTGCAGCAGAGTGATGTGAGGGTCGCCTTCGTAAGCCCTGGCGCGGGTAATGATGCGGCCATCATGTCGCATATACTGTCCCATCAGCATGAACCATCCGATGCGATAGTTGACCGACAGGTTGTCAACAATCACGGACCGTAGGTGCGAGTTTCCGCTTTCGTAGAGCGAGCGGTTCACGTAGTAGAGCTGGTCGCTCAGCTGCGTGTAGAGCGGACGTTGGTACTGCCGGGCATAGCTCAGTTGAATTTGCGACTTTCCGAGCGGTGCCACCAGCATGGCCGAAGGCAGCAGTTTGTCGTAGGTGCGCGATTGCTCTGCTTTCTTCACGTGGTTCTCATAATAGCGGCTGTCGGTATGCTCGTAGCGCAGGCCCAGACGCACTTGGCACCTTCCGATGGCCTGTCCCCATTCAGCATAGAGGGCAGCATTGCCTTCGTTCACCTTCTGATGGCTGCTGCCCAATGTTCCGTCAGGGTTTTGAAACGCATCGCGTCGGCTGCTCAGCGTGCCGGCCGTGCCAAAGCTCAGTTTGGCTGCTTTTCCCAAAGTTCGTGCAGCATTGGCTTCAAATGCTGCCATTTGCCCTTGCGAATCGTCCACCGAACAGACCTCGCGCACACTGCCGCTTTTCGTCCTTTCCTGCGAGGCATTGCGCTCAAGGCCGTCCTTCTGCATGAGGCTGAAGTTGGCATCAAAATTCCAACGTCCGGCATTTCCCGTGTAGTATCCTTCCAGCAAGTGCGTCGTTTCGGTGCCGCGGCGCAACTGTGCCGACACCAGACTGTCCTGTGGCAAACCTTCTTGCAGCAGGATGCCGTTGTAAGTGCCGTGCCCGTGCTTCGGCGTGCGCTGCACTTCGTAGAACATGCCCAATGAGTGGTTGGCAGAAGGGGAGAAATCGAATCCAGCTTTGCCCTCAAACAACTGCTTGTGGTTCTTGCCCCGCATGTCGATTTGCTGGCGTTCGACGGTTTCACTCCAAGTTGTCTGGTCGTAGAGGTTGCGGCTTTTCTGGTGTGAGTAGTCGTAGTTGAAATCGGCAAACACATCCAGTTTTCCTTTTCGGTAGTTCAAATGCAGCAGGTCGGATGTCAAGGCATAGTCCTTCCATCCGATTTTGCTCAGGTTTTCCACCGAAAATCCTTCGCCTTGTGGCTTGGCAGTGATGATGCGTACCACGGAGCTGGTTTCCGATGAATAGCGTGCCCCCGGACTGGTCACCACTTCCACGCGTACGATGGCGTCCGAGGATATTTGTTCCAACTCCTGAAGCGAATGCATGGGACGTCCGTTGATGTAAAAGGCCGGGGCACCACGCCCCACCACTTCGATTTGTCCCCCGTTGTCCACCAGTCCAGGCAGCAACGGCAGCACATCGGTGGCTCTGCCCAACCGTTCCAGAATGGTGCCTTTCACCTGGGTGACCAAGGCATCTCCCTCAAATTGCGTGGAAGGGTGCACATACACCACTTCTGCCGGCGACAGTTGTCCGAATTCTGAAGGCAGCACAACGCTTTGTTCCTTCATGTTCGAGGAAACTGGTTCAATGGCTTGGCGGTAGCCCATGCGTAGTGTGTGTATCAAGTAGTCCTCAGCCTTGCCCGACGACAACTCAAAGGAGAAATGGCCGGCGCTGTCGGTCAGGCAACTGCTGACAAAGGTGGAATCAGCGGCGCGGAGCAACCTTACGTTGGCCAAAGATATGGCAGAGCCGTCTTCAGCGGCAGTCACTTTACCTTTCACCACGGTTTGCGACAAGGCGGAAAGGCTCGATAAAAAAAATGCCGCAAATGTCAGTGCGGCATGTATTCTCGAACTTGTTATGGTATGGGTGTTGTGAATGGTCATAAGCATCAAGGGAACACTTTGTGTCAATTTCTTTATTTGCAAAGGTATGACAAATGTTGTAAATGTGCAAAAGATGTGGTGTTTTTTCGGGGAAAAAGGATTGGCATTCTGTCAATTCGGTGACGTTTTGCTTGATTTGGTGCGTAAATTCTTCTTCCGGTAGATGCGGAAGCCTGCGGCGGCCACCAGCAGGCTCATAAGCGGGCTGAGCAGATTGAAGATGCAGTAAGGCAAATAAGTGAGTGTGCTCACGCCCAGCACCGTGCTCTGCGTCATGCCACAGGTGTTCCACGGCACGAGCACCGAAGTCACCGTCACCGAATCCTCGGTCGTGCGGCTCAGCAGGCGGCGTTCGTAGCCCTTCACGTCGTAGATGCGCTTGAGCAGGTTGGCATTGAGCAGGATGCAGAGATACTGGTCGGCAATGGCCGTGTTGAGCAGCAGTCCCGAGCACACCGTGGCACCCACCAGCGAAGTGCGGCCCCGCACCATGCCCACCAGCAGCCGCGTGATGCCCCTCACCATGCCGCCGGCCTGCATCGTGCCGCCGAAGCACATGGCACACAGGATGAGCCAGATGGTGTTCATCATGCCCGCCATGCCGCGTGTGGACACCAGGTCTGTCAAAGTGGCGTCGGGGGTGGCCAACGAGGTGCTGCCATACACGCTCAGCATGGCACCGCGAAACACATCGCCCCCGGCAATTTCCGCCAGCACCGGGCGCTGCACCAGCAGGGCGGCGGCCAGTGCCATCAGCACCGACAGGAAGAGCGTGATGATCGACGGCACCTTGCGCACGATGAGCACTCCCGTCAGCACGGGCACCAGCAGCAGCCAGGGCGAAATGCTGAAGCGCGCGGCCAATGCCTGCGAGAAGGCTTCCACCTGCTGGCCGCTTCCGGCAGCCGTGCCCCATCCGGCCACGGCAAACACCGCGAGGGCTATGAGGAAGGAGGGCAGGGTGGTGTAGACCATGTAGCGGATGTGGGTGAAGAGCGTCACCTCGGCCGCACTAGATGCCAGCACCGTGGTGTCGGACAGGGGCGAGATCTTGTCGCCGAAGTAGGCACCGCTGATGATGGCTCCCGCAATCCACCCTTCGTTGAATCCGAAGGCCTGGCCGATGCCCATCAGGGCGATGCCGATGGTGGCGATGGTGGTCCACGAGCTGCCCGTCATCACGCTCACCAGTGCCGAGATCAGGCAGCTGGCCAGCAGAAACACTTCGGGCCGGATCACCTGCAGGCCGTAGTAGATGAGCGAGGGCACCACTCCGCTGAGCATCCACGTGCCGCTCAAGGCTCCGATGAGCAGCAGGATGACGATGGCCGTGGTCACGCTGCCCACGTTGTGGATGATGGCCCGCTCGAAGTCGTGCCAAGGCACGTGCAGGCGCAGCATGCCGATGCCCACGCAGCAGCCCGAGGCCAGGAGCAGCACCACTTGGCTCGCTCCGCTCAGCGCATCGCTGCCGAAGGCGCGGATCACCAGCACGAGCATCGCCACGAGCAGGGCCAGCGGAAGGATGGAAAGGAAGGGGGAGGGCTTGATCTTTTTCTTCATAGGAGGTGGGGGATGATGGGGGTGAATGTACGGCGGGCGGCCGCTTTCGGTGCTTCGCTTCCTGCCGTGTGGTTTCATTCATCAAAAGCTGGCAGCGCGGCGGTACTGCTGCGCTGCCAGCTTTGAATAGAAAGTGCAAAATTACACCGAATTGTTGTATGCTGAATGCATATGGCTGCATAAAGCCCGTAGCGCCTCGTTTCCTGCCGGAGCGGGCACGGTGTGTTATCGTGTCCACACAAAAAAAGGTGCATCACCTCTTGAGGGGGTGATGCACCAAAAATGGAATAAGCATTTCTCCTTCAGAAAGAATCCGAAGGACGATCAATAGTCTTGGCTATTAGAGCTGAGGACCGGCAGCCACGAGAGCCTTGCCAGCTTCGTTGCCCTGATACTTCACGAAGTTCTTGATGAAGCGGGCAGCGAGATCCTTGGCCTTCTCATCCCACTGGGCAGCGTCGGCATAAGTGTCGCGCGGGTCGAGGATGTTGGAATCCACACCGGGGAGTTCCGTAGGCACCACGAAGTTGAAGTAAGGCACAGTCTTGGTGGGAGCCTTGTCGATGGAACCGTCGAGGATGGCATCGATGATGCCGCGGGTGTCGCGGATGGAGATGCGCTTGCCAGTGCCGTTCCAGCCAGTGTTCACGAGGTAAGCCTTGGCATCGTTGGCCTCCATCTTCTTCACGAGTTCCTGAGCGTACTTCGTGGGGTGGAGTTCGAGGAATGCCTGGCCGAAGCAAGCGGAGAAGGTAGGAGTGGGCTCAGTGATGCCGCGTTCCGTACCAGCGAGCTTTGCGGTGAAGCCGGAGAGGAAGTAGTACTGTGCCTGCTCGGAAGAGAGGATAGACACGGGAGGAAGCACACCGAATGCATCGGCAGAAAGCATGATCACCTGCTTTGCAGCGGGACCCTTGCTCACGGGCTTCACGATGTTGTTGATGTGGTAGATAGGATAGCTTACGCGAGTGTTCTCGGTCACGCTCTTGTCGGCGAAGTCGATCTTGCCGTCTTCAGCCACGGTCACGTTTTCGAGCAGAGCATCGCGCTTGATGGCACCGTAGATGTCGGGTTCGCTCTCCTTGTCGAGGTTGATCACCTTGGCATAGCAGCCGCCCTCGTAGTTGAACACACCGTTGTCGTCCCATCCGTGCTCGTCGTCACCGATGAGCTTACGCTTCGGGTCGGTGGAGAGAGTGGTCTTGCCCGTGCCGGAGAGGCCGAAGAAGATGGCGGAGCTGGTCTCCTCCATGTTGGTGTTGGCAGAGCAGTGCATGGAAGCGATGCCCTTGAGGGGGTTGTAGTAGTTCATCATGGAGAACATGCCCTTCTTCATCTCACCGCCATACCAGGTGTTGATGATCACCTGCTCGCGGCTGGTGATGTTGAACACAACGGCAGTTTCGGAGTTGAGGCCGAGTTCCTTGTAGTTCTCCACCTTAGCCTTGGAAGCGTTGTACACGATGAAGTCGGGTTCGAAGCTTTCGAGCTCTTCCTTGGAGGGACGGATGAACATGTTGGTCACGAAGTGAGCCTGCCATGCCACCTCCATGATGAAGCGCACAGCCATGCGGGTCTCCTTGTTGGCACCGCAGAAGCCGTCAACCACGAAGAGGCGCTTGTTGGAGAGCTCCTTCTTGGCGATTTCCTTCACGGCAGCCCAAGCCTCCTGAGATGCGGGCTTGTTGTCGTTCTTATATTCTTCGCTGGTCCACCACACAGTGTCCTTGGAGTTCTCGTCCATCACGATGAACTTGTCCTTGGGTGAACGGCCAGTGTAGATACCGGTCATCACGTTCACGGCACCGAGTTCAGTGACCTGACCCTTCTCGAAGCCTTCGAGGCCTGCCTTGGTCTCCTCTTCGAAGAGTTGCTCGTATGAAGGATTGTGCACAATTTCAGTGACGCCGGTGATACCGTACTTGGTCAAATCTAATGTTGCCATAATGATTTATTGTTTGAAAAATAAAGGGTTGTCGTGCAGTGGCTTGGGGCGCTCCTTTAGGAGAGGGCCTTAAAACCGAAGCAAAAGTACGAAAATATTGGCGCTTCCAAAACTTTTTAACGCAAATTATTTGTTGCTTTTGCGGTGCTTGCCCGTTGGGTAGTAAGTTGTTACGTTCCGATGACAAAACTGCCCTTCTCCCGGGGCTTTCACTCGTACTCCTTGGCCTCGTATTCGCCTCGCAGCACGGAGAGTGCGTTGTAGGCCAGGGCTTCCATTTCGTCCTCGCCTGGGAAGATGTGAACGGGTGCCATGTAGCTCACCCTTCGGGCGATGCGCGAGGTGATGTAGTCGGAGTGGGCGATGCCTCCGGTGAGGATGACGGCATCGACCTTGCCGCAGAGTACGGCCCCTTCGGAGGCGATGGCCTTGGCGGTGTGGAAGATCATGGCATCGATGAGCAGTCGGGCGTGTGCGTCGCCCTGCTCGATCATCTGCAGGATCTGGGGGATGTCGGTGGTGCCGAGGTGTGCCATGAGCCCTGCCTTGCCGGCAATGCGGCGCTTGAGCTGGTCCTCGGTGTAGCGTCCGCTGAAGCAGAGGTGGATGAGGTCGGCAGCGGGGAGCGAACCGGCGCGCTCGGGCGAGAAGGGGCCTTCGCCGTCAAGTGCATTGTTGGCATCGATGGCCCGTCCGTGCTCGTGGGCAGCCACCGAGATGCCACCGCCCAGATGGCAGATCACGAGGTTGAGGTCCTCGTAGCGCCGTCCGATGCTGCGTGCGTAGCGCCGTGCGATGGCGCGCTGGTTGAGCGCGTGCCAGATGCAGATGCGAGGCATGAGCGGCGATCCGCTCACGTGGGCCTCAGGCACCATTTCGTCCACCACGCCCGGGTCGGCAATCATCGGCGTGCACGGGTGATTCTGCATTTTGGCCAGTTCGTAGGCCAGGAGGCAGCCCAGGTTGCACGCATGCTTGCGCATGGCGTAGTAAGTGTCGTAGCACATCTTGCGGTTCACGCGGTAGGTGCCGCCGGGAATGGGTTTGGCCAGTCCGCCCCGCCCGATAATGGCGTCGAAGTCGAGCTGGAATCCGTTGGCCTTGAGCCAGTTGAGCACGAGCTGCTTGCGAAATTCGTGCTGCTCGATGGCCTGCTTGAAGGGTTGGAGTTCTTCGGGGGTGTGACGGATGGTGCTCGCCACCAGGGAGCGTTCGTCTTCGAAGACGGCCACTTTGGTGGATGTGGAACCGGGATTGATCACAAGGATGCGCATGGGTGTAAGGGAAAGGGAGAAAAAGGAAATGGTTCTTGGTGAAAAAGTGTGGAATGCTTGGGGAAAAAGGTAAAAGTGGCGTCACACGCCCATGGTGGCCAGGGCGAGCGAGTGGAACTTGGCCTCTTCGTCGTCGCCGCGCGAGGGCAGCACCACGGGGGCGAGCGTGCCTTGCAGCGTGCCGGCCATGCGGGCGTGTGCGAAGAGCGGCAGCGACTTGTAGAGCAGGTTGCCGGCCTCGATGTCGGGCACGATCAGTGCGTCGGCATCGCCTTCGAGCACGGATTGGATGCCTTTGATGCGGAGCGCCTCGGGGTCGCACGAGGTGCGCAGGTCGAGCGGGCCGTCCACGCGGAGTCGGCCCCATTCGCCGTTGGCGGCGCGTTGGCATATTTCGCCGTAGCCCAAGGTGTGAGGAAATTTCTCGTTCACCGTTTCGGCGCAGTGGAGCAGGGCGATGCGCGGTTCCTCCATGCCGAATGCGTGGAGCATCTGTGCCATGTAGGCCACCTGCTGCACGCGCTGCTCGTGGGTGGGATAGGGGATGACGGCCGCGTCGCTGAAGAAGAGCAGCTTGTGGTAGGCCGGGATTTCGGCCATGGCGATGTGGGTGAGCACGCGGCCCCGGGGCAGGATGCCCCATTCCTTGTTGAGCACGGCGTGCAGGAGCGTTTCGGTGTGGAGCAGTCCCTTCACGAGCACGTCGGCTTCACCGTTGCGCACCAGCGTGACGGCCTTCTCGGCCGCATCCACGTGGGTGTCGGCTTCGATGAAGTGGATGTGGGGGCCATCGTAGGAGGCAACGGCCTGCGTGCGGCGCACGGCTTCGCAGTCGCCCACAAAGTAGGCCTCGCCGAATCCTTCACGCACGGCGCGCATCACGGCTCCCGATGTGCTGGCATCGGAGCCGCACACGACGGAGAGCCTGCGGCGGGTGCCTTGCTGCTGCAGGTGGAGGGTAAGGTCGTGGAGCGATCGTATGGTTTGCATAGGTAGGGTTGTGATGAATCGTTTTTCCTAAAACACGGCAAAGCTACAAAAATTGCACCGCCCATTGCATGTTTTTGGGGAAAATGTGCATTTTCGCCTCCGTAAAACTGCATTTGGGATATGTTTGAGGCGGATTTGCCCCTTTTTGAGGGGGGGAGAATCGTAGAACAAGCTGCCAAAACATTGGCTCTATAACGTTTCGTGTGGGCAGTCAAATCGGACATCATTCTTCACTTGAGGTTACCGCCAAGGGGCACAAAGATACACGAAGAGGACGTGGGGGAGTTGCGGCTTCCCAGCCGTGGCCTCGGGGATGTTATACGGTTTTATCCGCGAAGGGCCGCTAAGGGCCGCGAAGACCATGCGGATGGCTTTGAACGCGAAGGGCCCATAGGGCCGCTAAGGGCCGCGAAGCCATGCGGCGGAGTCTTTACCACCAAGGGCCACGAAGAAGCACGAAGCCCTGCGGCTTAAAAGGACTGCAATGACTATCAGTGCTATGCCTTGGGTAATCATGGGTTACCCACACGAAACGTTACAGTGCCAAAACATTTTTGCTAGACTACATGCTCACTTTACTTTCACTACATTATTTCCCATGTCTGATCCTTTCTCTTCTTTGTGCTTCCTTCAGCAGCTGCCGGGGCAGTGGAGGCAGCTCGGGCAGCAGTTTTTCGATTTCCTCAAGAAAACCGATGGCTCTGAGGAGCGACAGCAATGTGGCCATTCCGATGTTGCAGGCGGCCCCTTTTTCGAACTGGCTGATGGTGAATATGCTCACGTTTGCCCTTTCCGCCACTTCGCGCTGTGTGAGTTCGGCCAGCAGGCGGTAGGCTCTGAATCGGGCCCCCAGATCGGCTATGATCTCGGGGTTTGATTTCCCGTCTAATCCGTAGTCTGTAATCATGTCTGCAAATATAGTTATTTCTTCAGTTATCCCCAAAATCGTGGGATAACTATTGATATATCTTTAGCATTTCGCAGCCCACGGCCCGTTCTCCGCAGTTCCCTTCAAGGTCCAAAAAGATGCCCGCTCCGGCACACCGTTCCACCATGTGTGGGGGAGGGAACGGTGCATCGGAGCGGGCATCAGAAAATCGGGCATCAGAACGCAGGGGCGTCAGAGCGGGAAGCTCATGCCGAGGGTCACGTTGGAGTTGAGGCTGTGCAGAGGAATGCCCTGCTTGCTCAGCTTGCCGATGAAGCGGTCGGTGCCGATGAAGAAGTTGAAGTGGGGTGCATGGAGGTCGAGCACGGCACCGCAGGTCACGCCCGTGGAGCTGGCAGCCACGTTGGCCGTCACTTCAATGGCCTTCACCGGTCGGATGTTGGCGCTCAGCATGCCCTGGTGCCAGGAGTAGCGGCCCTGGATGCGGCTGGTGTAGAGGAATCCGAAGTGCAGCTTCCGGTAGACGGGCAGCTCGTAGTCGGCACCCACGTTGAGCGTGGCGGCCAGAGCCTTGCAGCTGCTGCCGGTGCCGTCGTCGTAGAGCGAGAAGAGGTTTTCGAGGTCGTCGCCGATGTCGTCGAGCTGGTCCTCGATCTTGTTGTGGCCCGTGTCGGTGCCGTCAACGTAGATGTCGTTCTTGAATCCGTCGAACTTCCATTCGCCCTTCGAGGTGGCGCGCAGCGTGTTCTTCCAGCTGATGAAGCCCAGGTCGGTGATGGCCGCGCTCAGTTTCAGCTCGGGCAGCAGCTGGTAGGTGGCACCCAGGTCGATGGCCATGCCGAATCCGCCGAGCTTGGCCTTGAGGTCGTCGTCGTCAATGCCGTCGATGCGCTGGCGGTCGGTCACCTGTCCGGTGGCCGGGTCGACATAGTTCTTGCCCTCCTTATACTTGAACTTGGCTCCGAATCCCGTGCCCACGAGGCTGGCATGCCCGTTCACGAGCCATTGGTCCTCGGTGAGGCCCACGTGCAGGTGCTCGGCCTTGAAGTTGGCATAGCCCAGTCCGAAGAGCAGCTTGAGCTTGCCGCCCACGCGCAGTTTCTCGTTGATCTGGCGCGAGTGGCCCAGTCCGAGCTCCACATAGTTTTGCGAGAGCACGCCGATGTTCGAAATGTCGTAGGCATCCTCCTCGCCCGTGTCCTTCATGAAGGCGAAGAGATCCTTGGGCAGGCACACGTTGGTGTTCGAGCGGAGGTTGAGTTCCACGGAGTTCATGCCGCCAAAGCCCTTGAATCCCATGCCGAAGAGCTGGTACTTGAGGTACACGCCGAGCGAGTTCTTCTCGCGCAGTCCGTCGAGAAATTCCTGACGGTCAACGCCGGGGTTCATGAAGGTGGTGAGCTCGTAGCCGTTGCCGTAGCCGGGCATGCCGGGCTTGAGCTTGTAGATGAAGTCGGCAGCGCCCACATTGCCGGTGGTGCCAAGGTTGAAGTAGCCGAGGGGCAGGAGCGGCATGGCCACATAGGCCGAGTCGAGCAGGGCGGGGTTGAGTTCATGCTTGTAGTTGGAGGTCTGCATGAAATAGGCCGAGCGGAGTTCCTGTGCCGCACCCGTCAGGCAGGAAGCTGCGGCGAGCAGGAGTGCTGATATCTTGTGTTTCATTGTGATGGGAAGCTTGAAGGGGTGAATGTGTCAAGATGAAAGCTTTTCGCACAGGGTGCGCATCAGTTGAGGTTGGCCGTGACACGTCCGGTCAGCCGGAGGCGGACGTCGGTCAGCCTCAGATACTGGGTCGACACGAGTGTGTGCGTGGCCGTGGTTTCGCCGCTGGCCGCATGCACGTTGAAGAAGAAACGGTCCACGCGCTTGAGGTCGTCGGGATTGTCGAGCTTGGCTTCCACCACCACGTCGGTCACGACGGGCGTTTCATCGCCGTTGCCGGCCTGGATGCTCACTTCGCTGAAGCGGATGCCGGGCAGCTCGTTGCCGTTCACGTCGACAGCCCGGATGCTTCCCACCAGGGCCAGGGGAATGGTGTTCTCCACCTTGGCATTGATGCGCACGCCCTCGGCCGAGTAGTCCTTGAGGTCGTCGTTCATGGAGTTGGTGGAGTCGTTGTAGACGATGGTCAGGCCGTGGCTGAACTCGAAGGGCACGAACACGGCGTAGCGCGCCTCGGAGGTGTAGTTGCGCCCGAGCTCGATGGTGTAGCTCTTGTCGTTGGGCACCTGCACGCGGCCACCGCCGATGTTGATGCGGATGTCGTCGGGCAGCGGGTTGATGAGCGAGGCGATGTTGTTCACCTGGTGCGTCTGTGCCGTGGCGGGCACGGCCTGCTGCGGGTCGTAGGGGGCAGTGCCCTGATAGAAGTAGAGCGTGTTGGGGCGTCCCGTCTGCAGCGTGGCTTTTCCCTGTGCGGGGAGGTTGAGCTTCACGTCGGCCTTGCCGGCCTTTTCAGCCGTGAGCAGTGCCGAGAAGTTGAGGTCGGCGGGAATGTCGGTCATGTCGGCCTCGAAGCGCACGGTGGGGTTGGTCACGGGCAGGCTCACGGCCTCGTCCTGCAGGAAGTCGGGCAGTGATTCGGCCACGTTGATGGGGTCGACATCGGGGGCTATTTCGGGGTTGAAGCGTCCGGTGGCCGTGGTCACCACCACGTTGGCGTCGGCCGATGGGTCGTGCTCGTTGGCCGTCACGCTGAAGTTGACGTCGGCATAGTCCGAGGGACCGATGTTGAACTGGGCGGTGGTGGTGAAGTTGATGGTGCCCTCCAGGCTGATGCTCGAGTTGGCGTCGCTGAAGTTGATGTGGCGGTCGGCGGTCGGCGTGCCGTCGGCTCCCATGCGGATGCCGCTCACGGTGACGTCGGCCACGAGCGACGACCTCGAGCAGTCCACGTGGTCCACCACGAGGGTGTTGCCCTCCAGGCGTCCGTTGCTGGTGCCTGCGAGCTCAAGCATCTGCGGCAGCTTGACGCGCAGGTTGTCCATGCCGGTGATGTCAAACTTCATGTTGGCAGCCGAGCGGTTTTCCACGCGCAGCATGAGGTGTACGGGCTGCACCTTCACGCTCTGCAGCTGCACGATGGCTTCGTGCACGTTGCTCACGTTGAGCTTCACGTGCGACTGTCCTTCGGCCATGCCGCTCACCTTGAATCCGGAAGGCACTGCAAAGGTGGTGCCGTCGGGCACGCTGACGCCGTATTCCTGCTCAAACTGTGTGCGGGCCGTGGCATAGTCGATCACGTGGTAGGAGGTGTTGATGAGCGAGCGCGACACGTGGGTGCTGACGTTGGGCACGTCGAACGACACTTCGGTGGTGCCGTCCTCCACGAGGTAGTAGCGGTTCATGCCGTCAAGCTTGACGGACTGGTCCACATCGAGGATGTTGTCAAGCTTGATGGGTTCGGTGTTGCCCAGACGCACGGCGAGTCCGTCGCCGCCGAGGCCCACGGTCAGGTCGATGTCCTTGCTCAGGTCGTAGGAGTCGTCGATGCATCCTGTGCAGAGCAGGGAGGTGCTCAGGCAGATGGCGCCGGATGCAAGCAGCATTTTGTAGGGGAATGATGGCATAAGGCTGTTTCTTTGTTTAGGATGTGAGGTATTCGGATGGGGGTCTCTATATAGTGTCATGCTGGCGAGGCCAGATGTGGGTAAGGTTTGGATGAAGCATCAGGTGGAAGGTGCCTTTCCGGTCGTGATGTGGAAAAGCTTTCCTACCTACTGCAAAGGTAGGATTTTTTAATGAAAGGTGCACGATTTGGGGCAATTTTTCGGAAAAAAGAACGAAATATTTTTTCGCCCGCCTGCGAATGCGTCACAAGATGCCACCAGTCGATGCGCCACGATGCTGCGCTTCTCGCGCGTGCGCGCTTTTCGCGTGCGCGCATTTACCAGCGAATTGCACATTTTGCTTTCATCCGTCATTTTTCAGCCCTTCGTGCCTTGTGGGGCAGCGAATGTTGGTGTGGATGATTTTCTAAAAATATTTGAAATGCCAGGCAGCTTTTTCGTGCCGAAGCACCGCGGTGAAAAAGTCGCAGACTTTTTCAAATTCCACCACGGTACCGTAAAAATTCTACCGTGGTACTGTGAAAATTCCACCGCGGTACTGTAATTACTCCACCACGGTGCCGTAAAAAATCCACCGCCGTATCGTAAACAGTGAAATTAATTCGAAAATAATTAAATGTATTGGTGTTTGACCATTGAAGGAGGTGGTTCAAAAAGAGCGGAGCACATCTCGTCCTTGCGTATGTTGTTTTTTCATGCCGCTTAACAGGTTTTGCACCACCGAGCATTGGTGCTCTTCCAAGTTCGGGAGTCGCAGAAAATAGTCTGCGACTTGCCGTGATGGAGCAGGGCATCGCACCCCACACGTTTGGGCGATGACAGGTGACAGCAAGAATGTGAATTGCGGTGTATATACGCGCGCGCGTGAGGCGGATGAAGACGAAGGGGTGTCGCGTGAGCCTGTCGCATGAAGTAGTGGGCTGTCTGTCAGCTGATTGCGTGTAAGTCATACGCTGAAAGTCGTCCTGCATTTGTGGCGTGTGCCACATTGGGAGCACGGCTACTATGTTGGGGTGCAAGTGGGCGAAAATGGCACATGCAGCTAAAATGATGTGGTAAGGTTTGGCTGCAAGTGGTTAAAAATAGGACTTGCAGCCAAAATAGTATGATGTAGTTTGGCTGCAAGTGGCTAAAAATGTCACTTGCAGCCAAAATAATGCGGTATGGTTTGGCTGCAAGTGAGGGTTTACGTATATTTGTGGGCAATAACCGCTCAAGTCCGTAATGGCAGGCGAAGTCAAATACATGGCCGAACACAAGAGGTTTTCGCCGTGGGCATGTGCAGGCAGTAAATAATTAAGTTTACCTCTAAAAGCAGAATCATGGCAGAAATAATAGGTAGAACAAAGGAAAAGAATGCCTTGGAGGCAGCTTTTGATGCCAAAGAATCGATGTTTGTTGTGGTGTATGGCCGCCGTCGTGTGGGCAAGACCTATTTGGTTCGGGAAACTTTTGCCGACCGCTTGGCCTTTTATGCCACTGGAGTAAACAAGGAAAACCGTAAGGTGCAGTTGGAATATTTTTATCACGCACTCTGCAAGTATTCAGATAGTCCATTGTTGATGCCCAAGAGCTGGATGGATGCCTTCTCGGCTTTGATGAACATTCTTGAGCGTTCGGGTGAAGGGAAAAAGGTGGTGTTCTTGGATGAATTGTCGTGGATGAATGGTTCCGACAATTCTTTCCTCACGGCCTTGGAATGGTTTTGGAACAGTTGGGCTTCGGCCCGCCACGACATTTTGCTGATTGGTTGCAGTTCGGCCACCTCATGGGTAGTGAACAAGGTGTTTGGAAACCATGGTGGACTGTATGGGCGAGTGAATCTTCGCATTCATTTGCACCCGTTCACTCTGCGTGAGTGCGAGCTTTACTACGCATCGCGCGAGATTCATATGAGCCGCTATGACCAAGTGATGTGCTATATGGCTTTGGGCGGGGTGCCTTACTATTTGTCGATGCTTGATGGCAAATGCAGTTTAGCTCAGAATTTCGACCGCTTGTTCTTTAATCCAGATGGCCAATTGCATGATGAGTATGTCAACCTCTATCAAGCCATGTTTCGCTGTGCGGAGAACCATCTGCAGGTGGTGAGTGCTTTGGCCACGAAGAAAAAGGGGCTGACTCGCAACGAAATACTGGAACTGACGGGATTGCCTAATGCGGGCAGCGCCTCGCGCATACTCAACGACTTGGAAGAGAGCGATTTCGTGCGTCGCTACGTGGCTTTCGGGCAAAAGAAAAGGGATGAAATCTATCAGTTGACGGATGCCTACACTTTGTTCTACTTCCATTTTCTGAAAAATGCAGACCACGGTGATTCCCATTTCTGGGAGCATCACTTGGGCAGTTCGTCCCTCTTGTCGTGGGCTGGATATGCCTTTGAACGCGTGTGCTTGGCGCATTGCGACCAGCTGAAGCAAGCCATGGGCATCAGCGGCATTGCCGTGTCGGTGTCGGGGTGGAAGAGCAAGAACAGGGAACATCCCTCGCAGATCGATCTGGTGATGGATCGTGCCGATCGGGTGGTGAGCCTTTGCGAGATGAAGTTTTCGCAGCGTCCCTATGCCATCGACAAGCAGTATGCCGAGCGACTGCAGGAGCGTGAGTGGCAGTTTGAGGAAGAAACGAAGACGCGTAAGAATTGCCAACTGGTGATGGTGACGACTTACGGCCTGGTGAACAATTCGCATGCAAGCATTGTGCAGCGGAGCCTCACGATGGATGCCTTGTTCGAGTGACTCTCTTTACTGCAAGGTTGCTATGAAACCAGTCAAGCTTGGTGTACTCATTTCGCATGCGTCAAGGGTGGGCTGAAAACAGCAACTGGGCTTTCAGCCCGCCCATTCCATCCCCATCTCGATATACTTAATTCCTGCTGATTTTGGAAATATAGTACCACTATACCCTCATGTCAGAACAGTTTCAGCAATATGTAAGTAGGTGTTCAGAATTATTTTTATAGTATCTTACTCTGATTACTTTCAGCTTAGAAGCACTTTCTCGGGCGCATCTTGCTCCCTGACTTTCAGTCACATAGCCCGCTATGCTCCCGAAAGCCAAGAAGCAAGCTGCAT